>CAXTPL010000212.1:4463-5315 GCA_964246065.1 uncultured Acidobacteriaceae bacterium
GGCGCATCGCTTCTTCAACCGGGATGCCGGCCTGCCTCATGGCGCGGAGCGTACCGCGCAGCGATCCGCGCTGACGGGCAGCCTCGCCCGAAAGCTGGGCAGAGATGCGCCTGCGCTTGCGGTGATTCGTCTCCGCCAGGTTGGTCAACTCAAAATAAAAAGAAAACGCGCGGGACAGCTGCTCGGCCTCCTTGACCGGCAACTGGCTGACGGTAAGCACTGCCTGCTGCATCAACTGCTCGGCCTCATGCAAGGCAGTCCCCTTGGTTCGGGCCTCGTCCTGCGCTTCGCGGCGGCGGATCGCGAGCTGGCGCAGCTGCTCCACCTGGTCGAAGAGCGCCTCGCCGGCCTGCTCCCGCAGAACCTCGCCCAGCAGCATGCCCAGTGAGCGCACATCGCGCCGCAGGGGTGCTTCCTTCATCTCGCCCGAGCGAGCTTCCAGCTCCAGCAGGCGCTCGGCCCAGCTCGCCGGCTTCCACAAAGGTGTCATGCAAGGATTATGCCTGAGAGAAATGCGGCTGGATCAGCACACCGAAACATGACGCTACCGGCCGCCACATCGCACGCCGTTCCACCAGGCGACAAGGGCGGCGCGCACTCAGGCCCCCTGCTCTTCCAACTGCAGCATCAGCTCCTCCCACTCCATGCTCAGCGAGCCATGCTGCTCGCGCAGGTTCCCAAGCAATGCGGCAAGCCGCTGCGTCTCTTCCGCGCTGACGTAATTGCCCAGCGAGCCTTCCGTGGCAGCGATCGCCGACTCACAGCGTGGTATCTCCTCCTCGACACATTGGAGGCGCTCCTGCATCTGTTTCAGCTTGATGGGGTTGAGCTTGCGAGCCTTTGTGCCTGCAC
>CAXTPL010000212.1:5325-5547 GCA_964246065.1 uncultured Acidobacteriaceae bacterium
CGCTGGGCATGCAATTCGCCCGCCAGCGCGTCACCGCCCGGCTGGACGGCCACCCCCTTGCGGTAAAGGTAGTCTTCGTAGTTGCCCGGGTACACGTGCACGTGGCCGCTTTCTACTTCAAAAACGCGCGTGGCGGCTGCGTCAATAAAGTAGCGGTCATGCGAGACAAAGATGACTGTACCGGAGAACTTTTTTACTGCGTCCAGCAATACATCTTTGGCG
>CAXTPL010000213.1:0-5482 GCA_964246065.1 uncultured Acidobacteriaceae bacterium
ACCTTACTCCGAAAGAGTTTGACCTGCTGCTGCACTTGGCGCGGCATCCGGGCCGGGTGCACACCCATAAAGCGCTGCTGCGGGCGGTTTGGGGTCCGGCCGGCGACGATCAGCCCGAGTATCTCCGGGTGCTGGTCGCGCAGCTTCGCCGCAAGATCGAAACCACTGCGGAGCCGCGCTATATCCGCAACGAGCCCTGGGTGGGCTACCGGTTTACGCCGGATGGGCAGCCTGCCTGAGACCCACTGCCGTCCAGGGCTGATGGCTCCCGGTCGCCTTGGCCCGCCTCTGTGCTGTGTGTTCTCATCGAGCCATGATCCCTGCATTTCACATCGGGCCCCTGGCGGTCGGCGATGGGCGCCTGTTTCTCATCGCGGGCCCATGCGTGATCGAGTCAGAAGCGCACGCCCGGCGCATGGCTGACGCGCTTCAACGCTTGACCGCGGACCTCTGCATCCCGTTCATCTTCAAGGCGAGCTACGACAAGGCTAACCGCACCTCGGTGACCAGCTTCCGGGGGCCGGGGCTGGTCGAAGGCACGCGCATCCTGCGGGTGATTCGCGAAACCAACCAGCTCCCTACTCTCACCGATGTGCACGAGCCAGGCCATTGCGCCATCGCTGCCGAGGGTGTGGACGTGCTACAGATTCCTGCATTTCTTTGCCGCCAGACCGACCTGCTGGTCGCAGCCGGGCAGACCAGTCGCGCAGTCAACGTAAAAAAAGGCCAGTTCGTCGCACCAGGGGACATGCGCTACGCCGTCGAGAAGATTCAGTCGACCGGCAATCCGCGCATCTCGCTCACCGAGCGGGGCACGACCTTCGGCTACGGCAACCTCGTGGTCGATATGCGCTCGCTTGCCATCATGCGACCACTGGCGCCTGTGGTCTTCGACGGCACGCACTCCATCCAGATGCCTTCAGTAAACAACGGCGTTTCCGGAGGCCAACCGGAGTTCATCCCGGTGCTTGCGCGAGCGGCCGTCGCCGCGGGGGTCGATGGGCTCTTTCTGGAGGTGCATGACGACCCGGCCGCGGCCAAGTCGGATGGGGCGAATGCGCTTCGGCTGGATCGGCTGAACCCGTTGCTTGAGAATCTGCTTGCAATCCATGAGCTTGCGCCTCGGCGCGCCGGCTAAAGCCAAGTCCGCCCTTGCGCAGGGCGCGCCCATTGCTTCGATGCGAACCTACCGTGCCCGCGGCGCAGGCAGGTCAAGGCTGTACGGCGCGCAAAGTGCGTCCGCCGGTCCCAATCGCCAACCACCAGCTGCAGCCACGCGCGGCCGGCGCAAAAAAAGGCCCTCTTAAAAAAAGGGCCCCTCTTTCGGAGGGGCCAGTCTGCCTTGGTTCTCTCGTTTTGGCCGAGAGTCGGTGCGCGGTATGGCGTAGGCTACTGCGTAGCCTGCCCGGAACCCGTGCCCGGCGTTGCCGGCGGGTTCGCAACCGCTAAACTGTTCTGCATCACGCTCACCCGCACGGCATTGCCGGTACGCGGAGCGGTCGTGCCGCCGGACGTGGACGCGTCCTGCACGGGCGCATTCCCCAGTGCCAGCTGGTGGATGCGGTACACGGGGATCTGGTGCTCCGTCACGAGGTAGCGAACCACCGCCTCCGCCATATGCTGGGAGCTGGCGATGCCGGCCTGCCCACGGGTCCGCGAGTAGCCTTCCACCTCCACCACGTAACCCTTCTGCCCCTGCAGCTGCGTGGCTACCTGGTCGAGCGCCTCTTTGGCTTTCGCGTTGAGGGCGGTCTGGCCCGGGCGGAAGAGCAGTTCGGTGTCATTTACCTTCTGGTACTGATCCAGATTGGCAACAGTGGAGTTCAGCTTGTCAGCCTTGCCGCTTGCCTGCTGGGCGAGCTGCTGGGCCTGACCGGCGGTCGTGGTTGCTCCTTGCGCCGTCTGGTTGGCCTGGTCAGCGGTAGACTGCGCCTGGTGAATCCCTGCCGCGGTGCGAGCGTCCAGGCTGTGGATATCGTTCGCATTCTTGGCCTGGAGCTGGTCGAGCTCGTTCAAACGATCTTTGACGGGGTCCATCTGCCGCTTTACCCACTTTTTGCGGGCGAGCGGGTTCATGTGTCCCCAGAAACCTTCTTTGGATTGCGTCGACAACGGCTTGCCGGTGGCATAGGTGCTTTGATCGTCGGCGGAGATGCTGCCACTTGCGTTGGACGACTGCGAGCCACTGGTTACGCCTGTATTGACCTGTGCCGGCTGCGCGGCTCCATTGCTGCTCTGTGCCAAAGCCGGCAAGGACAAGCCAGCGGCCAAGGCTGCGGCAGCGAGCAGCTTCAAATGTGTTCCGGCGGGTTTAATCATTGTGTTGTTCATCTTTTATGTACCCTCCTGTTGCGACAAACCTAGGAAAGGAGGCCTTGCGTCTCGTCCATACGCTGATATATGTAGCACGTCGCGTACCAAATCGGGAACAGCGGGCCATTCTTGATGCGCACCCTGGTCATTGCTGGGCTTGACTCACATCAAGCTCTTCATGAAAGACAGATGCGCTTCGCAGATCAGGGGTGGCCGTGTGATACATGCTCCTTAATTCGTGTACATATTACGCGCTTCGAGAAAGCATGAGGGCAAAAGAAAACGGGTCCCTCTGCGGGACCCGTTCACTGTGAAACGAACGCAGCCTCACTTTTGGCGGGCAGTCGTCGAGTCTTCCACTTCCAGTTCTTCGTGGCGAACGCTGTCGCCCACCTGCTGGATGCCTTCAATCGAGCGCTTGCCGACGGCGATCTCTTCACGCACGACCGTCTGCTTGTCAGCGTAGGCCCGCTCCTCGCTAAGCGGGATGCGAATCTCGCTTTCGGCACCGATCTGGCCGGCGACCGGGGTGGTTCCGCTCACCGGAATGCGCTCGATCACGAGCTCCTCGCGGGTGACCGGCACCTGGATCGTCTGCTGCTCGGTGACTACTTCTTTGCGGATGCGCACTTCGCCGCGGCTGATGCGTTCCTTTTGGACGCGAAGCACCTCGCCGAGAAGTTGAATATGCTTCGGCTCAGTGGAGGCGGCAGCGGCCGGGGGCGTGTTGTAGTCGTACCCGGTGGTATCTGCGCCGATGTCGCCGCCGTTCTGCTCCAGGATCGCTTCTGCTTCCTGCTCGCGACCGGTCGCCGAAACCGTGACCACCGCGCCCTGCGCGCCCGATCCAATGCGATGGCTGAAGTACTTCGATCGATCCTGCGGCACGTTCATGCCGGAAAGCGACTGCGAAAAGTCGTCGTGATCATAGGCATGTGCGCCCGTGATCTCATGGGACTCGACTGAGCCGCGTGCGTTCTCATCGGCGTAAGGTTCGACGTCGCTTGAGTCAAAGAAGCTCTTGAAGCGCTCCCAGGCATTTTCCGTCTTGGCAGCGATGCCGCTGGTGCCCTGCGTCGAGCCGGCGGTGGAGCCAGTCGCTGAACCAGTGGTAGATGCGCTCGACCCCTGGTAGCCCGCGCCGCTCTCGTTTGCCAGCGCAATACCGATCTGATTGGACTGGAAGCCTGCGGACTTCAGTGCGCTGACGGCTGTTTCTGCCTGTGCCTGCGTCGAGAAATAGCCGACCACTGTACCTGTCATTGTGTTTGCCATAGGTGCGTCTCCTTAAGAAAAAGGTGCCGATTCGGTGCGCACCGAAGAGTAGACCTGCTTGCAAAAAACAAGGCAGGCGACGGTTGCGCTTGGAGGTTGGGGGGAAGGAAGTGGCGTTCGGGTCGATACCTGCAGCTCACTCCCGCTTGCTCAGGCTTCCCTTGATAAGAGTCTAAAAACGCACGAAGGTTGTCTTGTGGATTGCCGTTCACGCAAGCTTTACCGGAACCGCGACAGCCGCCATGGAGAGCGTACGGGGCTAAGTGGAGCCAGTAAGTGGAGCCAGGCTGCGAAGATACTTAAAATAACGGGGGGATAACGGGGAGAAGCTGCAGAGTAGGCCATGGCACCAACGCGTGACGCTCTGTTTGCAGGGAGCAACGCGCCCGCTGGGCCAGCCGGCAAAAAAGGGAGGGAGCAGGCAAGAAGACGCACCCATCACCACGGCGGCCGGCCTAACTTGCGGCGCGCTTGGGTTGCGGCGGGCTTAGTTTACGGCGCGCTTGGTTTGCGGCGCGCTGGGTTTGCGGCGGCTCCCCATCAGCAAGGCGGCGCCGCGCTCCGATTGCAGCGGCGCCTAGCTTGGTGAGGGGAAGCCTTTTCGGTTTTACGCCTGGATGTCGAGCATCCGATCCAGCGCCACCCGCGCCCAGTGCTTGACATCTTCCTTGACCTTGATCTGGTTCACGACGCGTCCTTGCACAAGGTTCTCAAGGACCCAGCACAGATGTTGCGGGCTGATGCGATACATGGTGGTGCATAAGCAACCGGTGTCGTCGAGTGTGATCACCTTTTTGCCCAGCGGCGCAAATCGCCTGGCGAGCCGGTTGACGAGATGGATCTCAGTGCCGATGGCAAACGACGAGCCTTCCGGCGCGTCTTCAACAAGCTTGATGAGCCGCTCAGTCGAGCCGGTAGCGTCGGCCTTCTGGCAAACCTCCCAGCGGCACTCCGGGTGCACGATGACCTGTATGCCGGGGTACCTGGCGCGAACCGCGTCGACGTGATCGGGCAGAAAGCGCTGATGCACCGAGCAATGTCCCTTCCAAAGGATGACCTTGGCAGCCTGGAGCCGCGCCGGGGTGAGGCCGCCATTGATCTGGTAGGGATCGTAGACGACCATGTCTGCCATGGGGATGCCCATCGCGGACCCGGTGTTGCGCCCCAGATGCTGGTCGGGCAAGAAGAGGATCTTTCCGGCGCAAGCAAATGCCCAGTCAAAAGCCTGGCGTGCATTGGAGGAGGTGCAGACCAGCCCACCGCGCTCGCCACAGAACGCCTTGATGGCGGCAGTGGAGTTCATATAGGTGATCGGCAGGATGTCGCCCGGGTTGAGGCCGGAAGCCATCAGCGCGTCCCAGCAGTCCTCTACCTGGCCGATCTCAGCCATATCGGCCATGGAGCAGCCGGCATTGAGGTCAGGCAGGATGACCTGCTGGCCGCCTGCGATATCGGTGCGGCCGAGTATGTCGGCGCTTTCCGCCATGAAGTGGACACCGCAAAAGACCAGGTAGCGCGCATCGGTGGCCGCGGCGACCTGCGAAAGCTTGTAGCTGTCGCCGGTAAAGTCGGCGAAGCGGATCACCTCGTCGCGCTGGTAGTGATGGCCGAGCAGGATGGCGGTGCTGCCTAGTTTTTCGCGCGCAGCGGCGATCCGGGCATCCATGGTGTTGTCAGGCAGCTCGAGGTAGTTTTCAAGCGCGCAGGCCGTGCCTAGGGGAGCGGGCAGGTCTTGGGGGTCGGCGAGGGGCTCGGCGACGAGAACGTCTTCCGTAAGAATGCTCAACTTCGTAGTCCGCCTTCAGTCCACCTGCGTGGACGGGGATGTTGAAAGCAAGACACAAAGGCTGCAGAGGATTCGCTGCGGCGGGCGCCGCCCAATCCCCGGGGATGT
>CAXTPL010000214.1:0-4196 GCA_964246065.1 uncultured Acidobacteriaceae bacterium
CACGCGCAACGTGCCGCCTGCCGCACTGTACTGTGCTTGTCGGACTCGAAGGCAACGGGCTTGCCGTGCGCCTCGATGTACGCCCGCGTCGCCTGCAGATAAGCGAACGCGCTCGCGGTCGGCACCATGCTGAGCTGCATCAGCCGGCTCGTCGCATCGTCGATGAACACCACCAGCGACGTCCGCGGACCACGATTCTCGAACCACCCAGTACGTGCCGCCGTCGATCTGGATCAGCTCGCCGAGGCAGTCCCGCCGGTAGCTCGGCTGATAGGTCCGCGCGCGGTGCGCGCGCCGATCGACCCACAGACTGGCCTCGATCATCAGCTTGCGCCGCCTCTCCCTCGAGACGTGGATGTCGTGCAGCCCGGCCAGCTTTTCGGCGGCAAGGTCAGGCCGAAGTCGTGATATTGCGCGCGGACCAGCGCCATTGCCGCGGTCCGCAGCTCATCGGGCAGACGCCGGCTGCTCGGCCGGCCGCGACGACGCCGCGCTAGGCTGGCGACACCATCGACCCATAACCGGTCGAGCTGTCGGAAGACGTGACGTCCGCTGAGGCCGAGCAGAACGACCGCATCCGCGATCGCCAGCTCGCCGACCCGTGCCATCTCGAGCTCACCGGCACCGATCAACTCATAGACCTTCGATCGGCCGATCCCGAGCATCGTGACCGCATCGGCTACTGGCGGAGAGGGTGTCCGCCATTGTTGTTACGTAAACCATTGAGTTACAACAGTATTATATATGTACGCGGCAGCTGCGCCCACACTTTGCCCCACACGGGATGTGAGACGCGGCGGTCCAAATCGCTGAGCTGCGCCCAGCGCACGAATGCGGGAGGAAGCTCGTGGTTACGATACAGTCTCCTGATAGCCTGAGGCAGCTAACGGTCATGAGGCTCATGGGGGCGGAGCCAGCTGACGACCGTCAGTGCGCTGTTCGCAAACAGGCGCACCAAAAGGCTGCTATGGGCGCAATCGCATCCCACTATTCATCATCATCCTCATCATCGTCGTCTTCTACTTCCATGAGCTCAAGAAGCTCTCCACTGCCAGCAGCCGCTCCTGGCGGTCGACGCTCGTCGGGCTTGGGTTTCGGCAGTTCGAGTTCGGTAAAACACGCGCCGGCAACGACATTGTCGAGGGCTTTTTCCAGCTCTGGCTCCATCGCCAAGGTCGCCTCAAGAACCCACAGGAGCTCCAAAAGCTCATCGCTCATGCGAGCAGTCCAGCGCTCAGGGCGAATGGCATCGAGGGGCGAGGACTTTTTCCCTGCCCGCTTCTTCATCCGGTATCCGAGCCACGATTGCACAATTTTGAGGCCCGAAACCTCGAACTCCCATACGTCGGGCGTGACCGGACCAAACCGGCCGTCACCAACGGTGATTTCCTGAGTCGCTGGTTCGTAGCTATACTCCTCGGGATAGCGCACCGAGTCGGCAGAAACGCCCTTGATCGTCGTCGCCTTGCCCTGCGGGATTTCATCACCTCGAGCCCCGCCTTGAAAGCGTTCGGAATAGGTGTGCAGCCAGATCAGTTTGCGACCGAGCTTCGCTGCTGCGGTAAACGTCATTCCATCCTTAGTCAGAGGAACGCGAGGGCCGGGGGTCTCCAGCTCGTTCCAGAAACGGCGCGTATAGGACTGGCCGCCAAGGACGGCATAAACATAGGCGGCCAAGTCTTCCGCCGTAGGCGGAGTGCCATAGGATTTTCTAAGCTCGTCCAGCAATCCGCGGGTCACGTTTGGCTCGGTTCCGGCAGCGTCCCGATAAAGGGGCGTAATGTCCTTACCCCCAAACGAGCCTCTAAAATGGTGCAGATCAGGCAAATCCACACACACCGAAATAGCTGATCCAGCTCCTAAGGGTGTCGATAGCAATGTAGTAAAGAAGCATTGTGCTCCCAGCGTCTCTTGAAGCTCCCGTCGAAGATAGTCTCCAAACCGTGGGTCTATGATACCGTACTGGCGATCAAATGAGCGAAAGCTATACCGCGAGACCGATGGCTTCGAGGTCTTCGGAGTCAACGCAAAAACAGATATCAGCGACTTGTCTGCTGGTTTCCAAGTCACCTTTCTGTCACGGCTCTCCTTGAAAAGAGATTTTCGTTGATTGGGCTTCGCAGCAACCAACTGGGCATATCGCGCGGCCAAAACCGCTTCTGACTCACCAATTGGCCACGAGCGCTTAAACTGCGCGCCGGAATGCGACCATGGAAAGATGTCTTCAATCCTTGGCCAAGCCGAGTAGTCTCCCTTGCCGGCAGGCAGAAATGGCTTGTGCCAATCGCTAGGACAATCACGCCAGACGATCTCACCAAAACCGGCGATGGCCTCTAACTGAGCTAGCTTGTCCTCCCGCGTGCTGCCGTCGACTTTGGCGTAGTGGACCTTCGCAGGCGTTTCAGGCGATGGTTTCGGCGCTCGCACGCCTATCGCGATGGCGACTGGCGTTTGGATGTTGAACACATTTGGTGTCTTGCGTGCGCCGAGGTTGTCGCCTCCAAGGTCGATAATCCAGAGTTCATCGAAGGTTCGTCGCATGATCTCGCGCATCCCGACAAAGCCGGGTCCGGCCAGATAGCTGGAAGCGGTAATGAAGGTGACGATCCCACCGCATTTCTGCTGTTCGAATAATCTCCAAAGCGCCCACCGCCAGAAGTATACATAGTCGTTATAAATGTTCTTGAGGTGGACACCCGCCCCGGACATTGTCACCGGGTCGGTAAAATCCTTAAAGATTGCGCGCTCGCCCTGTTCCTCCTGTTTCGCAGCCCCCTTCATTTGGTCTCCGAACCGAACCCAGCCGCCCTTGCGCTGGGTGGTCGTATCGCCTTCCTCGATAGTCTGGCGATCATAGGGCGGATTGCCAAGACATACGAGAACATCGCCCCCTTGCTTCACTTTGCGCGCTGCTTCATGTTCAGCGGTTAGTGCTTTGTGCGTCAGATCGAGGCCGCCCGGAGGAGCGGGGTTCGGGCTTTCGAGCGTATCGGCTAAATAGATATTGAGTCGTTTACTCAGCTTCTCGTCCGGGTCACCTGCAGCTTTCCCCGCGTTGAGTGCGCCTTCAAGAGCCTGCGTCAGGCGCAGATGGGCACCCGCATAGGGCCCGACGAGTATCTCGAATCCGTGCATGTTCTCAGCCATCTGACGAGCGCGAGCAGGCACGGCGCCGAGACCGGATCGGGCACTGACCTTTTCCAGGCCGTACTTTACGGCGGCAACGGGATAGGTGCCGGTGCCAACCGCGGGGTCAAGGAAGACGACGCCATCATCAGCGAAGCCGAGCTTCTTGCCGAACCGCTTTTCGAGTAGTTCACTGGCGAGGCGCACTTGCAGCTCCACGACCTCGCGGGGAGTGTAGTAGACACCATAGTCCTTGCGCAGCTTAGGGTCGTAGGCGGCGAGGAAATCTTCATAGAAATATAGCCAGAGGTCAGGCTTCGATTTCAGGAAGTCGTGCGGGCTGAGTGACTCAAGAGAGCGTTGCAGCAGCTCGAAGCCAACGGTCAGTTCCTTGCGCGCGTCGGCCTGACCAAGGAGTTCTAGCGTTCGTGCAAGAAGACCATTGTTCTTGTCGAGCGTCTTAGCAGCCTCGGCAGGGTCCAGCTTGGTTGCGCCGGAAAGACGGGAAAGGAGCATGGCATACGTCACGGTCTGCGCGTAGGCGTCTGCGAACTTAGCGCTATCGGCGTCAGGAAAGAAGAATTGCCGCCATTCACTGGCCAGCAGTGTGACGGCGGATCCAGACTCTCCAAGTGCATTTTCGACCTCGGAGCGCAGGAAACGGGTGAGCGGCGCGAGGTATTTAGCAAGGCCGGATGGATTGTGCGGAACGATCGGCTCCCAGCCGAGAAAGTTGCGAAATAGGCGTTCTAGCCCTTCTGAGTCCTCCTTTGCGACGGCCCCCTTGCCTTTGTCCGTCGGATCATCGTGCAGCCGAACGATCGGCTGACCTTCGGGGCGCTCACCGGCCCGGTAGAGCGCCCAATCCCGCCCGTCCGTGTAAATTAGGTTGGGTAGCCCTTTGAGCTTCTCCCATTGCTTCTTGTTGTGATCGCCTTTGAGTTTAGGCGCATCCGCTCCGAATCCCGGCGCCTTGAGCTCAACGTAGCCACAGATCAGGCCGCCGACGTAAACGGCAATATCGGGTCGGACCTTGTGTTCGGAGAGGTGAGTTTCGGTGCGAGTTTCGA
>CAXTPL010000214.1:4268-5292 GCA_964246065.1 uncultured Acidobacteriaceae bacterium
GCGCAAGGGCGCCCGCGCTTGGCGCACATCACACAGTAGGATAGGCACTTCTTATGGTCCCGTGAGCAAAGGTTTTCGATCCTTCATCGGTGCGATTTCGATCGAACAGCGCACCGGTCGCGCGGCAAAGTCGGCGCGGTTCCGACAGGCCGCAACAGCCTGTGCCGTGTCGTGCTGAAAGGTGTCGGCGTCGACGAGCTGGCGCCAGCGCACCGGGTCGCCACTCGCCATCAACTCGATACCGGCCTCCCACCGGTTCTTGTGTAGGATCACCGCCGCACGGTCTTCGGCGGCCGCCGGCCACAGCGCGTTTACCAGCAGCGGCGCGAGCGCAAGCAGTAGTGCGGTTAATTCCATGGAAACGACCGCTGCCCAGATCAGCGCGTCGCGCTGCTCCCGCTTTGTGCGGGCGCCGACGACGACGGCCGCCATCGCGCTGCGGGCGTCGCCCATCGCCGCCTGTGCAGAGGTGAGCGCGGCCTGATCAGGCGCGCGCAACGTCATCGCGGCCTTGCCGATTTCCGCGGCAAAGCTGTCGGGCGTGAGCTGAACGCCGGGCCGGCTGGCGAGTGTGCGAAGGGCGGTCTCCACCTTGTCCTGGCGCTCAGCGAGCTGCGCCAGATCCTGGGTGTAGTCGCGCTGCTCGATCCGCGCCTGCCGCCCGGCGAACCCTTCTACCGCAGCCGCGAGCATGGCGAGCTGCCCGCTCATCCGCTCGAACGCCGCGAACGCATCCGCGTCCCCGTCGGGCTGCGTTTCGATCACCTGGTTGTCCATCGCATCCTCCTCACAGGCTGAGCCCGGCATCACGGCTGCGACCGCTCCCGAGTGAATCTATCAGCGCCTGCGCGACCGAGCGGGTGCGCGTGCGGTCGGTAAGCTCGCGGCCCAGATCGCCGGAGCGGCTGCCGGGGCTCCATTCGAGCGCCTGGCGCGGGCCGAGCCCGAGCTGGCCACGCCGCGCGGCCAAGGCGCGGTCGAGCGCCGGGTCCTTCTCCAGCCCCTTGGCGAGCGCGCGCAGGCG
>CAXTPL010000215.1:0-1006 GCA_964246065.1 uncultured Acidobacteriaceae bacterium
CTGTCCGACAGGCAGTCGTAGAGCGGGCGCAGGTACGGCGCCATCTTCTCCTTCATGTCGCCGGGCAGGAAGCCCAGGCTCTCGCCCGCCTCGATGGCCGGGCGCGACAGCAGGATGCGCTCGACCCTGCCGGCCTCCAGCGCCTCGACCAGCGACAACAACGCGGGAAAGAGGAACGGCTCGACAAAACCCTGCACAAAGGTTTGGGCGGCCGCGCGCACCGCCGCAACCGGGAGCCCGGCGTACACCTGGACCATCTCGCCGCAGATGGTCGCCTCGTCCACCGCCCCTGCTTCGTACAGGCGATAACGTTCTTCAAGCCACAGCCGCCGCTCGGCTGAGACCAGCCCTTGCTCAAGGCTCCAGCGCATAAAGCCGTAGCCGGAGTCGGGCGCCCACAGGGTGCCGTCGCAGTCAAACACGGCCGTGCGCGGCCTTGTAGCCAGCACCTCCGCAATCCACGCGCGGGCTTCCACATGGGCACGGGTCGCGTCAGCCTGCCGCAGGTCGTCCGCATCTGCCCTCCTCGGGCTTCCAGTGTAAGTCTCGCCTCAAGGGGGCAGGGTACATCGCTGGCTACTTCCGCGAGCGCCGATCCCCACGATAATGGAGGCATGGACGAGCGGGGCATCCGGGTGCAGAGCCACGATCGTGACCTGGCGCTGCTTGGCGGGTACAGGACCTACTTGCAGGTGGAAAAAGGCCTGCAGCCACTCTCCTGCGAGGCTTACGGGCGCGACCTGCTGCAGTTTTCAGAGTATCTGGCCGAGCATGCGGGCGTCGCGCTGCCCGCCGCGAGCAAAGCCGAGGTTGCCGGCTTTCTCCGCCACCTGCAGGAGCACGGGGTGAGCGCTCGCTCCTGCGCGCGCAAGCTTTCGTGCCTGCGCGGCCTGTATCGCTGGCTGCTGCTTGATGGCCGCATTACCCACGACCCGACGCTGCATCTCGACTCGCCTGCCGGGTGGAAGGTTCTGCCCAGGTCGCTCGCCGAGGCAGAGGTGAGCGC
>CAXTPL010000215.1:1016-5273 GCA_964246065.1 uncultured Acidobacteriaceae bacterium
GGAGCGGCTTTTGCCGTTGGGCGTACAGGCCTGCGCCGCACTGGGTGCTTACCTTGCAGGGGGACGTCCCATTTTGCTGCGCGGGAGCAAAGCCGGGCATTCGCTGGTGCGCAACCGGCTTTTCGTTTCGACGCGCGGCGGCCCGCTCACCCGTGGCGCGATCGACTGCATCGTGAAGTCGGTCAACCCGCACGCCAGCCCGCACACCCTGCGCCACAGCTTTGCCACGCACATGGTCGACCACGGGGCCGACCTCCGCACGGTGCAAACGCTGCTCGGGCATGCCGATATCGCCACGACGCAGGTGTATACGCATGTTGCTCTTGGCCGGCTCAAAGAGGTGCATCGGCTGCACCACCCGCGCGAGCAGCGCCGGGCAACGCAGCAAAGGAAACCGGATGCGCGCGACTGAGCGGCAAGCCGACCCGGCAGCCGGGGAACCGCGGGAGCCGACCCGGCTGGACACCCTGGCCGCCGCATATCTCGAAGCGCTCGCCTACAGCCGCGGAGCCTCCGAGCATACCTTGCGCGCCTACCGGCGCGAGCTGGCAGGCTTTGCCCGCTGGCTGGCGACCGAGGGCTCGCTGCCGGCAGCGGCCGAGCCCACCGCCATCACGCACCTGCACATCCGCGCATGGCTGGGCAGCCTCCATGCTGCCGGACTGCAAAAGGCCTCGATCGCGCGCGCCCTTGCGCCTGTACGCTCCTGGCTCAAGTGGATGGCGCGAGCCGGGCTGGTGGAGCAGAATGTGGCGCTGCTTGTCGCCACTCCCAAGCGGCAAAGCCGCCTGCCGCGTGTGCCTACTGCCGAGCAGATGAACGGGCTCATCGAGCGGGTAAGCACGGGCGCGGCGCGAAAGAACAAGCCTCGCACACCCTTGCCGAGCGACAACTCGCCGACGGCCAGCGCGTGGCCGGCCCGCGACGCGCTGATCCTCGAGGTGCTCTACGGCTGCGGGCTCCGCAATGCCGAACTCGCCGGCCTGAACCTCCTCGACCTCGACCTCAACAACCATGTAGTGCTGGTTCGGGGTAAAGGACGCAAGCAGCGCTATGTGCCGATAGGGAGCGCAGTGGAGGCAGCGCTGGCGCGCTACTTGCCGGAGCGGGCGCAGCTTCTTTCTCCCCATACAGCCGCCGCTGAGTCTCCCCAAACATCGCTTGCCCGCTCTCCCCGTGCATACCCCGCTGAATCTACCCCTCGATCTTCCGCCGGATCTCCCGCCGACGGACGTGTGTTCGGCCCGGCTGCTGCCCCGCTGCTGGTTTCGCTCAAACCACGCCCGGGCAGCCGCATCACGACCCGCTCTGTCGGCCGCATCTTGAAACAGCTGGCCGTCGCGCACGGCCTCCCGGCTGAAACGCACCCGCACACCCTGCGCCATGCCTTTGGCACGCACATGCTTGAAGAAGGGGCGGACCTGCGCGCCATCCAGGAGATGCTCGGCCATGAGCGCTTGTCGACCACCCAGCGCTATACCCAGCTCACGGTTTCGCAGGTCGCGGCTGTTTACGACCGCACGCACCCGCGTGCGCGTTAGGCGCCGCTGCCTTGCTCGCCAGGGCACGCGCCGCCGTGCTCGGCAGGCGCGTCCTGCAGGCCATGGCTTATGATCGGCAGCGAGGATTGCTCAGGATGCCCCACCGTCGTTCTCCCCTGCTGCTCGCCGCGGCCTTGCTTGCCGTTTCCCCAGTGCTTGTCGCGCAGACAGCTACGCCGCCGCCGGGCCCCGTGACGGACACCAGCGTGGTCGATGCGGAGGGCACCGCGCACATCACGCGCGTTGTGCCGCTGCCGTCTGTGCTGAGCGCCGAAGCAGCGGCCGCCTACCGGCATCCGGGCACCGACGCCGGGAATATGGACCCGGACGTCCTGCGGCGGCGCGCCGCGACCCAGGTCTGGCAGGACGGGGCGGGCAAGCAGTCGCTGGCCCTATACCCGGTCAAGATCACAGAAACAAGGATTGCCGGGATCCCGGTGCATGATGTGGAGCCGCTGCCCGAGGCGGCCGTGGGCCCGGTCGCCGGCCCCGGCTCCTCAACCGCGGGGAGCCGGGCCGATCAGCCGCTGCATTTTTCCGCCCTCGCCGGGCAGGCGCAACAGCGCGCCGCCGCACCCCCTAGGCCCGGGAAGAGCCCCGAGCCTATCCACACCGACCGGGTGCTGCTTTGCGTGCATGGCGGTGGCTTCAACTCCGACTCAGGCTCCTATTCCGAGTCGATCCCGATAGCCAACATGACGCGCAGCCGGGTGGTTTCGGTGCTGTATCGCCTTTCGCCTGAGAACAAGTTCCCGGCGGCACTGGACGATGCCATCGCCGTCTACAAGGAGCTGCTGAAGACCTATGCGCCCCGGCACATCGTGATTTATGGCACCTCGGCCGGCGCCATTTTGACCGGGGAACTGGCTGCAGAGATCAAGCACCTGGGGCTGCCCGAGCCGGCCGCGCTCGGCGTCTTCTCCGGCATCGGCGACTTTGCCGCAACGGGCGACTCCGGCGCGCTCTTTACCCTGACCGGCTTTACCGGCCCGCTCACGCCACCCAGCCCCGGGGCGCGGCAGCCGTCCGAGTACTTCGGCACGCAAGATCCGCATGACCCCGTTCTTTCGCCCAACGGAGGCGACCTGCACGGGCTGCCTCCAACGCTGTTTCTCACCAGCAGCCGCGACTTTCTCGCCTCCGGCACCGCCGATATGGAGCGAGCCTGGCGCCGCGACGAGGTGCCGACGCAGATGGTCTTGTTTGACGGCCTCCCGCATGCCTTCTGGCTCAACATTGACCTCCCGGAGTCGCGGGAAGCCTTCGCCATCATGGCGAAATTCTTCATCCAACAGCTCTCGAAGTAGCAGGAGGATCGGCGGCATTGCAGTAGAATTGCAGTAGGAAAGCAGTCACTCTAGGAGATGGATTATGCCAAGGTTCACACTCGACATGGATGACAAGTTTGACCAGACGCTGATCAGCCTGGCCGACGGCGGGAGCAAGGCAGATGCCATACGGAAGGCCGTGGCAACCTACCAGGTCCTTCGGGCGCAAACCTCGGACCTCAACCTGGGCCATCGAGTCGCAATCAGTGACAAGGACGGTAAGGTCCTCAAAGAGATTATTCTTCCTTAGGGTCGGGGGAGACCAACAGCGTGCCATCGGAGAGCGAAGCAGTCACAGCTGCAGTTACACCGGCAGTTACACCGGCAGTTACACCTTTGGAACAGCTGCAGATCCGACCGGTGAACACGGGCGAGGTTTCTGCCGCCCCTCCTACCTTCCTGGAGCGCTGGGGTATTATCTTCCTCGCCTTTTTTTGGGGCTTGGGTGCTCATCTTCGCCGGCATCCTGCTGACTTATTATTTGCGCCACCTGCCTCCAGCGCCTCCTGAGGCCGGGCTGAGCGTAGATCAACTCAAGGCCGCGCTTGAGCAGCATCGCGTAGTTCTCGAGCAGTACCGCGACTCACTGAGCTTTATCTTCGACCTGATGGTGACCCGCACGGTTCTGCCCCTGATTACTCTTTTGCTCGGCTACCTGTTTGGAAGGGCCAAGCTAGCCTGACTGCCTGGCGCCGGGAGGCGCGGCCCCGTCGCGCCCGGCGCCGGGTTACACTAGCGGGTGAGGGTTTTCTCTTGATCGGTAGTGTACTGACAAAGGTTTTTGGCACCAGCAATGAGCGCGCCGTGAAGCGCCTGCTGCCGGTTATCGACGATATTGCGGCCTTTGAGCCCGCGCTGCAGGCCTTGTCTGACGAGCAGCTGCGGGCCAAAACCTCGGAGTTTCGCGCCCGGATCGCCGAAGCGCGCGGCGCGCTCTCCGAGGCCGATGAGGAAGGCCGCGTCGGCATCCTCGAGGCGGAAAAGCGTGTGCTCGATGCACTGCTGCCAGAGGCCTTCGCGGTGGTTCGCGAGGCTGGCCGGCGCGTGGTCAACATGCGCCACTTCGACGTACAGCTGATCGGCGGCATGGTGCTGCACCAGGGCAAGATCGCCGAGATGCGCACCGGCGAAGGAAAAACGCTCGTTGCAACGCTGCCGGTTTACCTGAATGCGCTTACCGGCCGCGGGGTGCACGTAGTTACGGTCAACGATTACTTGGCCAAGCGCGACGCCGAGTGGATGGGCAAGATTTACGAGTTTCTCGGCCTGACGGTCGGGGTGATCGTGCACGACCTGGATGACGCGCAGCGCCGCGCCGCCTACGGCGCCGACATCACCTACGGCACCAACAACGAGTTCGGCTTCGACTACCTGCGCGACAACATGAA
>CAXTPL010000216.1:0-1146 GCA_964246065.1 uncultured Acidobacteriaceae bacterium
ATCAATGACAACATCGTCGTCGGCACCCCATCGGCCCCGAGCACGGCGGCCCCCAGCACGGCGGCCCCCAGCACGCCTGCCTCAGGCGCCGCTGATGTGGCGCAGGCAGGCGCTGCTCCTCCGGCTCCGCCGCCAAACGACGCTCCAGCGCAAGCGGCCACCATGCCGCCGCCGCCCCCGTCTGACTCCAGCGCACCGCAGCAGTCGGCTCAGCAAGAGCAGGGGGGATATCCCGGTGGGCAACCCGGGCAATACGGTGCCCCGCAGGGATCACCTTACCCGGCGGCGCGCCCGGGGCAGTCTGCACCCTACCCTCAAGGCAGCGGGCAGTACGCTCCTGAGCCTGCGCGGGCCTACCTGCCAGGGGTGACGCCCCAGCGGCAAAATGCAAGCGGACCCGTGACCCTTGAGCCGGGCCTGCTGCTCAGCGTGCGGGCGAGCCAGCCGCTGAGCACCGGGGTGTTGAAGGGCGGAGAGTTTGTGCAGTTTACGGCTGCGAGCGACCTGTACGCGAACGGGGTAGTTGCCATCCCGCGCGGCGCGGTGCTGACCGGTCAGGTGGTTGAGGCTAAGAATGCCGGCGCGTTTGGCGGCAGCCCCAAGCTCGATCTCAAACTGACCACCCTCTCGCTTGGCGACCGGAACTATGCAATTGAAAGCGATGTGTGGACCAGCCAGGGGCCGAGCAAGACCGGCTATACGGCTGTCAATACCGTTGGCGGCGCTGCGGTGGGAGCGCTGATCGGCGCCTTTGCCGGAGGTGGAGTCGGTGCAGGGGTTGGCGCGGTCGCCGGAGGCACGGGCGGCGCGCTCATCTCAGGTGCGACTCATGGTCCGCGGCTCGACCTGCCGGCGGAGTCGCTGCTGCAGTTCCACCTTACCGCTCCTCTTACGGTGCAGCCCGTACCCTATGACGAAGCGGAGCGCCTGGCTGCGAGCGCCCCTCAGCAGCCCGTCCTGCGGCAGCGGCCCATGTACGTGCGCGCACCCTACCCGTATTACCCGGCACCGTACTACGCCTATCCGGCGCCCTACTTTTATCGGGTCTGGTAGCGCGCCTTCGGGGAAAAACCAGACGGTTGTCTGCATCGACGCCGCCAGGCTTTGCGCCGGCGGGGGTTTCTGATTTATGGCTTTACCGCGTTT
>CAXTPL010000216.1:1156-2713 GCA_964246065.1 uncultured Acidobacteriaceae bacterium
GGGTTGGTCGCCCCCGCCGCCCGGGCCGGTGGGCGTGGGGCCGTTTTCTCATTTAGGGCTTTCCCGCTTTTCCGCGGCTTCCCGTGCTTCGGTTTCGGCTTGCGTGGGCAGTGGGTCCGTCGGCACCCCATCGCGGTCGGTAACCACGACCAGCGAACACAGCTTCTCAGCAATGTCGAGCGACAGCAGTTCGCTCGGGCATCGCCAGCTCCAGTTCCCCTGCGCGGCTGAAGGAACGTTCATCCGCGCCTCCGACCCGAGCTCTAGGATGTCCTGCACCGGGATCAGGCAGGTATCGGCAACCGAGCTCATCGCCGCGCGGATAAGCGCCCACACAACGCCATCGCTGCCGGGCCTGAGGTAGGTTTCCACCGCTTCTTTTTCAGCTGGGGTGGCGCCGTTCTGCCACCAGCCGAGCGTGGTGTCGTTGTCATGGGTGCCCGTATAAACCACCGTATTGGGCTCATAGCGATGCGGCAGGTAGTTGTGCGCGCCGCGGTCGCCAAAGCCGAACTGGAGGATCCGCATGCCCGGCATGGAAAAGGCGCGGCGCAGCGCGTCCACTTCGGCGGTGATCACACCAAGGTCTTCGGCCACGAAAGGCAGGGTGCCGAGCGCCTGCTCCAGCGTGGTGAACAGGGCGTGTCCGGGCGCCTTGACCCAGCGGCCGTTGACAGCGGTCGAGTCTTCACCCGGGATAGACCAAAAAGCCTCGAAGCCGCGGAAGTGGTCGAGCCGGGTCATGTCGAAGAGCTCGGAGGCGCGTCGAACGCGAGCGACCCACCAGTCAAACCCCTGCGACTCGAGCTTGTCCCAGCGATACAGCGGATTGCCCCAGCGCTGCCCGGTCTCAGAAAAGTAGTCTGGCGGCACCCCGGAAACGTGGATGGGCGAAAGGTCTTCGCGCAGTTCGAAGATGTCGGGATGGGTCCAAACGTCGGAGCTGTCTAACGAGACAAAGATGGCGATGTCGCCCATCAGCTTGATGTCGCGAGCGGCGCAGTATGCGCGAAGGTGCGCCCACTGCTCGTCGAAGGCGAACTGCAGGGCTTTAACAACGGCTAGCTCGTCGGCGCGCTCGGACTGCAGGCGACTGATGGCAGCCGGTTCGCGGTGCTTGTACTCGGGGGGCCAGTCGGTCCACAGCCGGGAGTCAAAGGTGCGGCGCAGCACGACGTAGGCGGCGTAGTCATCGAGCCAGGGAGCTGCCTTTTGGCAGTACTGCTCAAAGCGCGCCCACTGGTCAGCTTTGTGGTCGGCAAGGAAGTGGCGGGCCGCTTCTTCGAGCAGCGGCTGCTTGCTGGCAGCCACCTCGTCAAAGTCGACTGCGCCGGCGTGCGCGGGGGCAAGAGAGTGCAGCAGGGCATGGGGTATCCAGCCCCAATCCGCCAGCACGTCCAGCGAAACCAGCAACGGGTTGCCGGCAAAGGCCGAGATGGCTCCATACGGCGAGTTGCCGTAGCCGACCGGGTTGAGCGGGAGTACCTGCCAGATACGCTGACCGGCGGAGGCGAGGAAGTTGGCAAAGGCATACGCCGCTGGGCCCAGGTCGCCGAT
>CAXTPL010000216.1:2723-5269 GCA_964246065.1 uncultured Acidobacteriaceae bacterium
GGCGCTGGTAAGGTAGGTATTGTTAAGCATACGACCGGAAGAACGTCCGAACTGCTTGGTGTGGGGTATCCTGCGGGGGCAAGGGGAAAGAAAAGCCCGCCGCTTGAGGAGAAGCCAGGCGGCGGGCGACGGTTGCTTGCGAGTGGAGCGCTTCTACTGGCCGGGTGCGCCTGGTGCTCCGGGTGCGCCGCCTGGTACCTGCTGTGCAGCCTTGTTCAGCACAATCCGCCCCTGCTTCTGGTAAGTCTGCGTAAGGCTGGTGACGAAGACGGCAAAGACCTCCTGCCGGCGCTCAGTCAGCATGGCTTCGCGGGCTTGCTCCAGGTTCTTGGCCACATCGTCAGCGCTCGGCTGCTGCTTGTCGACAAGCTTGGCGACGATGCCGGTGCGTCCGCTGTTGATGGGTCCGCTGAGCTGGCCCACGGTGAGGTCGAAGAGCTGGGGTGCGGTGGTGGCGAGTTCGCCGAGGTCAGGAACCTGGGCGGTGCGGCCGACCAGGTCGCTGGTCTTGACGGTGGCGCCGACCTCTTTTGCGGCTTTGGCCAGGTCGTTGTCCGTCTTGGCCCGGGCGGCGAGCTCAGCGGTCTTCGCGGCCAGCATTTGGGGGGCCTTCTGCTCGCGGTAATCGGCCAGGATGTGGTCCTTGTAGGCGGCAAACTCCGGAGCGTGCGCCGGCTTGATGTCGGTAACGGAAAACACTGCAAAGCCGTCGCCGGTCGCGGCCACCTGGGGCGCGCTCCCCTTGGCCGCGCTGAATGCCTGCAGCAGGAGCTTGGAGCTGTCGGCCAGCGCCGGGATGGTGCCGCCCTGCTGAACGTAATCGGTGGTTTGGACCTGGAGATGGTGCGCGGCTGCCGTCTTGTCGAGGCCTGTCTTGGCGGCCTCACCGGCCAGCTGCTGCGCAAAGGCCTGTTGCTGCGCGGCTTCCTTCCCCTCGGTCAGCTTGGCAAGAATCTGGGTCTTGACCTCCGCAAAGGGCCGGTTATGCGCAACCTGCTTTTCCTCTACCTCGAGGATGTGGTAGCCGAACTTGGTATGGACCAGGTTCGAGACCTGGCCCACGGGGAGCGAAAAGGCGGCCGCGTCGAACTCCGGTACGGTCTGGCCGCGCTTGAGCGGGCCAAGCTCTCCGCCTTGATCCTTGGAGCCGGGATCGTCGGAGTTTTCCCTGGCGAGCTTGGCGAAATCCCCGCCCTTGTGCAGCTGGTCAAGGATGCCCTGTGCCTTGGCCTTGGCCGCTGCGTCTGCCTGGGGGCCGCCGGCGGCATCGGCTTTGATCAGGATGTGGCGCACACGCACCGAGTCGTCTATGTGGAACTCCTGCGCGTGCTGCTGATAATACTGCTCCGCCTCGGCGTCAGAGACCGGAGGTGTGCCCCCGGGCGCGGCGCCGCCAGAGAAGGCGATGAAAGAGATCTTGCGGGTCTCAGGAACGGCCTGGGCGTAGCGAGCCGCATTTTGCTTGAAAAAGACCTCGAGGTCGGCGTCTGAGGGGTTGATGCCTTTGCGGATCTCGTCCGCGCTTACCACGGCGTAGTCGAACTTGATCTTGGTGGCTTGCGTGATGTAGCTGGCGCGGACCTCGGCATCGGAAACAGTGACGCCACCCGTAACCAGGTCGCGCAGGCGGTTCTCTTCTATCTCCTTCTTGACCTCGCTTTCGAACTTTTCGCGCGAGATGTTGAAGTTGCCCTGGATGAGCTGCGCGTATTGCGCATCGCCGATATATTGCCCGTTTGGAAAGAGAGCAGCCCCAAGCGGGCCGGTGTGCAGGAACCTGCGCACTGCATCATCGCCGACCGTGAGGCCCAGGCGCTTGGCTTCATTGAGCTCGACCTGCTGCTGGATCAGGCCCTGGCCCACGCGCTGCATCATGTAAGGCAGCACAAAGTCAGGGAGCTGCTGGCGCTGCAGCAGGCGCTGCGACATCATCTGCACGTCGGAGGTAAGGATCTCATCCGGGGAACCGAAGATGCGGGTAAATACGTTGCCGCCGCGGATGGTCGCGTAGGTTGCGCCTGTGGAGATGCTATCGGAGAAGATGCCGGGCACCAGGGTGATCACCATGGTGATGCAGGCAACCGAGATGATGACGATAAAGATGGCCTTGGTGATGCGGCTGTCTTTTTGCTGCAGAAAACGGATCATGGATTCGAGGTCGACCTTCTGGCTTTCGCGCGAGTGATGACGAACAGGGCGAGGGGCGGGAAAGGAGGGTCTCCGGCACCGCGCACACAGGCGCCTCCAGTATACCCGCTCAAACCTGCCGCTCCTGCGCCCAAAGCGCGCGGGAACGGACTCAGGCAGGTCGGAGGGTAATCTCGGTGATCTCCGGCGGGCAGTTGAAGCGAAACGGAAGACCCACGGCGCCGATGCCGCGATTGACGTAAAGCTGGGTGCGGCCAAGCCTGAAGTGGCCCTCTACGTAGCGTTTGCCGAGCGGCGGGAGAAACATGGCAGGCAGAAAGGGAAGCCGCACCTGGCCGCCGTGCGTGTGGCCGGACAGCACCACGTCCACGCCCCGCAGCACGGCGTCGGCGACGGAG
>CAXTPL010000217.1:0-5252 GCA_964246065.1 uncultured Acidobacteriaceae bacterium
GTGGTGCAGAAGCCTTGCCAAGTGAGCTGCGCTCGCGGGGGGATCCCTGCGCGGACGTTCTTGTCCCGGCGCGCTTAGTCCCCGAAGCGATTAATCGGGTCCATCCAGCCAAAGGCGTTGCGAAAGAGCTCGATCTGCGGCGTGGCTTTGGAGCCGCCGTCCTCGCCTGCTTCAAGGTAAACAGTTACGACATCAAAGCGGGCCGGGGTGCCGTCGGGCAGGTTGCGGACGTAGTAGCCGGCAAGCTTGCGCAGGGTGCGCCGCTTGTGTTCGTCGATTGCGGACTCCGCGGTGGCAACGTCGTGCGTGGTGCGCGTTTTTACTTCCACAAAGCAGAGGGTTTCGTCGTCCCAGGCGATGAGGTCGATATCGCCGGGGGCGCGCGGAGATTTCCAGCCGCGGGCGACGACGGTGTAGCCCTGTTTGCGCAGGTAGAAGAAGGCGGCCAGCTCGCCTTCGCGGCCCGTTTGCAGGTGCTGTGGGGTTGCCGGTTGGTGGCGCGCAGGCAGGGCATCGAGCGCGTGCACGGCGCTCTCGAGGACGTTGGTTCGCACGGTGGCAAGGCTCATGTTGGGGAGTGTAGCGTTCGGTTTTATAGGAACAAGGCAGAACTGCGTTCGCGCGGTACTTCGGGACCGGTACTTCCGTGCATTTTGGGAATTCGCGCGCCTGATGCACCGGGCTCGGTGCATCAGGGCTTGTTCCGGCAGCAAGTGAGCGGCTCCCATTTAGTCTGGGCGCGGAGTTCTCCATGCGGGACGCGCGTTGTGTATGGGCGCAAGCCCATGGCTGCCGCCGGGGATGAAGGGAGTGCCATTGAGTACAGAAGCAACGGGCATAAGCGCGGCGCGGATCAACAGGCCTGGGCAGGTGTTGTTTGCGAGCTTGATCGGGACGAGCATCGAGTTTTTCGATTTTTATATCTATGCGACGGCGGCGGTGCTGGCCTTTCCGCGACTGTTTTTCCCGGCGACAGACCCGGCGGCGGCGGTGCTCGCTTCGCTGGCGACCTTTGGGATCGCGTTTCTTGCGCGACCCGTGGGTTCGGCGTTGTTTGGGCATTTCGGCGACCGGATCGGCCGCAAGAAGACGCTGGTGCTGGCGCTGCTGACGATGGGAGCTTCGACGGTTGCGATCGGCCTGCTGCCGACATACCGGTCGATCGGGTTCGCGGCGCCGCTGCTGCTGGCAACGGAAAATGCACCTGCGGGGCGACGGGCCTGGTATGGGATGTTCCCTCAACTGGGCGCACCGGTAGGCTTCCTGCTGTCGGGTGGGGCGTTTCTGGTGTTGTCGCGGGAGCTGACCGATGCGCAGTTCTTTGCATGGGGGTGGCGGCTGCCGTTTCTGGCGAGCGCGGCGCTGGTTTTGGTGGGGCTGTGGGTGAGGCTGACGAGTTCGGCGCCGCCAGTGTTTGCGGCGGCGCTCGAGCGTGGAGAGGCAGTGCGGTTCCCCATGGGGACGGTGCTGCGTCGGCATCTGCGAGCGCTGGTTGCGGGGGTACTCGTGTGCCTGGCGACGTTTGTGCTCTTCTACCTCATGATTGTGTTTGCGTTGTCGTGGGGCACCACGGTGCTCGGCTATAGCCGGTCGCAGTTCCTCTTGATGCAGCTGGGGTGCATCGGCTTTTTTGCGGTGACCATTCCCCTTTCCGCGATCCTGGCGGAGCATGGGCGACGCAGGCTGATGCTTTGGATCACAGTCGCCATCGGGCTTTACGGGTTCATGCTGGCGCCGCTGTTCGTGGCAGGGACGGGCGGAGCGCTGGCGATGCTGGCGCTGGGCTTGACGCTGATGGGCTTTACCTATGGGCCCCTGGGAACGCTGTTGTCGGAGCTTTTTCCGACGGCGGTACGGTACACCGGGAGCTCGCTCGCGTTCAGCTTCGCCGGGATCCTGGGAGCGTCGCTGGCGCCTTATCTCGCCACGTGGCTGGCTCGCAACTACGGGCTGCGGTCTGTGGGGTATTACCTGACGGGGTCGGCAGTGTTCACGCTGGCAGGGCTCGCCATGGTTCGGGAGACAAAGGATGACGACCTTGCGGGGAGTGCAGGGTGAGTATGGGAAGGGTTGACTTAGTCTAGGCAAGCCTTTTCGTCGCCAGCAAGCCCGTCGGCCGCGCGACGCGCCCGCAAGACGAAACAGGTGGCTGCCGGCTGGTTCCCGGATCCCGTTCGTTCATCCCGTGAGGACGGGTGGACCAGCGGTTTGCAAGCGGCGTCGGGACAGGGTAAACGTCTAGTCCCGTCAACCCGGGATTCCCTGTCGCGCTTGGCGATTTCTTTGATACTATTTTGCTCGAGGCATTAAGGAACAAGGTGTCGTCTCGTGTCGGCTAAACAAGGTGTAAAGCAGCGTGATTTGTTTCCCGGTGCGCTGGAGATGATGGTGCTCCAAACGCTGAAGTGGAAGCCGATGCACGGCTATGCGCTGGTGCAGCATGTCAAGGTCCGGTCAGAGAATCTCCTGCAGGTCGAAGAAGGGTCGCTGTATCCGGCGCTGCAGCGATTGTTGAAGGGGCGCTTTGTGAAAGCGGCGTGGGAGATTTCCCCGACGAACCGGCGCATCCGGACCTATCGGATTACGCCGGCGGGGGAGAAGTACCTGGAGCAAGAGGTATCGCGCTTCGAGCAGATGTTGAAAGGGATCTCACTGGTGCTGAAGCCGGTGGAACCTTAGCGGCTGAATTATAGGGGAGTGCCATGGCCTGGTCGGATTGGTTTCGGCGTCGTCGCCGGATGCAAACGGATCTTGCGGAGGAGATAGCGCAGCACCTCGAAGAAAAGATGGAGGCCCTGGAGGCCGAGGGCATGAGCCGCGAGGAGGCCAGGCGCACGGCGCGGCGGGAGTTTGGCAACGTAGTTCTTCTTGAAGAGCGCGGCCGCGAAGTATGGCAGTGGAGCGAGATTGAGAGTCTTTCGGCGGACACGCGATACGCCTTCAGGCGGTTAGTAGATTCACCCGTATTTAGCCTGACAGCTATTTTGACGCTTGCCTTGGGCATCGGTGCGAATACAGGCATCTTCACGCTGATGCATGCGCTGCTGCTTGAAAGCCTGCCTGTGCCCGAGCCAAATCGTCTGGTGCGGATTGCGCTCGATGTGCGGTCGCCGTTGGGCGCTGCAGATGATATGCCGCTGAACCTGTTTCTTCTGCAATCGATCGAGCGACATGCCAGGACGCTCTCCGGGGTATTTGGGTGGTCTTCATACGACTTTGTGCTCAAGGAAGATACAGGACTGCGCGTGTACTCGGGCGCGGTGGTCAGTGGGAATGCCTTTCAGGTGTTAGGCATTGTGCCGGCAGCGGGACGGCTGCTGACTCCGGCAGACGACCGGAAAGGCGGAGGGCCGGATGGGTGGGCGGCGGTGGTGAGTCATCGCTTTTGGCAGCAGCACTATCACGAGGACCCAGCAATCGTTGGCAAGCGCATCACGCTCACGGATCATCGCGTGACGGTGGTGGGCGTGGCTCCGGAGGGATTTGAAGGGGTGGTGGTGGCGACGCATCCTGATTTTTATCTGCCGCTGGCATATGAGCCGGTGATGCGCGGTGCGGGATCGGTGCTGCGCATGCCGGGCAATCTATGGCTGACGGGCTGGGCGCGGTTAAAGCCGGGAGTAAGTATGCAGGCGGCAACGGCCGAGATGCATACGCTGTACCCAGCGGCAATGGATGAGACACTGCCGGCGGCGGTGCGGCATGCGCCGGTGATCGAGCGGTCGACGTTTGCTCTGCGGCCTGGCGGAACAGGATGGAGCAGCCTGCGGACGCAGTATGCGCAAGCGCTGTTGGTGTTGCAGGCGCTGGTGGGCGTGGTGCTGCTGGTTTGCTGCGTGAATCTTGCCGGGTTGTGCCTGGCGCGTGCGTCTGTGCGCGAGCATGAGTTTGCGATTCGGGGAGCATTGGGCGCGGGCCGGGGGCGACTGATGCAGCAGTCGCTGGTGGAGGCGATGCTGCTGGCGCTTGCCGGGAGCTTGCCGGCGGTTGCCGTTGCGTGGGGGATCGATCGTTACCTTTTACAGTTTCTTGCAGACCGGCAGGCTGAGGCGGCGCTCTCCGTGCGGCCGGAGGCGGCAACACTGTTGGCTACGGGCGGATGCGCGATGGTGTGTGCACTGCTCTTTGGGGTGGGGCCTGCGTGGCTGGCGAGCCGGGTGCCGTTTGAGCCGGCGCTGCGGCGCAAGGGCGCGTTTCGCGCTGGATTGGGCGATGGCTTTGCACGGTCGTTGTTTGTGCCTGTGCAGATCGCGTTGACGCTTGCGCTGGTCGTGGCGGCGACGATGCTGGGGGCTACGGTGGTTCATCTGCGGTCGGCCCCACTTGGTTTTCGTACGGAGAACGTGATGTTTGTTTCGGCTGATTTTGAGCGGCTGCCGCAGAAAGGGGTCGAGCTTGTTCAGCTGTACCAGCGCATGATTGCGCGGATGGGGCAGATGCCCGGGGTGACGAGCGTGAGCGTGGCGGAGACTACGCCCTTGAGCGAGCGCTACCAGACCGGCACATTTGCCGGTCACGCCCTCGTGGGCGGGGAGGCGGAGAGTCCGCAGAACCGGTACTGGGTCAACGATGTAGGGGGACAGTACTTCGCGGCTTTAGGGACAAAGGTGCTGGCTGGGCGGGCGTTTACCGACAGCGATGCGGATGCGGGTACCTGCATGGTGAATCGTTCAGCGGCGGAAAGGCTGTTTGGCAAGGCTACCGCGGTCGGGCTGACGGTTTGGAGATCGTCTGGATCGATGAACTCCGGGCGAACGACAAACCGGCAGTGCCGCGTTGTCGGCATCGCTGAAGACGCCAAGTACACCAGCCTGCGCGAGCCTGCGCCGCCGACGGTGTACTACCCGTTCGGCGTGGATACGGAGCGGTTGTTCTCCATGGTCTTTATCCTCCATGCGGAAACGCCGGCGGCGGGAAAAGCGGCTTATGCGGAGGCGCTGCGAGAGCTTGCACCGGGGAGTCCGGAAGCAGAGCCAGTGGCGTTTGCGATGCAGTTCAAGGACTCGATGGCGCGGGAAAGATTGCTGGCGGTGTTGTCTGGATATTTCGGGGCGCTTACCTTGCTGCTGAGCGGCATAGGGCTGTATGGGCTCATGGCGTCCTACGTGACTCGGCGCACACGAGAGATAGGCGTGCGCATGGCCTTGGGTGCCAGGCGGGCGGCCATCTTTGGGCTGGTGATGCGAAGGGCCGGCGCGCTGGTGGCGGTCGGGATGCTGCTTGGGGGCTGTCTTGCGGCGGGGACGGTTCGT
>CAXTPL010000218.1:0-5245 GCA_964246065.1 uncultured Acidobacteriaceae bacterium
TGCTTGCGACACCCGCCCCCATGCCGGTGCCGACGTTGCGCCGGCCTGCGCCTGCCCGGCGGACACGGTCCGCACCCAAGCCGATCCGGGCTCCCATCGCACTTCAGATACAGCCTCGCCAAGCCGCACCGTGGCCCCCGCTGCTTCTACCCGCCCGCGCAGGTACGCACCCAGCGCCGAGTAGCCTCGCACCAGCCGCGCCGCGCGATCGCCTTCGATCGCCTCTTCAGCCGCCTGCTGACGCGCCAGCCCGCGCGTCCCGATGCGCCGCGCATCCGCTGCCTTCCACGTACTGCCGGGCGCGCCGCGCATCGGCTTCCGGCGCCTGCCGCGCCTTCAAAAACTCTTCAAAGCTCCGGTCCGGATCCGTTTCCCGGAGCTCGTCGAGCAGCGCAAATGCCGCACCATCGTCGTCGCCCGCGGCGCGCAGCCCTCCCTGGTCGAACCGCATGTCCGCTCCCGCGGTCTCATAGGTTGCGAGGCCGGCCTCGTCCAGCAGCGCCAGCAGCTCCGGCGGGCGCCCGTGGACAAACTCAGCCCCCAGCTCGACGGGCGTGTCCAGCCCCGGAATTGTCTCGGTAAGCAGCCGTCCGCCGACGCGGTTTCGCGCCTCCAGCACCAGCACCCGCTTGCCTGCCTCGGCCAGCACCCGTGCTGCTGCCAGGCCCGCCACGCCTGCACCCAGAACGATGCAGTCGTACTCTGCTCCCGCTTCGATGACAGCCTCCTTCAGATGCTCCCCGAGTCCCCTTTCGACGGGGCTCGCAAGCGGTGGGATGCGTCCTGCTTGTGTTTCGCGCGAGCCCTCCCTAGCCTTGTTGTCTGCTGAGCCGCAACGGAGCCGGCCAAGCTCACAACATCTGCTCACCCCGGCGCATCCGACCCAGAAGCCTGGATGGCGACCGCAATGCCGGGGACCCGGACTGTTCCCAAGCGGGCTGCGAAACTGCACTTGGCCCGCAGAGGCCTTAGCCCAGCAACCCCAACACAGGATTGAGCTTTCAAGCGCGCATGACCGAGACGACCAAGAGCCAAAACGCCTGGGCCGAACGCCTGCGGGCCCTGCGCAACGTTCCTCCGGTCCTGCATATCCTGTGGGAGTCCGGCCCTTCCGTGGTCACCTGGGGCCTCATTCTCCGCGTCTTTGTGTCGCTCTCGCCTGTGCTTGCCGGGCGCATCGCAGCCTCCATCATCAACGGCGTGCAGCAGGCGATCAGCGGCCATGGAACCCCGCAGCGTTTCTGGTGGACGGTCGGCGCCGAGGTCGCGCTGATCGTGGTGACCAGCGTGCTCCTGCGGCTGATCGACTACTTCGACCAGCTGCTCGCCGACCGCTACACGCATCATGTGTCCATTCTGGTCATGCGCAAGGCCGCGCAGCTTGACCTCACCACCTATGAGAACCCGGCCTACTACGATCAGCTCGAGCGCGCGCGCGTCCAGGCGACCGACCGCCTGGCCATGATCCAGATGATGGGCCGGCTCTTTCAGCAGACACTCACCACGCTTTTCTTTACAGGGGTGCTGGTCTGGAAAGCCCCGCTGCTGATCGTGTTTCTGGTGATCGCCGTGGTTCCTTCTTTTCTCGGCGAAACGCATTTTGCTTTTCTCGGCTATGCGAAGAACTTTCGCCAAACCCCAACCAAGCGCCAGATGGACTACCTGCGTGAGGTAGGCGGCTCAAAAATCGCCGCCAAAGAGCTCAAGCTCTTTAACCTCAGCAACTACTTCACCGACCGCTTTGCCGCGCTGTCGCAGGGCATCTACGAAGAGAATGTCGCGCTGTCGCGGACGCGCCTCCTGTGGGGCGGCTTGTTCTCGCTCATCGGCACCACCGGCTACTACTGCTCCTACATTTACGTTATCTGGGGAGCGCTGCACGGCCGCTACAACATCGGCATCTTCACCTTCATTACCGCTTCGGTCCAGCAGGCGCAATCCAACCTGCAGCAGGTCTTCTCAACGGCTTCCGGCATCGCGGACCAGGCACTCTTCCTCACCGACCTGATCGGTTTTTTTGAGATGAAGCCCGTGGTGGTCTCCAGGCCCGACGGCCTGCCCATCCCTCGTCCCATCCGCCAGGGCTTCGAGTTTCGCAATGTTTCCTTTGCGTACCCGGGCACTGAGCGGCGCATTCTCAAGAACTTCAACTTCTCCCTTCGCCCCGGCGAGCGCATCGCCTTGATCGGCGAAAACGGCCAGGGAAAAACCACCGTGGTCAAACTCATCACCCGCCTCTACGACCCGACCGAAGGCGAGATCTTCCTCGACGGCGTGGACCTGCGCGAGTACGCGCTCGACGACCTTCACCAGGAGATGGGCGTCATCTTTCAGGACTTTATGCGCTACGAGATGACGGTGCGCGACAATATCGGCGTAGGACGGGTTGAGATCGCGCATACCGAGCAGGACATTGAAGCCGCCGCCGAGAAAAGCTTGGCAGCCAGCGTGGTTGCCAAGCTCGCCGGCGGCTACGACCAGATGCTGGGCCGCCGCTTCGAGTCCGGCGTGGACCTTTCAGGCGGGGAATGGCAGCGCATCGCGCTCGCCCGGGCCTATCTGCGCGATGCGCAGCTGCTGATTCTCGATGAGCCTACAGCCGCGCTCGATGCCAAGTCCGAGCTTGAAGTCTTTGAACGCTTCGCCGAGCTTACCCTGGGCAAGATGGCCCTGCTTATCTCGCACCGGTTCTCAACGGTGCGCATGGCGGACCGGATCGTGGTGCTCTCAGGCGGCCGGCTGGTGGAAGAAGGCAACCACACCCAGTTGCTGGCACACGGGGGCCTGTACGCGGAGATGTTCGAGATGCAGGCGGCCAGCTACCGCTAGGCTGCCCGCAGGCTGCAAAAAAGTCCGCACAAGACGAGCAACATCGGCAACGGGAATGGATGGGGCATGAAGGAAGAGACGGCACAGCAAATCCGCTGGGAAACGGTGGGCGCCCCGCCGGGGGCCGGGGGCGCGACCGCGACCGGGCACCTGCCAGCCGCGGCGAGCGAGCCTTTGCCCGCCAACCCGCAGCCTGCACGCACCTGGGACCCGGAGACCTTGCGCGCCGAGGCACGGCAGGCAGCCGCCGAGTGGGACGCGATGCTTCGTCCTACCGGGGCGAGCGGCTTTGCCAATCGCGCTGCGGCTGCTACCGGAGCGCTCGATGCGCTGGTGGCCCGGGTCGATGCGACACCCGGGCGGCCCGGCGACGCCGCCGACCCTTACCTCGACATCCGCGAGAACAGCCGCCTGCTCCGCTCTGCCGGCAATGGAGCCCGTACAGGGCGCAAGCTGCTGGAGCGGCTGCCACGGCTGCGCGGCGGGGGCGAGGTCGACCAGCTGCGTATCGCTTCGGTGGCCGCCTCCTACTTCTCCGCCACAAAACTCGTTTGGGACGCGGAGGATTTGCGGATCTTTCTGCAGGAAGCGCAAATGGTGGAACCGCTTACCCTGAACGAGCTGTGGTCGCTGCCCACTTTAATGAAGTTCCACCTGCTCGAGACCGTGCTAGCCGAGGCGGAGGCGCTGCCGGCCGGTGCTGCCGAGGTCAGGCCGCGCATCAGGCGCGCCCTCAAGAGCCTGCGCGAGCTTGGCTATGCCGACTGGTCCATCGTCGCCGAGCCGCTGATTCCGTTTGACCCCATCCTGCGCCAGGACCCCGCCGGAGCCTACGCGCTGATGGACTTTGACAGCCGCGAAGCCTACCGCAAGCGCGTTGCCGGAGTTGCGCGCTACTCCGATTGCAGCGAGCAGCAGGTGGCCGAGGCAGCTTTGACGCTGGCTCGCGAAGCCTTTACGCGCAAGCAAGCCGATGGACGCCTGTATGTGCGGCGCGCGCACATTGGCTACTACCTGGTGGCTGAGGGTGCGGCCGAGCTTTACGAGCGCACAGGCTATCGGCCGCCGCTGCCTGAGCGGCTGCGCATTACCGCCCGTCGCGATGCGGACTTGTTCTACATTGCGCCGATCGAGATCCTTTCCGTCATCCTGATCGCCGCCATCCTGCTGCCGCTGGTGCCGCACGCCTACTCCTTCCTGGGCCTGATGGCGGCGTTTGCCTTGCTGCTGCTGCCGGTAACCCAAGGCGCGGTCGACCTGGTCAACAACGTGGTGACGTCCATCTTTGAAGCCCAGGCGCTGCCCAAGCTCGACTTTAAGCATGGTGTGCCGCCGCAGTTTGCCACGCTGGTCGCCGTGCCTACCCTGCTGCTCAACGAGAAGCAGCTGCGCGAACTGGTCGCGGAGCTTGAGGTTCGGTATCTCGCCAATCAAGATCCCAACCTTCATTACGCGCTCATTACCGACCTGCCTGACTCCGTCACCAAGCCACGCGAAAGCGATCGCGACTTGCTTGTCGATCTTGCCGTCAGCCTGGTTGACGAGCTGAATGCCCGCTATGCCGGCGGCGCCAACGGACGCCCGGGCGGCGGCTTCCTGCTCTTTCACCGCCATCGCATCTTTAACGCGCGGCAAGGCGTGTGGATGGGCTGGGAGCGCAAGCGCGGCAAGCTGCTGGACCTGAACAAATACCTGCGGGGCGACTTCGATGCTTTCCCGGTCAAGGCCGGCAATGTCGACGCGGTGCGCGGGGTCAAGTTCATCATCACCCTCGACTCGGATACGCAGTTGCCGCGCGGCACGGCCGGCACCATGGTCGGGGCCATGGCTCACCCGCTCAACCGCGCCATTGTCGACCCGCAAACCCGCATCGTCACCGCCGGCTACGGCATCCTGCAGCCGCGTGTGGGCGTCAGCGTGCAGTCGGCCGCGCGCTCCCGGCTGGCGGCGCTCTACTCCGGGCAGACCGGCTTTGACATCTATACGCGCGCTGTTTCTGACGTCTACCAGGACCTTTACGGCGAAGGCATCTTTACCGGCAAAGGCATCTACGAGGTAGAAGCGCTCCACGCCGTGCTTGATCGGCGTTTCCCGCGCAATGCCCTGCTTTCGCACGACCTGATTGAAGGAGCCTACGCGCGCGCGGGGCTGGCGACCGATGTCGAGGTCATCGACGACTACCCTTCGCACTACAGCGCCTACACGCGTCGCAAGCACCGCTGGGTGCGCGGCGACTGGCAGATCGCGCAATGGCTTTTTGCCTCCGTCCCGGATGAGTCCGGACGCAAGGTTCGCAACCCTATCTCGACGATCTCGCGGTGGAAGATTTTCGACAATCTCCGTCGCTCGCTGGTTGACCCCTTTACCATGCTGCTGCTGGTGGCCGGCTGGACAGGCCTGCCCGGCGGCCCGCTCT
>CAXTPL010000219.1:0-5098 GCA_964246065.1 uncultured Acidobacteriaceae bacterium
CTGCACCCTGATGACGCTTGCGCTGCTCACCTACATCTTTTATCCGGAGACCAGGGTGGCCGCGCAAAGCGAAAAGACTCGTCTTGAGTTTCTGCGTGAGCGCAAAGACGCTCTCTACGACAACCTGCGCGATCTTAACTTTGAGTACCGCGCCGGCAAGTACCGTGAGGACGAGTACGCGGCCGAGCGTGCAGCGCTGGAAGACGAAGCCGCAGGCGTGGTCAACGAGATCGACCTGCTTGAAGGCAGCGCGCCGGTCCCTCGCTAGTACCCCGGCGCGCGCACCATCCTCAGACTCAAGGCAGCGGCGCCCTGTCGACTGCTCGCGCAACCCGCGCGCCCAGGGAGACAAGAAACTCCGTCACCCCTGCCAGCGTTTCGTTCCCTACCGCAGGCGCATGCACCAACTCGATCGCCTCACCCTCGCCGCCTTGCAGCCAGTTCTCAGCCCGCAGCGCGACGCACCGGTCGGCGCGATAGGTACACGAGGCCAAATCCGCGATACTCAGTACCCGGGTCGGCGTAGCAAAGATGGTATGCGGCGGGGCCATGCGGTCCAGCAGGCTGAAGATTTCGAGCTTGGACTCGAGCTCATCGGGAACGAAATCGACGACCAGGTCTGCGTCTCGCGCCGCCTCTTCTACTGTTGCGGCCAGGATCACGGCATGCGCAGGGGGCAGGGTCGCCAACACTTCGGCCGCGGCGCGTCGCTTGCCCGGCATCAGGTCTTCCAGCGTAACCGTGTAGCCGGCCCGCGCAGCCCGCACTGCAAGAGCGCAGCCCTCCGCGCCCGCCCCCAGGATCGCCACGCGGCGAATGGTCGTCGCTGCGGGAGTGAGGGCTGGTGCAGACCCGAGGGTTGCCGGCGGCAGGCTCACCTACTTGGCAAGCGCAGCCATCACGCTCGAGACGCTGGGTTCGGACTTGCTGAGGTGTTCGCTTACCCGGACACGCTCATCGGCGGTAAGTGTGGGGGCAAGCGCAAGAATGCGGCGCAGCGTTGTCGATACATCATCGACATAATTCATCAGGCGGATAGCTTCGCCGGAAAGTGGCATGTTGGGGGCTCCTTGCTCATTCTTGTACAGGCATCGCTTGGGCGCTGCTCGGTTCCCCCAGTATAGCCGCGCACTCCTCCGCCGCGCATCCAAGCAGAGGCACGGAGGGGGCGAGCGCTCGCTACCCCGACCCGCGATCCTGACCTCTGCCGCACCCAGACCCGAGAAAGAAGCGTGACGCCCCGCATGAACGACTGCCTCCAGACGACGCTCCAGACCCAAGCCCGCATTCCCCGCTCCACCTACCGCCTGCAGATGCACGCAGAGTTCACCTTTGCCGACGCGCAGGCGATCGTGCCGTACCTCCGGCAGCTTGGGATCGGCGACGCCTATGCCTCGCCTATCTTTGAGGCACGGCCCGGCTCCAAGCACGGCTACGACGTCACCCGCCATGACCGCCTCAACCCGGAGCTGGGCGGCCGCGAGGCTTTTGAACTCTATGCCGCCGCGCTCAAGGGCGCAGGGCTCGGCCTGCTGCTCGACATTGTGCCCAACCACATGGGCGTCGGCAACGATTCGCTTTGGTGGCAGGATGTACTCGAAAACGGCCGTGCGTCGAAGTACTCCGGCTACTTCGATATCGACTGGACCCCGCTCAAGCAGGATATGCAGCACAAACTCCTGCTGCCGATCCTTGGCAAACAGTACGGCGAGGAGCTCGAAGACGGCAGCCTGGAGATCAAGTTTGAAGGTGGGCAGGCTCGCCTGGCTTACTACGACCACCTGATGCCGATCGCCCCGCGCACCCTGCCGTCTATCTTTCCGGTCGAGCGCGATGAGGAATACGGCGTCCCGGCAGCTTTCCGCGCGCTTCTTACCGAACTGGAGCAGCTGCCCCCGCACGAGACGACCGACCCCGCGCTTGCCGAGCAACGCCGCGCCACACTTACCGGGCTCAAGCCGCGCCTTGCGGATGCCTTGAACGACCCCGCGCTTGCAAGTGTTCTTCAGCACGCAGCCGCTGCCATCAACGGGACCAAGGGCGACCCTGCCTCGTTTGACGCGCTGCACGCCTTGCTTGAGATCCAGCCCTACCGCCTGGCCTCATGGAAGACTTCGTCTGAGCAGATCAACTACCGACGCTTTTTTGACGTGAACGACCTGGTCGGCCTCCGCATGGAAAACCCGCAGGTCTTCGCCGAAACGCACTGCCTGATCCGCGATCTGCTGGGGAAAAACGAGATCACCGGCCTGCGCATCGATAACTGCGACGTCATGTTCAAGCCGCGCTAATACCTTGTCCGCCTGCAGGAGCTCTTCGTCGCCAGCCAATGCTTTGGCCCGGTGGCCCAGGAGTCAACGGACTCAGGCATCGAGCAGGAGGTTCTGGACGCCGCCGGCAAGGTGAACTGGGCGACGGGGAAACTGCCGCTCTACTGCGTGGTGGAAAAGATTCTCGAACCCGGCGAAGCGCTGCCTCGCGACTGGCCCGTGCAGGGCACCTCCGGCTACGACTTTGTCCACTTCGCCAATCAGCTGTTTATCCAGCCTAAGAACGAAAAGCGCTTCAACTCGATCTATGCCGACGTGCTCGGGGAGCGAGTTGGCCCGGAGCGGGTCCTCTACGACTCCAAGCGCATGATACTCAGCACCTCGCTCGCCAGCGAAGCGCACGTCCTCGGCAACCTTCTGTCAGGCATTGCAGGCACAGACCGCCGCGTTCGCGACTTCACCGACAAACTCCTTGAAAGCGTCATCCGCGAAACCATCGCCTCCTTCCCCGTCTATCGCACCTACATCGACGAGCGCGGCGAATACTCTGATCACGACCGCCACGTCATCCACGAGGCCGTCGTGAAAGCCAAGCGCAAGGCCCCCACCCTCGATGCATCGGCCTTTGACTTTCTCGAGCGCGTGCTGCTTCTAAGCGCCCACCCGGTAGACGCCCACGGCAAGACGTACACCGCTGAAGAGCTTTACTTCGCGCTCAAATTTCAGCAGCTTACCGGACCGGTCATGGCCAAGAGCGTGGAGGACACCTCTTTCTACGTCTACAACCGCTTTATCTCCTCAAACGAGGTCGGCTCGTCGATGGAGGCCTTCGGCATCAAGCCGGAGGTGCTGCACAAGGCCAATGCGGAGCGTCAGCAGGTCACCCCGCACACCATGCTCACCACCTCTACGCACGACACCAAGCGCAGCGAGGATGTTCGCTGCCGGCTCAACGTACTCTCCGAGATGCCGGACGAATGGGCCTCCCGCGTGCGCGGGTGGCAGCAGCTCAACGCCAAGCATAAGACCTCGCTGGGCGGCGGTGTGATCGCACCGGACGCTAACGAAGAGTACCTGCTTTACCAGACCATTCTCGGCGCGTGGCCTTGGGAAAAGACCGCCGGCAAGGAGCGAGAGGCGTTTGTGGAGCGCATCCAGGCCTACATGACCAAAGCGCTTTCCGAGGCCAAGGTCAACGTAAGCTGGGTTACCCCGAACCCCGACTACACCAAGGCCGTCACCGAATTCATCGCGAAGATCCTCACTCCTGAGGGCGACGCCGAAACCGAGTTTGTGGCCGACCTGCTCGCTTTCCTGGAACCGGTCCAGCGCTTCGGCGCGGTCAACTCGCTTGCCTTGATGATCCTCAAGGCGACTGTGCCGGGCGTGCCGGACTTTTACCAGGGCACCGAAATGTGGGACCTTTCGCTTGTGGACCCCGATAACCGCCGCGCTGTCGACTACACCCTGCGCTCTGAGGCGCTCCAATCCATGATCGACGCCGGTGACCCGGCAGCTACCGCCGCCGCAACGCTCAGGTCGCTAGAGGACGGTCGCATCAAGCTTTGGGCCATGCACCGCGTCTTGTCGATCCGCAACCAACACCTATCCGTCTTCGAGCAGGGCTCCTACACCCCGCTTACCGCCGTGCCGCAGGAGCAGGCCGAGCACGTCTTCGCCTTTGGACGCGGCGAAGACATCCTGGTGGTCCTTCCCCGCTTCTCCTGGTCGCTCGCACAAGCCAACGGCGGCAGCAGTGGGCCAGTCCTCGGCGAGAGCTGGGCCGGCATACAGCTGCCTCTCCCCGCAGGCGCAGCCGGCACGTGGACCAACATCTTTACCGGCGACGCTCTTACCGTCTCAGAGGCCGACACCACCCTTGCCTTGTCCGACGTCTTCAGGAGCTTCCCCGTCGCCGTGTTGGTACGCAGCGCGGCATAGGCGAGCCGCCGGGCAGCCGCGTGTCTCCTTGCACAGGGATGCGCGCGGCCGCCGCTCGGTCCTGTTGAATCTGCTGCGGAGGTGACTCCCGGCACCTGTCGCCTCGCCCCGCTTGCCACCCCTGCCGGTATGATGTTGTTTATGGAAGTGCTTGCTCCTGAGGCTGAAGCGGCCTCTCCCGGCGTTGCCGAGCTGCCCGCTGCAGAGCAGCGCAAGGAGTGGCCTGGTTCAGACTCTGACCTGCTCGGGCTGCCGCTTTCTCGCCGCACATTTCTGGCCGCCGGGCTCGGTGCCATCGGTATGGGACTTTATGCCGGCGAGATCGCCCGCCACGAGCTCGTCACCGAGCACATCTCCATCGCCATCGAGCACCTGCCGCCGGTCTTTGCCGGCATGCGCATCGCGCATATTTCCGACTTCCATTACGCGGCCTACAGTGAGCCTGTTTACCTGCGCGGGGTTGTCAGGCGCGTCAACGCCCTCCGTGCGGACATGGTCCTGCTGACCGGCGACTTCGTCAGCATGGCGCCCGAAAGGCCCCGCGAAGCCGTGGCCTACGCCCCTTTGTGCGCAGCCATTCTTTCCGGGATCACCTGCCCGCTTCGTTTTGGAGTGATCGGCAATCATGACTGGATGGTGAACGGCCCTGCGGTGCTTGAGGCCATGCAGTCGGCCGGTATCCGGATGCTCTACAACGAGCGCATCCCGCTTGAGCGTGGCAGCGGAAGCGAATTCGGGCGCATCTGGCTGGCCGGCCTCGCCGACGCGCTCAGCCCCGACATCGACATCGCAAAGACAGTTCCGCCGCGCGCCCTGGCTGATCGCGAGCCCGTGATCCTGATGGGCCATGAGCCCGATACAGCGGGTGCGGTCGCCAGGTTCGGAGT
>CAXTPL010000220.1:0-5082 GCA_964246065.1 uncultured Acidobacteriaceae bacterium
CGCTGCTGCTGCGCCGCCCGCCCGGCCGCGAGGCCTATCCGGGCGACGTCTTCTATCTCCACTCGCGGCTGCTGGAGCGCTCGGCCAAGATGAACAAAGAGAAAGGCGGCGGCTCGCTCACCGCGCTGCCGATCATCGAGACGCAGGCCGGTGACGTTTCCGCCTACATCCCGACCAACGTGATCTCGATTACCGACGGCCAGATCTTCCTCGAAACGGACTTGTTCAACTCCGGCATCCGCCCGGCGGTCAATGTGGGGCTTTCGGTTTCGCGCGTCGGCTTTTCGGCTGCCTATAAGTCGGTCAAGCAGGTTGGTTCGACGCTCAAGCTGGACCTGGCGCAGTATCGAGAGCTGGCCGCCTTTGCGCAGTTCGGCTCCGATCTCGACAAGGTGACGCTCAACCAGCTCAACCGCGGCAAGCGGCTTACCGAACTGCTCAAGCAAGACCAGTTCCAGCCCCTTACCGCCGAGCACATGGTCGCGATCCTGTTTGCGGGCACCCAGGGCCTGCTCGACGACGTCAAGGTAGAGGACATCCGCGACTTCGAGAAGGGCTTCCACAAGTATCTCGATTCGGCCCAGTCGGAGCTGCTTACCGCCCTTGCTGAGAAGAGGGCGCTCGACGACGATCTCCGCGCCAGGCTCAAGGCAGCGGTAGAAGACTACAAGAAGGACTTTCTTGCCGGGCACGACAAGCCGCAGGGCAAGGATGCTGTCGCCGAGCTGACGCCGGAGGAGAGGAAAAAGGCCGAGAGCAAGACTCCTGCCGGCTCGCAGCCCGGCTCGGCAACTACGGCCGGCGGGGGCGCCGGGCAGGAGCAGGCGAACAGCCGCAAGGCGGCGGAAACGCAAGGAGCCGCAAAGTAACGCCATGGCCAACGTTCTCGATCTCAAGCGGCGCATCCGCAGCGTGAAAAACACGCGCCAGATCACCAAGGCCATGAAGATGGTGGCTGCGGCCAAGCTGCGCCGCGCGCAGGAGCGCATGAGCAATGCGCGCCCCTATGCGGCCATGCTCGCGAGCGTGCTCGTCTCGCTCAAGCGCCGCATCGAGATCTATGACCCGATCACAGGCGAGATTCGGCACCCGCTTTTGGCTGCCCGCGAAGAAAAGACCATCCTGCTCATCGTGGTCTCGGGCGACAAGGGCTTTGCCGGAGCCTTTTCCGGCAACATCACCAAGGCAGGGTCCCGGTTCCTCGCCGAACGCGGCGGCGACACGCAGATCGATATAGAAACCATCGGGCGCAAGGGTCGCGACTTCTTCCGGCGTCGCTACCCGGCAGCGCAGTTCCTCGACCGGCAAGGGGAACAAGGGGAAGCCGACGCGCGGCCGCAGCGGCAAGAGCGTGCCGGCCCGGTTGAGACGATCGGCGACCGCGCCGGAATGCTCGACAAGATTGCCTATGACGATGTTCGTGCACTTTCAGACGAGGTCGTTTCCCGCTATGCCGAAGAGGAGATCGACGGGGTATACATCGTCTACAACGAGTTCAAGTCAGTCGTTGCGCAGCGCGTGGTGGTTGAGCGCATTCTCCCGCTGGTCGAGTCTGAAGCCGGCGAGATCCAGCACCCGGAAGCCGTGCAGGCCGAAGAGCCGACGCGGGAAGAGCGGGACCGAGCCGCAAGCGCGGCGGAAAGCGCCGGGATCACCCTGCGCGATCAAGAGGCGGAGGCCATCAACCGGCAGGCTGACGAAGAGGCCAAGACCTTTGGCACCGCGGAAGTGGACTACCTGTATGAGCAGCCGCCGGCGGAGTTGTACAACGCCGTTTTGCCTCGCTACGTTGCGGCGCTGATCTATCACGCGATGCTTGAGTCGGCAGCAGCCGAGCATGCCGCGCGCATGACGGCGATGGATGCGGCGACCAGCAATGCATCCGACATGATCGACTCGCTCACCCTGACCATGAACCGCGTGCGCCAGGCGGCCATCACCAAGGAAATCATCGAAATCGTCTCAGGCGCGGCCGCGGTCTAGTCGCCGCCCCACCAAAGAAAGAGAATCGACCTTTATGCCAGAAGACACAATCACCCAGGCACCCCCCGACACCATGGCAGAGCACGATCGCGGCGCAGCGGAGCCGGTAAAGCAGAACATCGGCCGCGTCATCCAGATCTCGGGTCCGGCGGTCGACGTCCAGTTCGACGAAGCGACCATGCCGTCGATCTTTCAAGCGCTTCGCGTTACCTCTGACGGCTTCACCGTGCCCAACCCGATCAATGTCATCCTCGAGGTGCAGCAGCATATCGGCGACGGCCGGGTGCGTTGCGTCGCCATGGAAGCGACCGAAGGCATGGTTCGCGGCATGAAGGCCATCGATACGGGCGGCCCCATCACCGTTCCGGTCGGTCGCGCGACCCTGGGCCGCATTCTCAACGTGATCGGAGAGCCGGTCGACGAGCTCGGTCCGGTCAACGCGGAAAAGCGGATGCCCATCCACCGCGAGGCGCCGCATTTCGATGAGCAGTCTACGCAGGAAGAGATGTTTGAGACCGGGATCAAGGTCATCGACCTTATCCAGCCGTTCCTCAAGGGCGGCAAGATCGGGCTCTTCGGCGGTGCGGGTGTGGGCAAGACCGTCATCATCCAGGAGCTGATCAACAACGTGGCCACCAAGCATGGCGGCTTCTCGGTCTTTGCCGGCGTGGGCGAGCGGACCCGCGAGGGCAACGATCTTTGGCTTGAGTTTCAGGAAGCCGGGGTCATCGACCTCAACGATCTGCCGAAGTCCAAAGCCGCACTCATCTACGGGCAGATGACCGAGCCCCCAGGCGCGCGTCTCCGTGTCGCGCTTTCCGCGCTCACCATCGCCGAACAGTTCCGCGATGAAGAAGGCGCCGACACGCTCTTGTTTATCGACAACATCTTTCGCTTTACCCAGGCCGGCTCTGAAGTGTCGACCCTGCTTGGCCGCATGCCTTCCGCCGTTGGCTATCAGCCCAACCTTGCCACCGAGATGGGCGAGCTGCAGGAGCGGATCACCTCCCCCAAGAAGGGGTCTGTCATCTCCGTGCAGGCCCTCTACGTTCCCGCCGACGACTTTACCGATCCGGCGCCAGCCACCACCTTTGCTCACCTCGATGCGACCACCTCGCTTTCGCGGCCGCTGTCTGAGCTAGGCATCTACCCGGCTGTCGATCCGCTCGCGTCCTCTTCGCGTATCCTGTCGCCGCGTATCGTCGGGCAGGAGCACTATGACGTCGCGCAAGGGGTTAAGCGGATCCTCCAGCGCTACAAGGACCTTCAGGACATCATCGCCATCCTCGGGATCGACGAGCTTTCGGAAGAAGATCGCTTGACCGTATCCCGTGCGCGCAAGGTCCAGAAGTTTCTTTCGCAGCCCTTCCACGTCGCCGAGCAGTTCACCGGCATCCCCGGTGCGTATTGCAAGGTAGAGGACACCATCCGCTCCTTCAAGGAAGTCATTGAAGGCAAGCACGACGACATCCCCGAGCAGGCCTTTTACCTCAAGGGCACCATTGAGGACGTGCTCGCGGCGGCTGAAAAGCTCAAGGAGCAGAAGTAAGCCGTGGCCGACCTGACGCAGTTTCAAGTCCGCCTCGTCACTCCTGACCGGGTGCTTGTCGACGCCCCGGCAGGCGCCGTTGAGCTGCCCGGGCGCACCGGCTATCTTGAGGCACTGCCCGGTGCCGCCCCGCTGCTTACCGAGCTCGGTGCGGGCGAGGTGCGCATCCTGGGTGTGGCCGATAGCGGCAGCTCCGCGGAGCAGCGCTTCAACGTCGCCTGGGGATTTGCCGAGATCCTTCCCGACCGCGTCACGATCCTTGTCGAAAACGCGCAGCGGCCGGAAGAGATCGACAAAGCCCGCGCCGAGCAGCAACTGCACGAAGGCGAAACGCTCTGGAACCAGGCAGGCGAAGACGCCGCCGCGTATGCCCGCGCGAACGAAATGATCGCCGAAGCTGAATCGAAGCTCGAAAGCGCCGGCCAGTAGAACCAAGACCCCTTGCGCGGAGCTCCTGCCACCAGTTGGCAGAGCTCGGTTGGCGGAGCTCAGTTGGCGGAGCGCAGTTGGCAGAGCTTGGTTGGCGGAGCTCCTGCCACAAAGTGCCGGGTGCCTCGCGCAAGGGGGGCCTTCCGCTAAGCCTCGGCCTTCACATTCTCCGGGATGGCGACCTGATCGAAGTTGGCCGCGAGCCGGCGCAGGTCTCCGGCAACTCCCATGCCGGCCAAGGGTTTGCCGTGGCCCGGCGCGACCACCGCCGCATTCAGTTGTGACAAACGCTGCACCGAGGCTCGCGCGGCTTCCCAGTCTGAGGTGAAGTAGGCGGGCGGCCCATGCAGCTCGGGCTTTTGGGTGAAGGATACCTCGAAAAACGACTCCGCTTTTGTTGTGCAGAAGGCGTCACCTACCAGCAGCGTCTTGTCGCTTTCGCGAAAGAGCGAAACGTGCCCAGGGGTATGCCCCGGGGTATGGAGCACCTGCCAGCCGGGCAGCACGGTTGCCGCTTCGCCCTCGACGGGCAACGCCAGCAGGCGATCGCCCAGATCGATCGGGCCCTTGGGAAAGATTGCGGAAAAAGCAGGCATGATGCCGCCGCCCGCGCCCAGGTTAGGTGGCGCATACGCTTCGCGACCGGTCAGGTACGGAAACTCGAGCGGATGCGCATAGACGGGCACGCCCCACTCCTTGGCCAGCTCCGGCGCTGCGGAACAGTGGTCAAAATGGCCGTGGGTGAGCACAATCGCGTTCGGCGGCCCGGAAAAGTGCTTTTCGGCCCAGCTCCGGATCAGACCCGCTGAGAATGGAATCGCTGCATCGATCAGGGTCCACTGGCCGTCTGGATGCGTAATGCCGAAGACGTTGACAAAGGCGATGCGCAGCCCGTGTACCCCGGGCGCAACTGTGTCGAGGGCTATCACCTGGTCTTGCGGGATGGGAATGCCGTCCATAGAGGGTTTCTCCTGTTCGCAGTGAGATGCATGCGGGTCTGCCTGGCGGCGGCGCGGCAGCTCGGGGTGCAGTCGCGGGTGGCAGTTCGGGGGTGCAGTTCGAGAGGTTCGTTCAGGAGGTTCGTTCGGGAGGTCCAGTTCGCGGTCCAGTTCGCGGTCCAG
>CAXTPL010000221.1:0-5074 GCA_964246065.1 uncultured Acidobacteriaceae bacterium
GGCGAACAGCGGAGCTCCGTCCGGTCATGGCTCTATCGGCTCGCCGGCAGCACAGCCGCAAGCTGCCTCCTTGCGGCGGCAGTTCCCGTGCTGTGGATCGGCTTTGCGCTGCGGCTGCCGGCAAAGCTGGTTGCCGAAGCCCCTGCTTTAAAGATCGGCCAACGTGAGTCCGCGCATCTGCGAACGGCGGCCTGGCGACAGCCGGCGAAGCTCCGCGCGCTCCCGGTTGCGGCCTCGGCTCCGTCGCGCCCCATGATCCGGAGCGCCTTCAGAAGCGTGGACCAGGGTGCCCACTCTGCAGGATTCCACGTGCAAAATGAAGATGAGCCGATGTTTGATCCTGCCCCGGCGGCTGATGGGGAAGCCCGGACCTCATCCTCCAGTGCAGGCCGCCCGGGGAGCGGTCGAACTCCGCAGCTGCCGTCGGTAACCTCCATCGCAACCGCTGCGGCCATGCAGCTGGGCCGGCTTGGCGGCAGCCGCGATCACGACCACGACTAGCCCCACGCTCCCTGGTGCGCGGTCACAAGGCCGGAAGCCCAAGACCTGACCTGAAGGCGGAAGCCAAGGACCGGACCCGGGCCCGAAGCAGGGCCTGAAGGCAAGACCAGAAGGCAAGACCAGACCCAGGCTCCCGGAGCGTCTTCTCGGCAAGCGAGAGAGGAGGTTAGCTTCTCCTGGCAGCGAGCGCTGGAAAGCGATCCGCCAGCTTGCCCCACAAGACCTCGCGAACCTCATCCACGTTGAACAGCTTGTAAGAGATAGCCCCGACCACGCAGGTGACCGCAACCGAGATCGCACCCTGGGCCGGGTAGTGCAACGAGGCGATATGGAAGACCGGCCAGCGGAAAGCAGCCGTACAGGCGGCCAGCATCGCGCAAAGCAGGTACACCGGCCTATGGTTGAGCACGGCATGCCCGCTGAAGAGCTTGTCGTTCAGGTGCAGCAGGTAGAACAGCTGGCCCGTTTCAAAGACCAGCCAGGTAAGCAGAAAACCCTGCAGTCCGAGGTGCATCATCATGGGAATGGCCATCAGCGACATCACGCTGTAGGTGATCAGGGTCAGCCACGAAATCTCACTGACCTTGTTGCTTGAAAACTGAAACTGGTACTTATGCTCCTTGATGGCGAGGACGGAGACGGTCAGCCCCAGGGTCATGCACACGCCCGGATCGAAGATCTGGCTCTTCGGCAGCCAAAGATGAAAGAGCAGCGGCGTTGCCAGCATGGACCCAAAGGTGACTGGAGGCGTGATCAAAAGGACGATGCGTTCCGACAGGTCGTACAGGCGCTTGAGGCGGGTCCAGTCCTGCTGCCCGTAGATCAGCGTGATCTCGGCGACGAGCGAGTTGGTGACCAGGTAAAGAATCCGTCGGCTGGCTGAGTAGATGGTCCGCGTCAGCGAATACACGACGACGGCCGAGGGCCCGAGAATCCTCTGCATAAGCAGGATAGGCACCTGGTAGGCAAGCAGGCCGGACGAGGCCAGCAGCATGTACTGGGCGCTCGGCTTGAGAATCGTGGTGAGCGAGCCCTCCCGCCAGTAGCGCACCGTGGGCTTGATGTCGGGCGCTCTGCGGCCAAGGTCGAAGTAAAGATAGACCGCCAGGCCCAGCGTGATGACCATCTGCCCTGAAGCGATCACTGGAAAAGGCTGGCGAAGATAGATCAAGGAGACCATCGCAAGCATGCCTAGCAGTTGATTGGCATTGCCGTAGTGCGCGCCTCGGTGTGCCTCGCCGAAGACCATGTATGAGCCGGAAAAGAAGCCGAACAGCATGCTCGACATGACCTGCATGCCCAGCAGGTAGAGTGTGAACTGCGCGTAGTGGGCAGAGACTGTCAGGTTCAACCAGTGGTTGACAGGAAGCAGGAAGACCAGCAGCAGCACCACGGCAGCGCCGAAGAATCCGGCGAGCACGATCCGCAGCCCGGCCGACTGCACCTCCCGACACTCCTGCACCTCTCCACGGTTGTAGTGGATGGTCATCTGCATGTTGGTGTAGGTCTGCAGACCGTAGTTGAGAGTGCCGAGGTAGCTTACCGCCGCGCTCAGGGCGAGCCATTGCCCATAGATGCTCTTACCGAAGACATGAAGAAACGCAGCGGGCAGCAGGAACTGCGTCAGCATGACGACGATCTGGTTGGCGTTCTGCGCGGCGAACAGCTTGACGATGCGGCGTATGGTCATCCGGGTTCCAGGTACTCGCTTCAGGACAGGGCGCAGGCCCGGGAGAAGGGGTCGGTTCTGGCGCAGCTACATCTTGTAGCGACCCAGATCCTCGTCGTTCAGGTTTTCCAGCCAGTTTTTCAGATCTTCAGGGCTCGCCTGGTCGGCCGGGTTGGGAATCACCTTGGCCGTACGCAGGACATCTTCGCTGACAAAGATCGGGCAGTCGGAGCGCAAGGCCAGCGCCAGCGCATCGGAAGGCCGGGCATCGACGGTTATGGTCTCGCCGCCCTGTTCCAGCCAGATGACGGCAAAGAAGGTATCGTTGCGCAGCTCGGAAACGACGACCCGCTGCACCTGGGCGTTCAAGCCCTGGATCATGTTGCGCAGTAGATCATGGGTCATGGGGCGCGCCGTGGTGGCTTTTTCGACTTCAAGCGCAATGGCGCTGGCTTCAAACAGCCCCACCCAGATCGGTAACACGGTGTTGCCTTCCAGATCCTTCAAGATCACGATCGGCTGCTGGGTCGAAGGATCCACCATCAACCCGCGAATCTTCATCTCGACATCCATGCGTTCGCCTCCTCGCTTCCGTGCACGGCAGTCGTCCGGCCGGGTTCCACCTGCTCACCTACCAGGCTGTTTGGATGCGCCCCGATAACACGCACCGGCAGATAGCTGCCAGGCGCGGGCAGAATCGGCTGCTGTGTCGTGAAGTTCAGCGTCTTGTTCTGCGTGGTACGCCCGGTCACCTGTCCGCGGGCCACATTCTGACCCTCAACCATCACCTCAAGAGTCTGCCCTAAGTGCCTGCTGTAGCTTGCCCTCTGCAGCTCCCGCTGGCGATCGAGCAGGACCTGCAGCCGAATTGATTTCTCTTCCTCCGAAATCGAGTCCGCCATGGAGATCGCAGGAGTGTTCGGCCGGGGCGAGTACTTGAAAGCAAAGACCGCGTCGTAGCTCACCTCGGCAAGCATCGTGATCGTCTCTTCAAAATCGGTGTCCGTCTCTCCCGGGAAGCCGACGATGATATCGGTAGTCATCGAGATTTCGCGGCGCGCTGCCTTCATCCAGGCGATCCGTTGGAGGTACCACTCGCGGGTGTACTCGCGCGCCATCAAGCCCAGCACGCGTGTCGAGCCCGACTGCACCGGCAGGTGCACATGATCGCAAAGACTGGGCACGGCGTCGATGGCCTCGACGATCTCGCGGGTAAAGTCGCGCGGATGAGAGGTTGTGAAGCGCACCCGCCGGATGCCCGGAACCTCGCCTACCGCGGCTAACAGTGAGGCAAACGACCGCTTCGCCTCCGGATCGCGGTACGAGTTCACATTCTGCCCCAGCAGCTGAATCTCCGTGTACCCTGCATCGGCCATCTGCTGCGCCTCGGCCAGCACAGAGGTCGAGGTACGCGAACGCTCCTTGCCGCGGGTGTAGGGCACCACGCAATAAGCGCAAAACTTGTCGCAGCCTTCAACGATGGTGATGTAGCCGCGGTGCTTGTTGGTCCGCGCTGTGAACTCGGTAACAAAGGTTTCGTCGGTCTGCCGGTCGTCGAGCCCGGTGACGCGCGTATTGCCTGCCTCAAGCTGCACCAGCATTTCAGGCAGCCGGCGATAGCTAGCAGAGCCGGAAACCAGGGAAACATAGGGCGCGCGCTCAAAGATGCGCTCGCCTTCCTGCTGCGCCACGCAGCCCAGCACGCCGAACCGCTTGCCCTGCTTCAGCAGCTTCTTGGTATCGTTAAGCCGGTTAAAAACCTTCTGCTCCGCCTTGTCGCGGATCGAGCAGGTGTTGTAGAGGATCAGGTCCGCTGCTTCCTCGGTCTGCACCTGCGCGTAGCCTTCGCGCTCGAGAGTGCCGATCACCTTCTCCGAGTCGTGCACATTCATCTGGCAGCCAAACGTTTCCAGATAAAAGGTTTTCGTCGCGGAACGGCCTTCAGGCACAGCACTGGGCATAGCCCGTAGTATAGCGCGGCGGCCTCAGCCCCCGCAGTCACCAAAGATCAAGGGCGAGGTCGGGTCGAGCTTTACCCGGCTGCGCGCATCCTGCCGGAAGGCTGGTCGGAAAAGATGCTTCCATCCTTGATGTGCACCACGCGATGCGCGTATTCGGCGATGTCCGGCTCATGGGTCACGAGCACAATGGTGTTGCCGCGCGCATGAAGTTCGTCGAAGAGGGCCATGATCTCGTCGCCCGTCTTTGAGTCGAGATTGCCCGTCGGTTCGTCGGCCAGAATGATGGAAGGATTGTTGATCAGCGCCCGGGCGATGGCTACGCGCTGCCGCTGGCCGCCCGATAACTCGTTGGGTCGGTGATCCATGCGTGTTTCAAGGTTCACCGCTGCGAGCGCGGCCTTGGCCCGCACCAGCCGTTCGGCTGCCGGGGTGCCGTTGTAGATCAAGGGCAGTTCTACATTGTGCAGCGCCGTGGCACGGGCAAGCAGGTTGAAGGTTTGAAAGACAAAGCCGATTTCGCGGTTCCGAATCCGGGCCAGCTCATCGTCGTTCAACTCCGAGACCAGGTGGCCGTTGAGCCGGTAGGTTCCACGCGTGGGCGTATCGAGGCACCCGATCTGGTTCATCAGCGTCGATTTACCTGACCCGGACGGTCCCATGATGGCGACGTACTCGTTGTGCCTCATGCTGAGGGTGATGCCCTGGAGCGCGTTCACCTCCTGGCCGCCCATCACATAGGTCTTCCACAGGTCTTCGACGACGATGACTTCATCGCGTTCACGGTCACTCGCCTGCGAGTTCCCCGCTGCATCCATGGTCATCGTCCGGTCCCCTGCGGCCATTGCTGCTCCTTATGTGTGCTGACGACAGCTGCTCCACTCAGAATACGCGCGGCCCCCGCTTTAGCTTGCGTCTGTCTTGGCGGTCGATTCTTCTAACGTGG
>CAXTPL010000222.1:0-5072 GCA_964246065.1 uncultured Acidobacteriaceae bacterium
CGGCGGCGATCAGGAACCAGAGAAAGCTGCGAAGCCGCGCAAATGCAGTCAAACGCACGATCGGCTCCTCTCAGGCGGAAGGCAGTACGGCGCGGGGCTGGCCGGCAAGGGGCCGCGCGACAGGCATGCTGCGGTTTAGACGGTGTAGAACTGGGCGATGTTGCGGAACTTGGAGTACCGCTGCGCAAGCAGCTCTTCAAGCGGCAGCGCTTGCAGCTGCGCCAGGTGCCCGGCCAGGCTGTCGCTGAGCATGGCGGCGGCATGCGCGGGGTCGGTGTGTGCGCCTTCGCCGGGCTCCGGCACAATGCCGTCCACGCAGCCAAGCTCGAGGGCATCTGCGGCGGTCGCCCGCAGAGCCTCTGCGGCCAGGGCACGCTTGGAGGCGTCGCGCCACATGATGGAGGCACAGGCCTCAGGCGAGATGACCGAGTAAATGGCTTTCTCAAGCATCAGCACCCGGTCAGCCACGGCAAGCGCCAGTGCGCCGCCGGAGCCGCCCTCACCGGTGATGACGGCGAGCGTGGGTGTGCGCAGCCGAGACATCTCACGCAGGTTGCGGGCGATGGCCTCGGCCTGCCCGCGCTCTTCCGCGCCGATACCAGGGTAAGCACCCATCAGATCCATCAGCGTGATGACGGGCCGCCCGAACTTTTCGGCCAGCTTCATTGCGCGCAGCGCCTTGCGGTAGCCCTCAGGATCGGGCATGCCGAAGCGGCACGCGACCTTTTGCTTGGTGGTGCGCCCTTTTACATTCGAGATCACCATGACCTCTTCACCGCGGAACCGGGCGAAGCCGCAGCACATGGCTGCATCGTCGCCGAAGAGGCGGTCGCCATGGATCTCGAGGAAATCGGTAAAGATGCGCTCGATAAAATCTGCCGGGTCCGGCCGCTGCGGGTGACGCGCCAACTCGGTCTTGATCCATCGCTGCGGGACGACCGCTTGAATCTGTTCGACTATTCCCTGCTCCGCCATGCCGCTCCTGATGTGCTGCGCCAGTCTTTCTGATTGTAGGGGCGCCACGGCGGAGACGACAAACCCGCGCCGCTACGGGATCAACCCGCGGTCGATCCCGCAGGCAATTCTGAGGTCGATCCCCCCATCAATCCATGACCTGAACCATGCCGCGGCCGAGCAGACTTTCAGCCCGCTCCATAAAGGCGCGGTCTGCTGCAATCGACAGGTTTTCGGGCTCGAGAACGACGCAGTAATCCCCACGCAGCTCGAGATTGAACATGACACGACCCGGCCCCGGCGCGGCGTCGATGATCTCACGCAGCTCAACCAGCATGGAGTCGCTTGCGCGCTCCAAAGGAACCTTGATGCGGAGATGTTTCGGCAGCCGGACCTTGATATCTTCAAGCGCCTGGATGGAGGAAAGGCACAGCTTGGGCGCGGCATCTTCATCGGCGCGCAGGGCGCCGCGCACCATCACAGGCACCTCGATCTTGAGGCTTTCCGCCAGCTTTTCGTAGTCCTTGGGGAAACAGATCAGGTCGATCTTGCCGACGGTATCCTCAAGCGAGGCCTGCGCATACAGCTCGCCCGACCGCTTCGATTTGGCAACCTTAAGGCCCACGATGACGCCGGCGATCGAGATCTCGTTTTCCGGCGGCTGGCCGCGGCGCGTGGGCGCCGGGGAGGGTTTCATCTCGAGCGCGGTAGCGGTATCTACCACGCCCGGCAAGTTACTCAACTTATCGGCGTACTTATCGAGCGGATGCCCGGAGACAAAAAAGCCGAGCACCTCTTTTTCGCCGGCCAGCCGCTGGTTCTCATCCCAGTCCGGGAGGTTGGGCAGCGCATCGGCCTGCTTGGTCTCGGCCGGGTGATCGTCAAAGATGCCGAAGAGCCCATGCTGGCCGCTGGCCAGGTCGCGCTGCGCCTTTTGTGCGCGCTCCATGGCGCGATCCACGGCTGCCATCAGTTGCGCGCGACGCCCAAAGGAGTCCAGCGCTCCAGCCTTGATAAGCGACTCGAGGACTCGCTTGTTCATCAGCCGGAGATCGACCTTTTCGCAGAACTCCCAGTAGGAACCGAAGCCTTTCCCCTCAGCCGCGAGATCCTTGCGCACTGCCAGGATGGAGTCGATCGCGTTGCGTCCTACGTTTTTAATCGCGGTCAGGCCGAACTGGATGCAGTTGCCGTTGGGCGTAAAGTCGGCGTCGGAAAGGCGCACATCCGGCGGGTCGACCGAGATGCCGATCTCGCGGCATTCCTTGATGTACTTGACCACATTTTCCGGCTTGGAGATTTCAGAGGTCAGCAGCGCGGCCATAAACTCCACCGGGTAATGCGTCTTCAGGTACGCGGTGTGGTAGGCCAGCAACGCATACGCAGCCGAGTGCGATTTATTGAAACCATACCCGGCGAACTGCTCCATCAAGTCGAAGACTCGAGTGACCACGTCCTTGGGAAAGCCTTTTGCCGCAGCGCCTGTGACAAAACGCTCCCGCTGCTTGGCCATCTCTTCAAGGTTCTTCTTGCCCATCGCGCGGCGCAGCAGGTCGGCTTCGCCCAGCGAGTAGCCTGCCACAGCGTTGGCGATCTGCATGACCTGTTCCTGGTAGACGATGACCCCGAGGGTCTCCTTGAGGATAGACTCCATCGGAGGCAGGTCGTATTCCACCTTGCGGCGGCCCCATTTCCGCTCGATAAAGTCATCGATCATGCCGCCCTGGATGGGTCCGGGGCGATACAGCGCGTTGAGTGCGGTGAGATCTTCTACCGAGGTGGGCTTGTAGCGGCGCAGTACGTCGCGCATGCCGCCGGACTCAAATTGAAAGACGCCCGAGGTCAGCGCACGGTGAAAGACTTTTTCATACGTCACCTGGTCGTCGAGCGCAATGGTGGTGAGGTCGACCTCCACGCCATCCTTGTTGCGCTTGATCATCTTCAAGCAATCGTCAATGACGGTGAGCGTGGTCAGCCCGAGAAAGTCCATCTTGAGCAGACCCATCTTCTCAATGGCCTTCATGTCATAGGCGGTGACGATCTCTTCATTCTTTGAGCGCACGACCGGAACCAGGTCGGTCAGCGGACGCGGTGCGATGACCACGCCGGCAGCATGGACGCCGGCGCCGCGCACCAGGCCTTCGAGCTTGATCGCCGTGTCGATGACCTCGCGCATCTGCGCGTCCTTGTCATAGGCCTCCTGCAGCTGCGGCGAGTCCTTAAGAGCCTGCTCGATGGTGATGCCGATGGTAGCCGGGATCATCTTTGCTATGCGGTCTACATCGCCGTAGGGCAGGTCGAGCGCGCGCCCGACGTCTTTGACGGCTGCCTTGGCTGCCATGGTGTTGAAGGTGATAATTTGCGCGACCTGCTCGCGCCCGTACTTGCGCTGCACGTACTCGATGACCTCGCCGCGCCTGTTCATGCAGAAGTCGATGTCGATGTCGGGCATGGAAACGCGCTCGGGATTGAGAAAGCGCTCAAACAGCAGCGCATTCTGCAGCGGGTCCACATCGGTGATCTCCATGACGTAGGCCACCAGCGACCCGGCAGCGGAACCGCGGCCAGGCCCTACCGGGATGTCGTGCTCCCGCGCATAGCGAATAAAGTCCCAGACGATAAGGAAGTAGCCGGGAAACTTCATCGCCTTGATGCAGTCGATTTCCCGCTCCAGCCGCGCCTGGTAGTCTGAGATCGGCTGGCGCAGCAGCCCTCGATCCTGCAGGTGTCGGACCGAGGTATTGAGTCGCTTTTGAAAGCCTTCGCGGCATACCTGCTCGAAGTAGCTGTCGATGGTATGGCCGGGCGGTACGGCAAACTCGGGAAAAGGATTTTCAACCTTGTTCAGTTTGAGCGAGCAGCGCTCGGCAAACTGCATGGTACGGCTGACCACCTGCGGGGCATGCGAGAAAACCCGCTCCATCTCGTCGGCTGTTTTCACATAGAACTGATCCGAGTCGAACTTGAAGCGCTTGGGATCGTGGATCGATCCTGCCGTTTGCACACAAAGCAGCACCTCGTGCGCATGGTGATCGTCTTCGCAAAGGTAGTGCGAGTCATTGGTGGCGACTAATGGAATATCGAGCTCTTTTTCAAGCCGGAACAGGTCGGCATGAATCTTTTTTTCTAACTCCAGGCCCTGATCCTGTATCTCAAGAAAAAAATTGCCGCGGCCGAAGATATCCTGATATTGGCTTGCCGTTCGCCTGGCGCCTTCGTAATTGTCTTTCATCAGGTGCTGCGACAGCTCGCCGGCCAGGCAGCCCGAAAAGCCGACCAGCCCGGAGGCATGTTCGGCCAGATACTTCTTTGAGATACGCGGCTTGCGGTAAAACCCGTGCAGGGATGCTTCAGAGGTGATGCGCACCAGGTTGCGGTAGCCTTCTTCATTCTCGGCCAGCACAAGCAGGTGGTTGTAATCGTCGCCCTGCGGATCGGCGCGATGATCTTCCTTTTGGCAAACATACAGCTCGCATCCCAGGATGGGCTTGATGCCCTGCTTCTTGGCTGCCTCGAAAAAGTGCACCGCGCCGTAGATATTGCCGTGGTCGGTAATGGCGACTGAGGTCTGGCCGATGTCCTGAACGCGCTTGACGAGCTTGTCTACATCGCAGGCGCCGTCGAGGAGAGAAAAGTCGGTATGGAGGTGCAGGTGCGTAAATTCAGCCATGGGGTTCTGGCTCAATTTTATGCTTCCGCAACCGGAGCCCTGGCTTGAGGAAAACAGGGTACGAAACCATGTGCGTCCGGTTCCGATCCCACGCGCGGAAGCCGAGCGCCGCACCAGAGCAGGCGCGAGCCCGGCGTTGCGTGCACGGTGGCGGCGCTGCGTGCAGGCTGGCGGCGCTGCGTGCATGCTCACCGACCTGGGCCGCAGCAAAGCCGGCTATGGCAAAGCGGGCCGCGACAAAGCCGAACGCCCGGGCGGCGCGGGGATCAATCCGGCAGCAGGGTCCGGCACTGGGCCAGGGCCTCGGCTGCCTGCTCAAGCTCGGCGCGTGTGGTCAGGCAGTCCGGGCAAAGCCGCACCCGGCCGTGCTGCGCGTTGACGGCAATGCCCTGCGCGGCCAGCGCGCGCACCACGGCGACCAGTTACGGCGGCGCGGCGCCCCGGAAGT
>CAXTPL010000223.1:0-5066 GCA_964246065.1 uncultured Acidobacteriaceae bacterium
GGCTTCGGCGCGCCGTCCACCAGGTCCTTGGCTTCCTTCAAACCGAGCGCCGTCACTTCACGCACAGCCTTGATGGTGTTGATCTTGTTGGCGCCGAAATCCTTCAGGATCACGGTAAATTCGGTCTGCTCAGGCGCTGCTTCTGCCGCCGCACCTGCGCCGCCGCCGGCCACCATGACCGGTGCCGCTGCTGCCGCGGAAACGCCAAGACGCGCTTCCAGCTGCTTTACCAGGGCCGCCGCATCAAGCAGGGTCAACCCAACGATCTGTTCTTCCAATTGCGCGATATCCGCCATGATTCTCTCCCCACCTAGATAGCTTTACTGAAGTTGGTCTTGCTTTTGTCTTGCAAATCCCGGCCGATTTCGCCGGGGTGACCCACACGAGACAGGCTGGCGGTTTCCGATGTGCCCAGACCGGCACCCCGCAGCCGATCCGCAGGATCGAACTGTGTGCATGCTCCGACGACGGAGCTAGCCTTCGACAGGAGGCTCCGTTGCGGCGTCTTCCGCCTGCGTCGCGGTTGTTTCGGCTTCAGCCCCGGCAGCCGCCGGACCTTCTGCCGGCGCTGGCGCTTCCGAGGCCTCTGCCGCCCCCGTCTGCTCGCTTGAGCCTGTCGCAGTCTCGGTTGCTTCGACGGGCGGTGTAGCTTCCGGCGCCGCGGCTGGTTCCGGGGCTACGGCAGCTTCCGGTGCCGCGGCTTGTTCAGTCGCTACAGCAGGTTCCGGTTCCGTGGCTGCTTCCGGTGCCGGGGGTGCTTCCGGTGCTGCGGCTGGTTCCGGGGCTACAGTTGGTTCCGGTTCCGTGGCTGCCTCCGGTGCCGTGGCAGCTTCCGGTGCCGTGGCTGCACCGCTTGCACTCGCCGCTTCGCGCGTAAACTTGCCCTTCTCCACACCCTGGTTGACCACCACGGCCAAGTCTCTGCCTGTGGCTCCAAGCACGGTCACAAGCCGCTGCGCGGGTGCGTTGATTAGGAACAGCAGCTTGGCAAAGATCTCATCCTTGCCCGGCATGGTTGCCAGCGCCTGCACCTGCTCGACCGTGATTACCTTGCCATCGACAATGCCCAGCTTGAAGGTGAACTCCGCGTTCTCCTTCACCCAGGCCGAAAGTGCCTTGGCGAGCGCGACCGGATCCCCGCTCGTGTACGCAACGGAAGACACGCCCTTCAATCCTTGCAGCGCGCCCTCAATCCCCGTTCCCTGCGACGCGCGCGCGGCCAGCTTGTTCTTCAGCACGCGATACCGCCCGCCTGCTTCCCGCACCTTCTGCCGCAGCGCGAAATCCTGCGAAACGGTAAGCTTCGCGAACGTGCCCACAATCGCGCTTGTCGATCCGGCCAATTCCTGCGCCAGCGCTTCAACCTTGTGCGCCTTTTTTGCCCGTGTTAATGCCATCACTACCTGCCCTTGCTGCCAGCCTGCTGTCCCCGGCGCCGTGCGCCCTGGGCTGCCCCTCATCTGCAAAACTCACCGGCGGCTAGAGGCCGGCGAACCGAAGGCAAATCCTCAAACTGCCTGCGAAACTCTCGCCTGCGCGGCAACGCTACGCCTTGAGCGCCGCATCCGCCACAGCGCTGTCAAGCGCAATCCCGGGCCCCATCGTCGAGCTCAGCGTAATGCCCTTGATGTACTTACCCTTGGCCGCAGACGGCTTGGCGCGCATCACGCTGGCAATCACAGTAGCCGCATTCTCGATCAGCTTTTCCGGCGGAAACGAGATCTTCCCTACAGGGCAGTGGACCAGCGCCGTCTTGTCGGTCCGAAACTCGATCTTGCCGGCCTTGATCTCTTTCACCGCCGCCGCAACATCGCTCGTCACCGTCCCGGTCTTCGGGTTCGGCATCAGGCCGCGCGGCCCCAGGACCTTGCCCAGCCGGCCGACCGAGCGCATCATGTCGGGCGTCGCAATCAGCGCGTCAAAGTCTACCCAGCCTTCTTTCTGGATACGCTCGACCATCTCTTCGCCGCCCACAAACTCAGCGCCTGCCGCTTCTGCCTCACGGACCCGGTCTCCCGTCGTGATCACAGCAACGCGCTTGGTCTTGCCCAGGCCATGCGGCAGCACCACTGTGCCGCGCACCATCTGGTCGGCGTGGCGAGGATCGACACCCAGCCGGAGCGTGATGTCGACGGTCTCGTCGAACTTGGCAAACTTAACTTTTTGAAGGAGAGGCACCGCGTCGTGCAAGGTATAGGGCCGAGCCTCTACCTGCGCGCGAGCAGCCGCAAGGTTCTTGGTAATCTTTTGTGCCATGACTTCCCTGTCTCCCACCGCCATGCCCAAACGTGCCGGGCAAGCCGTGGTGCGTATGACGTACATCGTCGCTCAGCGGGCGCCGAGCGCGTCTTTTAAGTATGCCGCAGGATCTTATCCTGCGCAATCGAAATCGCTAGGCGGTGACTTCGATACCCATCGAGCGCGCTGTCCCCTTGATACTCTTGATCGCCGTCTCCACCGATGCTGCATTCAGATCGGGCATCTTCTGCGTCGCGATCTCGCGAATCTGCGCCTCGGACACGGTGCCCACCTTGGTCTTGTTCGGCACACCCGAGCCTTTGGCGAGGCCTGCGGCTTTCTTCAGCAACACGGCCGCCGGCGGCGTCTTGGTCACAAAGGTGAAGGAACGGTCGGCATACACGGTGATCACCACCGGGATCACCAGCCCTTCCATATCCTTGGAGCCGGTTCTTGCGTTGAACTGCTTGCAGAACTCCATGATGTTGACCTGCGCCTGCCCCAGCGCCGGGCCGACCGGCGGAGCGGGCGTAGCCTTGTTGGCGACGATCTGGAGCTTGACGTACCCTTGAACCTTTTTAGTCGGTGCAGCCATCGATATCCCTCTTTCTGATTCCTAACTACTGGGCGCGTGGCCTCCGCAGCCTGCTCATCCCTGCTCGCGCGGAGCTCGCGATCCCTAGCCTTCTACCTTCTCTACCTTGCCAAACTCGAGCTCGACCGGCGTCGAGCGCCCAAAGATCGTCACCATGACCTTGACCGTCTGGCGATCTTCGTTCACCTCATCGACCACACCGTTGAAGTTGGCAAAGGGCCCCTCGGTGATCCGCACCGACTCGTTCTTCTCGAACTTGATCTTCAGGGTCGGCGCCGCCTTGGACTGGTCGGTACGGAACAGGATCGATCCGACCTCTTCCTCAGTCAGCGATACGGGCTTGTCGCCGGTCCCTAGAAAACCTGTCACCCGCGGCGTGTTCTTGATCACGTGCCACAAGTCGTTGTCGAGATCCATCTCGACCAGCACATACCCCGGTAGAAAGACCTTTTCACTGGTCTTCTTTTTGCCATTCACCAGCTCCGTGACCGACTCAAGCGGAATCATCACCCGGCCGATCCGGTTCTGCAGCCCAAAGGCCTGCACCCGGATCTCGATCGATTCGCGCACCTTGCGCTCAAAGCCGGAATAGGCATGGATGATATACCACTTGAACCGCTCGTTCGCGGGGGGCTCCAGCTGCTCGCCACCGTCGGCGGACCCAGCCTCACCGGCCACCGTTGCGGCCTGGCTTAGGTCATTCTCTACGCGTTGCTCGTCTGCCATTGTTTTTCCGGTCGCGCTACTGCGCGCCCCCCAGCCAGTGCAGTACGCCCTTCAGCGCAAAGCCGAGCACGCTATCCACCACGTAAAAAAAAGCCGCAAAGGCAAATACCGCCAGGATCACCACCGTGGTCGTGGACTGCACCTCGGCGCGTGACGGCGTGGTCACCTTGCGCATCTCCGTACGCACGTCGCCGAGAAACTCCCGGCTCCGCACGATGAAGTTGGGCCCCGCACCGTTTGCCTGGCGCGCTTCCCCTGCGTCGCCGGTCAATGCTGCTGCCTTTGCCATACCCTTTTCCCGATCCTGAACGGGCATCGTGCCCACTCCCGCAGCCGCCCCGGCTTGATCGCCGTTCGGCCGCTCCTTCTTCAAGAAACTGTGTTCGCTAGCCCTAGACTAGCCTCAAACTGTTGGCAGGGGCGCTCGGATTCGAACCGAGAAGTTCGGTTTTGGAGACCGACAGTTTAACCGTTGAGCTTACGCCCCTGTGCGGCTCCGCAACGCATGACCACGTCTTCGGAGCCAATCTCTTCAAAACCCCGCAGCCCCAAGGACAGGCGCTACTTGGTTTCCTTGTGCGGCGTATGCTTCCGGCAGCGATTGCAGAACTTCGAGAACTCCAGCCGACCGGTGGTCGTCTTCTTGTTCTTCGTCGTTGAGTAATTCCGCTCCTTGCACTCCCCACATTGCAGTGTCACAATCTCGCGCATCTTTCTATCCTAACCGAGGTCGCGGCCGGCTGCCGCAACTCTCATTATCGTTTCCGCGAACCGACCGCCACGGTGCCCTGCCCCTGCCCTGCCACCCAAGCCACCGCGCTCAAAGAACCAGCACCCCGACCCAGCCCTTACTTCAGGATCTCCGAGATCGTCCCCGCGCCCACCGTCCGGCCGCCCTCACGAATCGCAAACCGCAGACCCTTCTCCATCGCCACCGGCGTATGCAGCTCGATCTCGAGCGCGATGTTGTCCCCAGGCATGACCATCTCGGTCCCCTCAGGCAGCTTCGCCGTCCCCGTTACGTCCGTCGTCCTGAAGTAAAACTGCGGCCGATACCCGTTGAAGAACGGCGTGTGACGACCACCTTCTTCCTTGCTCAACACGTAAATCTCGCCCTTGAACTTGGTGTGCGGCGTAATCGAGCCCGTCTTTGCCAGCACCATCCCGCGTTCCACATCTTCCTTCGCCACCCCGCGCAGCAGCAAGCCCGCATTGTCTCCGGCCAGGCCTTCATCGAGCTGCTTCTTGAACATCTCGACACCCGTAACCACCGTCTTGCGCGTGTCCCTGAAGCCCACAATCTCGGCTTCTTCGCCTACCTTCACCTTGCCGCGCTCGATCCTGCCCGTGACCACGGTGCCGCGCCCCGAGATCGAGAAAATATCCTCGATCGGCATCAAAAACGGCTGGTCGATCGCACGCGCCGGCAAAGGAACATTCTGGTCCACCGCATCCATCAGCTCGTCGATCTTGGCTTCCCACTGCGCTTCGCCGTTCAGCCCGCCCA
>CAXTPL010000224.1:0-5054 GCA_964246065.1 uncultured Acidobacteriaceae bacterium
CATCATGGTGATGTGAAAAGGCCGCACGACCGAGATCGCCACTTTCATAGCCTGATCCTAACATTTGGCTGCGGCCTGATCAGGCTGGAAGGGGCTTACGAAAGGCACGGGCGGGCTTGGGGCCGAGGGCGCAGGCACCGGTAGTTGTGCCGCGGCAAGAATCAAACAGAATATTCGTTATCGGACATGACAAGCATGATCCGCCACCTGTCACGCCTTCAGTCCGTGCTTGACCCACTCTCCTTTAACCCCCGCAGTCCCGTGGTCCGCCTTCTAACCCCGGCCTTTCAACCCGTGCCTTCGAGTCCAGGCCCGCCAATCCCCGGAGCCACTTTCCACTAGCGTTCGGCCTCCTTCTTCAATGCCTGCAGCCACTCGCTTTGTGAGTCTGCCAGCGCCTTTGATGAGTACACAAGCCGGATCAGCGAGCCGTTCATCGACTCCGAGGTGCGCACCCGGGTGCGGCCTTCGGGCAAAGGCTCCAAAGACCAGATGTGAATCGCGTGCGCGTGCCAAGCTATGCCGGTCCAACCGATCATGCGACCTGGGTCTACCAGCGCAAGGCGCGATTGGATGGCGGTGCCGCCGCTTGTCCAGCGAAAGCCGGTTCCGGGTGCGAGCGGCCCTTCCATGTGCGCGATGGTGATGGAAGGCGCCCATGCGGGCCACTGGTCTACCTGCGTAAGCAGAGCCCACACCTTTTGCGCAGGAGCGCGCAGGACGAGCTCGGAGGTCGCCTTGATGGGCGCGGCGTCCTCGATATGCCCCGAGGCAGCCAGAGCCTCTAGGGTTGGGCGGCTCTGACCGCAGTGTTCGAGCTAAAGCAGGGCTGGATCGAGTCTTTCCGCCGCAACCAGGTCTGCTCTGCGGATCCGTGTGGAACCCGCGAGCCGTCGCAGGCTGCCGGGCCACAAGCCTGCGCCTAACGTCAGGAGTGCCGGCGCACTCACCAGGGCTCGAGAAAAGGTAGTCGCCAGCCCCACCTGCCGGGAGACGTGGCGGGCGAGCGCCTGCTGGAACTGTGCGGCATCGCCGCCGGCACAAACAAGCGCGGCAGCCAGCTGCGCGCTATGGAGAGCAATCGACATGCCGTCGCCGGCAAAGGAAGGGATCACGGCTGACTGATCGCCCAGTCGCCAGAGGCCGTCCCCGGTGTGCTGCCGCACCAGGCCGTAAGGGATGGCGGCCAGCGTCAAGGGGCGCGCCCAGGTAGGGGTCGCCCCGCGGAGGCGCGCGGCCAGGTGTCTTGAGCCTGCGAGCAGGTGCCGGAGCACGCCGTCCCAGCTGCCCCCGAGCGCGCGCAAGGCAGGCCTGGTGAGCAGCAAGCACAGGTTCGCCATCCCATCCTCAACCGGCTGCAGGCCGGCATAGCCGTCCGGGAAGAGGGCCAGCTCGACATGACCTGCCAGTGCCTGGCGCTGCTCCCGTGCCAGGCGCCAGTACATCTTGAAGGCGACAAGATCGTTGTGGCGTCCCGGTGCCCGGTTCCAGCCCTGCAGGTCATGTTTGCCCGTTGCCAGAAAAGCCTCGTCCCCGCACACCTGCGCACCATGAGCGAGCTTTGCCTCCCAGTTCCCTTCCGCTCTGCGTTCGAGGGAAAGAGCGCGCGAGCCGCGCAGGATGGTCGCGCCCGCAGCGCCCGCTTTTTCGAGCAGAGCCTCATCCAGACGCTCGCGGGAGAGCGAGCGTGCGGCAAAGGGCAAGTCTGCGCTCGCGACCACGCCGTTGCGGCCGGCCAGGCGCACAGCGTGGATCGGTACCGCTCCCAGACTGTCCACCTCGAGGCCCAGGGCAGAAAGATAGCCGAGCGCCTCGTGGCTGAGGAACTCGCCGCACACTTTGAGGTGCGCTGCCCTGCTCTTCTCAACCAGGACGACCCGCTGCCCGGCGCGGGCCAGCAGCAGGGCGAGTGAGGCTCCGGCCAGGCCGCCCCCCACGACCAGGGCGTCGTGTTGTTCCGGTCGCGTGCTCACTTGAGCCTGCCTACGCAGAGCCTCGCAGGGCAAAAGCGTTCGATGCGCACAGGCACCGCCGCAAGGCCAGCCAGGGCGAGGTACTGCTGCCAATCGTCGACAGAAAAGCTGCGGCGGATGGACACCGGACCGTCATGCCGGACAAAGGGGTGCCACCGCGCAGCGCCGGCCAGCAGTCGGAACAGGTAGAAAGGCGTAGCGCCGCGATGGAGATCGTTGATAAACCAGCCGCGGCGCGCATGGCGCTCCATCCAGGCAAGAAACTGAACCAGCACCGCATCCGGCAGGTGATGGGTAAAGAGCGAAGACACGACGACGTCGATGCCGCCCGGCGGCGAGTAGGAAAATGCATCGCCGGTCAGCCATGCGATCGGGAGCGCGCCCGAGGTCTGCTCCGCGGCTGCGCGGGCGGCGTAGGGGTTGAGGTCTATCCCGGTGAGTCGCACGGCTACGCCCGATCTTGCCGCCCAGCGGGCGACCTGGCGAAGCATGTCCCCCTGGCCGCAGCCCACGTCCACAATGTGCAACGGCCCCGCCGACGGGCCTTGTCGCGCCGCCAGCCGGCGGAGCCAGTTCAGCGTGGGACGGTAGGCAAGGGTGACACGATTGACGGCTGCAAGATCGCGCAGGCAGTCGCGAAACTCCTCATAGGTGCAGGGTTCGTCCATCCACTCGGAAAGGCAGGCTCGCCGGGAAAAGCCGAGCGCGCCCCCTTCCGGACCGTTTGCTCCCTCGGCTACCCGGCTAGACGGCATGGAAGCGCATGGTCTCTGCTGTCAGACCGGGACCGAAAGACATGGCGCACCCCTGCTGCCCTGCCTTGGCTTCAGCCATCAGCTTTTGCAGCACAAACATGACCGTGGCAGAAGACATGTTGCCGAAGCGAGCGAGGATATCGCGTGACGCAGCCAGCGCGCGCGGAGGCAGCTTAAGCCCGTAGGCCACCGAGTCCAGCACGGATCGGCCTCCGGGATGCACGGCCCATAGGTCGATGGTCGCGTCCACGCCTGCGATGGCTTCGGCATTCTCAGCCAGGGCCTTGCTGATCTCGTGAGGGACACGCCCGGAAAGCAGCATGTCAAAGCCGAGTTCGCGAATGTTCCAGGTGATCAGGTCACGGGTGTTCGGCACCTGCACGGCTTTAAATCCGTCCATGGCAAAGCCGGTTGGGATGGAGCTGATCAGGCTCGCCGCACAGCCGTCTCCAAAGACCAGGTAGGAGAGCACCTCGCCCAGATCCTGCGTTTCTTTAAAGTGCAGTGTGCACAGCTCCAGGTTGATGACCAGCACGCTCTCACCCGGCTCTGAACGAACGATGTGCCGGGCCTGCTTAAGCGCGTTGATGGCCGCATAGCAGCCCATAAAGCCGATCATGGTGCGCTCGGTCGAAGGGTCGAGGCCCAGGTGGTCGATGATCTCAAAGTCAAGCCCCGGAGCGTAAAGGCCCGTGCAGGAGGTGACGATGACGTGCCGGATGCGGGCGCACTCGTCCCGACTCAGCTGCAAGGCATCGAGGGTGCGGCGCAGCAGCCGCGGCGCTGCCTGCTCAAAGACGTGCATACGCGCAGAGGTCGACGGAAAGGCATTCGGCTCGTAGAACTCCGCCGCGCTTACGGTGCTGCCCGGGTGGCAGGGCGCGCTGTCTGGCTGGCCGTTTGACCCCGCTTCCTTGACGCTATCCGGTCCGTCGACGCGCAAACAGGAGAAGCGGTGATCGATGGCCGAGCGAAGCGCCATGCGGCGAAACAAGAGGCGGGTACGCTCGTCGAGCAGCATGTTCTCTGCAAAGTCGACAAAGGCCGCATGTACATCGTTGCCAGGCACGAGGGTAGCTATGCGGTTGATATAACTTGTCGGCAAATTCGCGAGGCTCCAAGCCGGAGTATACGCTGCGCACCAGGGGCAATGGAGGCGCGCCGCCGAGCGGTTGCCGCCGCACACCATTGCCCCCAGCCAAACCAGCCCTGGCTGCGCCTAGACCGGCATTTTGCCGCCGGTCGCGCCATAAATCTCGCCGGTAACAAAGCTTGCATCGTCAGAGGCGAGAAAGACGAAAACGGCTGCCTGTTCGACCGGCTGGGCGGGCCGCTCAAAGACGCACGACTTGCCAAAGTTGGCCACCTGTTCGGCAGGCATGGTGGCAGGGATCAGCGGGGTCCAGACCGGGCCGGGCGCCACCCCGTTTACACGCACACCCTGCTTGATGGCGAGCTTGGCAAAGCTTTTTGTCAGGCTGACCAGCGCGGCTTTGGTAGCGGCATACGGAGCCAGCTGATCTTTGGGCTCATAGGCCTCGATCGAGCAGGTATTCAAGATCACGCCGCCGGGCTTCATCTTGGCCAGCGCGGCCTGCGTGATAAAAAACGTGCCATACACATTGGTGCGGAAGGCTGCGTCAAACTCATCTTCCGGAATGTCGGCGAGCGAAGCATAGGTACGCTGATACGCGGCATTGTTAACGGCGATGTCGATCCGGCCGAACGTTTCTACCGTCATGTTTACCAGCTCCTGGCAAAAGCTCTTTTGCCGGATGTCGCCGGGGATCGAGAGAGCCTTGCGGCCCGCCGCTTCGACCAGCTTGACGGTTTCATCCCCTTCCTCGGCGTCGTCGGGCAGGCCGGTAAGAACGATGTCTGCGCCTTCTTTTGCGAAGCAAACGGCGACGGCGCGGCCGATCCCGCTGTCACCGCCGGTGATCAGTGCAACGCGCCCGGCCAGGCGGCCATAGCCTGTGTAGCTGTCTACGCCGTGGTCGGCCAAGGGGTCCATTTTTGCGTCGGAGCCGGGCGCAGTCTGCTTCTGCTCAGGAAACGGCGGCTGGGGAAAGCGGGAACGTGGATCCTGCAGAGGTTTTGGGGAGGTAGACATGGAGGGATCCTTTCAGAGTGCACGACTCCTAAGGAAGATGCGTGTTCTTCAAAGCCGGCTGGAAGGCAGGCCGGCTGGCCTGGGAAAAAAACGTGTGTGTGTGTCTATCAGGCAATACACACACGCGCCCGAGATCGCTAGTGGTGGCCGGCGGCGGCGGGTGCAGGCGCAGCCATATGCGGCGCCGATGGCGCGGGTGGCGGGCTATATCGG
>CAXTPL010000225.1:0-3480 GCA_964246065.1 uncultured Acidobacteriaceae bacterium
GTGCGGCGCCTGCATGCGCGGTGGCCGGGCCGCGTCGGCGCAGTCATCCAGGCATACCTGTACAGGAGCCAGGCGGATGTGGATCGGCTTTGCGCGGAAGGGATCCGAGTCCGTCTGTGCAAGGGTGCCTACCAGGAGCCGGCTTCGATCGCCTACCCGGAGAAGCGGGACGTGGATGCGAACTATATCCGGTTGATGCAGACGCTGCTGCAGAGCGGCATCTTTCACGGCATTGCCACGCACGATGAGGCAATGATTGCGGCCACAGAGCGGTTTGCCCGCGAGAAAAAGATCAAACCGGAAGCATTCGAGTTCCAGATGCTCTACGGGGTGCGGCGAGACCTGCAGACAAGCCTGGTGAGCCGCGGCTACGGAGTACGCGTGTATGTGCCCTTTGGGACCGAGTGGTACCCATACTTTATGCGGAGGCTGGCAGAGCGGCCTGCGAACGTCCTCTTTCTTGCCCGGAACTTTTTCAGAAACTAGGGCGGCGCGGCACGGCTGCCCGCCTCTTCGACCCGTCGGGTGTCTCGACAGCATATCTGGCCTTTGCACAGGAGGCGAGGGGCGCATGAGTGTACTGATCTTTACTGCACTGGTCTTCGGCACTTCGCTCTTTGCGGGTCTGCTCGGCGCCCTTACCGGGCTCGGCGGGGGCGTGGTGATCGTGCCTGTGCTGGTGCTTCTCTTCCATGTCGATCTGCGCTATGCCATTGGCGCCTCCCTAGTTTCGGTGATTGCGACTTCGTCCGGCGCCGCAGCCGCCTATGTGCGGGATGGTCTTTCCAACCTGCGGATCGGCATGTTTCTCGAGGTGGCTACAACGCTGGGCGCGCTGCTCGGCGCCTGGCTGACCTCGCGCATCTCCAGCCACTCTATCGCCGTCGTATTTGGAGTGGTGCTGCTGTACTCGGCCTGGGCGTCTTACCGCAGCCGGAGAGAGCAGGCGCCGCCGCTGGAGTCGAATGCGCTGGCAGAACGCTTCAAGCTGCAAGGCGAATTCCCCGCGCCGAGCGGTCCGCAGCCCTACCGGGCGCGGCGGGTGCCTCTGGGCTTTGGCGTCATGTTCGGCGCCGGCACATTGTCCGGTCTCCTTGGGATCGGCTCTGGCGCGGTCAAAGTCCTTGCCATGGATCAAGCGATGAAGCTTCCTTTCAAGGTTTCAACCACAACCAGCAACTTCATGATCGGCGTTACGGCAGCGGCCAGCGCCGGCATTTACCTGCGCCACGGCTACATCGAGCCTGGCCTGGCCATGCCGGTCATGTTGGGAGTGCTGGGCGGTTCCATGACCGGCGCCGCGCTGCTCGTCAAGGCTCCCGCCGCGACGCTTAAGGCGGTCTTCTCGCTGGTTATCGTCGCGCTTGGGTGCGAAATGATCTTCAGCGGCCTTACCGGGAGGATTTAAGGGTGCAGAGCGAAGCAGATAAGCAGATGGAGGTTTCTATCGGGCGCATGCTGCGGGTGGGGGTCACGCTCTCTGCCGTAGTGGTGCTCCTGGGCGGTGTGCTTGCACTTGTGCGTTCCGGCGGCCAGCGTGTGCCGGACTACACACGCTTTGTTGCGGCAGCACCGGCTCTGCGAAGCCTGCCCGCTATCAGTGCGGGTGTCCTGCATCTACGCGCGCCGGACGTCATCAGTGCGGGGATCTTGCTGCTGATCGCGACGCCCGTGGTGCGGGTCGCCTTCTGCGTTGCCGGGTTTGCGCGGCAGGGCGACCGGATGTACGTCGTGGTGAGTGGGCTGGTTCTGGCAATCCTCGCGTACAGCCTGGTGCAGGGCGGTCGGTAGGCGCGCCCGCGTCGGCTGCTTTTCGGTAGTCGCCGGCCCTTTGTGGGCAGGTTCGTAGAGGCTTTCTCTCCAGCGGATCGTCCAGGCCCCTGCTGGCAGCTTCGTCCGGGCAGACTGGGGCTTCTTCCAAGTTGCCGCTCATAGATTTGCCCAAGCCCCTGCTAAGGAATTCGTCCACGACCGGGCTGCCGCCGCGCGAGCGGTGGCGCGTGGTTCGTATGCGAGGCGGCAAAGTTCCCTTACCGGCATCAGCCAGGTTGAAGGTTTGGTTGCCCCGCATAGGCCGCTCGCTGCGTGGGGCGATCGGGAGGCGCCGCAACAGCTTGATACGACTTGAAGCAGTTGCGCCCACTCGCCTTGGCGTCGTAGAGCGCAGCATCCACATTGCGAAGCAGGCTGTTGGCGCACGTACCTCCGTCCGGGTAGGTGCACACCCCCACGCTGGCCGAGACGGGCAGGATCTGGCCATCGAGGACGAGCCGGGCAGAGACCTCGGCCACGATCTTGGCGGCAATTTCGTGTGCCTCCTTCACGCTGCTCGTTTCAGGGAGGAGGACAACGAACTCGTCTCCGCCGATGCGCGCGACCGTGTCGGTCTTGCGCACGCAGCGGCGGACACGGTCTGCGGCCGCGCACAGCAGGCGGTCGCCGATCTCGTGGCCGAGCGAGTCGTTGATCTGCTTGAACTTGTCTAGGTCGAGCATCAAGACGGCCAGGCCCGTGCGCGTGCGCCGGGCGCGATCAAGCGCGTTGCCGAGACGATCATGCAGCAGCGTCCGATTGGCCAGCCCGGTCAGCGGATCGTGCAGAGCGAGGTGGCGAAACCGTTCTTCGCTTTTGCGGATCAGCAGGGTTTGCTGCTCGACCCGGCTTCGCAACACGATGACCCAGCCCAGGATCAGGGCTGTGATCAGCATCACGGCCACCAGCACCGATGCCGTATGCTCGCTGTTCCACCAGGAAGGCCGGCTCAGCACCAGCACATCGTCAGCGCTGCGCAGCAGCATCCGGAAAGAGCCGAAGCGAGCCGCGCCCTCACGCAGGTCCGTGTTTTCCAGGTCCACCTGCGCCTGGCTTATCCCTGTCAGAAGCACGGTGCTGCCCTGTTTCCACGCAGCGATTCGCTCGGCAGGTATTTCTCTCGGCAGCAGAGCTGCAAAGACCAGGCCGCCCGAGGAGAGCATCAGGGGCATCTGGCTTGAGCTGGGAGGGACGCTGATCAGGGTCCCCCGTACGACCACAACCCGGCCGGAAAGGACACCCGCCGAGGCTCGTTCCGCGCTGAGCCGTTGCGGCTGAACAGGTGTTGCCTTGTGCAGGAATGGCCGGTAGATTGAATCGGTCAGAGTCGGTGTGCTATTCGCGATAGCAGGAAAGCCGATCATCTCCACTTCGGTGCCGACGGGGGGCATATCCATGCGAGCGGACTCAACGCAGACTCCTCCGCTTGTATCCTGGAGGCATAATCGCTGGCCAGGCCAGCGCAAAGTCACCTGCCCTTCTACGCGGCTCCGTTGATACAGGGTGGCGCCGGGCTTGAATTGGAACAGCTGGTCAATAAACTGAAGAGGGAGCGCATAGGGGTCAGTCGGCGCCGGTTTCAAGACCTTGAGGCTGGTCGCACTCTGCAGATAAAGGTGCACCCCTGTGAGTTGCCTCGACTGGTTGAGCTCCGGGGCGACATTTGCA
>CAXTPL010000225.1:3490-5012 GCA_964246065.1 uncultured Acidobacteriaceae bacterium
TTTGCATGCACGCGCACCGTCGCCCCGATCAAAGAGTTGTACGGGAAGCCGGCCTCGGTCCTGGTAGTGGCAGTGATCGGCCCGTCTTCGGTAGCGAGCCTGAAGACGGTATTTTTCCCCACGGGTGTAACCGAGTGCACCATGCCCACCATCTCTACCCACTGGCCGTCATACATGCCGGCCATTAACTGGGGCAGCGTTACGGGGGTAGCTGCGGGAGGCAGATGCGACTTCCCGAGGACACGCAGGTGCGTGGCAGCAACAACAGGAGCGAAGTCGCCCGCCCCGCTGATTCCTTGAATATCTACCAGGCTGCCGGCGCCCAGCGGAAGGATCGGTCGGGCCGGAAGCATGGCAAAGATCGATCCGCTTGCATCATGGAGAAACAAGGAGGCGTGCCTGGGATCGATGTAGGGGTCGTAGTAGGTGACGACCGCGCGGAGATGGACAGGCAGGCCTACGCGCGCCTTGCCCAGGCTAAGCCCGTGCACCTGGTGCGCCGAGGTAAGTACAGAAGCAGCAGCCGGGGCGCGGCCAGGCACCCACGCCATCGCGGCAGGGGGAACGCTCCAAAGCAGCAGAGCCAGCAGAAGCGCTGCCGCAGCCCGGCCTGGACCACGCGGCAGCGAGCAGGCATTTCCGGCCGGCTCCCCGACACAGGCTTTCCGAACCTCCCTGCAGCGCACCATACTCTCCCTGCCCCCAGCCGGCCTTAAAACCCAGGCACACCTTGCCGAGGCCTTGTCTCAGAGAAGCATCGGCGTTTTCTGCCCATTCCATCAGGGGGAGGAGCGCATTGCTTTGCTGGCGCTTGACCAAAACGGGAACGATGGTTCGTAGATCTGGTGCTGCTTGCCTCCCAAGGAGCAGACTGGGGGCAGGCGGACCGCATCCATGGCTCGAAAAAAGAAGAAGGCGGGATTTTCCGTCGCAAAGGCAGTGAAGGCGAATGCCCGCGAGCGGGTAGGACAGGACAAGCCTGCGCGCGTGCTGCCTGAGAAACCGGCGGGGGAGACGCGCCACGCCAAGCACCGCGACTCGGCTGCCGCTTTGGAGGCGCGAGGGGAGTTCGAGTGAGCTCCACGTGCTACAGAAAGCGGCTCCGCGCGCTTACTGAAGTACTGTGCGCACCATACCAACTTCAGCGCCCGGCCGCTGGGAGGCCGATTCCACGCTAAGATTGGTGCAGGACTCCAGACTGTTCCTCTTAAGAGCGGCTCGCTCCACCGGGCTTGGGACCAGAGAGGAGCAGCAGCGGGTACAGAATGAGGAACATGCGATCAGAGCTTGTGTATGCCGCGGGTCTTAAGATGGAGAACCGCTTTCTGCTTGCTGTCGTCACCATGCGTGCCGTGAGGAAGCTTCATATCGTTTCTACCCGCACTGAAGATACGGCCAATCAGGTTTTCAGCGAGTTGGCCGCTGGCCGGTCGCTCGACGTGACCCTTCCCGAGATCGTTCCGCTGCCCGCCATAGAACCACTCCTAATCGCGCCCGCTCTCTAGCAAGAGTCCTTTAGCCC
>CAXTPL010000226.1:0-4983 GCA_964246065.1 uncultured Acidobacteriaceae bacterium
CACACAAGCACCCTGCCGGACAGCAGCGACAGCGCCCCATCAAGGCAGCCGCTCAACCCCGAGCCCCACCAGTCCCACCCGTTGCTACACTGAATAAGTGAAGATTGCGCTGGCCCAGATCAACCCCACCGTCGGTGATTTCACCGGGAACGCAAGGCTGATCCTCGACTTTACCCGCCGCGCAGCCCTGGCCGGCGCCGACCTCGTCCTCTTTCCCGAGCTTGCCACGGCCGGTTACCCGCCCGCTGACCTGCTTGAAAAACCCTCCTTCATCGCGCGCTCGCAACAGGTCATCGATGAGCTAGCCGCCGCCAGCGCCACCTGCCGCATCGCCATCCTGTGCGGCTTCGTCGCCCCCGCGCCCGAGGGCACCGGCAAGCACGTCCAGAACGCTGTCGCCTTGCTGCGCGACGGGCGCGTCGACTTTGTCCAGTCAAAGCGCCTGCTCCCCTTTTACGACGTCTTCGACGAGCAGCGCTACTTCGCCCCGGCACGCGAGCAGCATACCGTCGAGATCTGCGGAGAGCGTGTCGCGCTCACCATCTGCGAAGACGCCTGGAACGATAAGAACTTTTGGCAGACACGCCGCTACGGCATCGATCCGGTAGAAGATCTTATGCGGCAAGGCGCAAGCCTGATCCTCAACATCTCCGCCTCGCCGTACTGGCAGGGCAAGCGCGCCACGCGCGAGCAGATGCTGGCCGCAATTGCACGCCGCTACGCCGTTCCGGTGGTCATGGTCAACCAGGTAGGCGGCAACGACAGCCTGATCTTTGACGGCTCGAGCCTCGCCCTTGCGGCCGACGGCGCCGTGGCTGCGCGCGCGCTTTCAGCGGAGGAAGACCTGATTTTTTTCGACACCGCGACCGGGGTAGGCGACCTCCATGAGCAGATTGCCGACGAGACCGCGATGACCTATGCCGCGCTCACCCTCGGCACCCGCGACTATGTGCGCAAATGCGGTTTCGCCAAGGTTCTCGTAGGATTGAGCGGCGGCATTGACTCCGCTCTCGTGGCCGCGGTCGCCGCCGAGGCGCTCGGCGCCGAAAACGTGATGGGCATCGGCATGCCCAGCCCGTATTCTTCGCAGGGCTCGATTGAGGACAGCCGCTCGCTGGCCGCCAACCTCGGCATCCGCTTTGAAGTGTTGCCGATCTCGAACATCTTTCTCGACACCACAGACGCCCTCAAGGGACTCTTCGCCGGGCTCGAGCCTGACCTGACAGAAGAAAATCTGCAGGCCCGCATCCGCGGCAACCTGCTCATGGCACTTTCAAACAAATTCAACGCGCTGGTGCTCACGACCGGCAACAAGAGTGAGATGGCTACCGGCTACTGCACGCTCTACGGCGACATGGTGGGCGCGCTGGCGGTGATTGGCGACGTGCTCAAGACGCGCGTTTACGATCTGTGCCGCTTTGTGAATCGCGAGCGCGAGATCATCCCCACGGCCATCCTCGACAAGCCGCCCTCGGCCGAGCTGCGCCCCGGCCAGCTCGACTCCGACTCGCTGCTTGACTACGCGCATCTGGACCCCGTGGTTGCGGCCTACGTCGAGCGGTATGAGACCCCCGAGCAGATTGCGTCGGAGACCGGCCTGGCTCTCGAGGTGGTGTGCTCGGTGGTCAAAATGATCGAGCGGTCGGAGTACAAGCGCCAGCAGGCCGCGCCCGTGCTCAAGGTCACCCCAAAAGCGTTCGGCATGGGCCGCAGGTTTCCTATCGCGGTCAAGGTGCAGGTATGAGGCGCGGCGCCTGCATGGGAGCTCCCTCTGTGTTGCCGCTCGTACCTTTGTCGCGCCGCTCTACCCAACTCACCAAGTAAGGAAACCATCGACGTATGCCATCCACTCTGTCGTTGCTCGCAGCCTCTGCCGGCCTTGCCCTTCTGCTCACCGCCGCGTGCCCGGCGCAAACCACGCAGGAGGTCCCCGCCGCGCCTACTCCGCAGGCGCCTGCGGCTGCTGCCGCCGCCGGCTCCCAGGCCGCGCCGCAGTTTCCTCCGCAGGACCCGCGCAACTTTACCGCCGCTACCCCGACCCGCGACACCGTCGACGCCTTCCTCAAACAAACCTGGGGCTATGACGAGGACCGCGTCTGGCAGACACAGGCTATCCAGAAGACCGAAGCTCCGGGGGTTGCCAAGATCACGGTGCTGGTCGCGCAGAAGTCGAACCCGCAGCAGACCGGCTCGCTGGTGTTTTTCACCACGCCGGACGGCCACTTTCTCATCTCAAACGATGTGCTGCCCTTTGGCGCGCGCCCGTTTGATGCGCACCGGCAGCTCTTGCAGGCAGCCGCCGACGGGCCGTCGAAAGGCGCGGCCGGTAAAAGCATGCTGCTGGTCGAGTTTGCCGACTTTGAGTGCCCGCACTGCAAGGAGGTGCAGCCCACCATCGCCAAGCTGCTGGCTGACTTCCCCCAGGCTCGCTTTGTTTACGAAAACTTTCCGCTGGTCAGCATCCACTCTGAAGCCTACAAGGCCGCAGCCTACGGCGTCTGCGTCGCCAAACAGAACGGCAATGAGGCTTTCTTCAAGTTTGCCGATGCCACCTATGCCAACCAGGCGCAGCTGACGCCGGAAACCTCAACCGAGGCGCTGAACGGCGCAGCTGTCGCGGCAGGCGCCGAGGCTGCCAAGGTCGCGGCCTGCTCGAGCAGCACGGAGGCCAAGACAGTGGTAAATGGATCGATCCAGCTCGCACAGGATCTCGGCGTCAACCAGACGCCGACCCTGTTTGTGAACGGACGCGGCGTGCCTCTCGGCGGCCTTGCGTATGAGCAGCTGAAAACGATCGTGGCGTACCAGTTCAGTCTCGATAAGTAGCCAGCGCGATACATAGCCGGTCTCAATAAGTAGCAGTCTCGGCAAGTCGCCGGGCGCAATAAGCAACCTGCTCACGACGAAGTAGCCGGCTCTCGGCATATAGCCAGGCGCGCGCTGCATCCTGCGACAGGCCAGCCGTGCGGAGCGGTGCGGACGGCCGGGTCCTCGCCGCCTGCTTCCTCGGGGGCGCTGCGGGAGCCGGCTCAACCGCCGGCGGTCCCTTGCTAGGCCCGCGACATATCCGCGAGGCTCACGGAGGAGAGCGCAGGCATGACCGCTCTCAGGAATGCTGCGGCAGCAAGACCATCTGGCTGTGCGCCGTGCGATGGCTCAGCCGCACCACGCGCGGCGTGATGGCGATCACCAGGCTGGAGCGTGTCCTGTTGATCGTTTCATTGGTTCCAAACCGAAAGCCGGGGATTTCGCTCAAAAAAGGCAGCCCGATCAGCGCCGCCGACTCTTGCGTGTTGAGCGAGCTGACCAGCAGCGCTTTTTCGCCGGGCTTCAACGTCACAATCGACTGGTACTGCCGGTTGTTCAGCACCGGGTTTCCGTTCAGCGTAGCGCCGGAGATAGAGCTCAGCTGCAGGTCGAGCTTGAGCGAGACTTCCTGCTCCTGTTGCACGCGTGAGGTGGCGCGCAGGGTCAGCCCGATGTCCTGGTATTGGACCTGGGGAACCGATGCGCTCGCCGCGCTCTGGAGCGAAGACAGGTTGACGCCGAGGTTGGCCAGTGTATTGGAAAGCCCGGCCGAGCTGATGCCGGCGATGCCGGTCGTCGGGGTATTCAGATTGGAATAGGTGGAGGTGACAATCGGATACTGCTCGCCGATCTTTACTGTGCCTTCTTCCTGGTCGAGCAGCCGCAGCTGCACCTGGTCGAGCATGCGTGTGTCCGTGATATTGAGGGAAAGGTTGGCCGCGGCCTGCGAAAGAGTCAGCCCGGTGGTGGTCAGGCCGCCGCCGAAGACGGCAAAAGGCTGCGAAAGCAGCGTGCTGCCGGCCTGGCCTGAGAGCACCAGCGCCAGCGCAATCTCTTCATAGTTGCCGGGCGTCGCCAGGCCGCTCGCAATAATCTGCTGCACCAGTGAAGGATTGGCGCTGATCAGGCTGTTCACCTCTGAGGTCACGTTGAAGATATTGCTCGAGCTCGGCAGCTCGGCACCCTGGCTTACGTCGTAGGTGCGCGAAACCTCGTAGAAATGCAGGTCAAGCAGCACTTCGCTGCGTCCGTCCATCAACTCGGTAAGCATCAGGTTCAGCGGCTGGAGCTTGTTCTGCGGCATGCGCACCATCATGGTGTGCGCGTTTTCGTCGATGGAGGCCTGCTTGGCTTCAAAGATGTTGCGTGCGATGTTGCCGACATCGCTCATCTCGGTGGCGGTCAGCCCGGGCAAAAAAACGGTCTCCTCCGCCAGCCGTTCAAAGTCTGCGCGGTTGGCCTTGGTATCGAGCGCGACCAGGGCGCGCTGCGGGTCGAGCGGCACGACGAACGTGTTGGTGGCGAGCTCGGCGGCCTCCAGTGCCTGGGCAAAGTTCACGCCATCCTGGTCAAAGCGCACCCGGGTATCGTCTGAGGCTCCCGGGGCGACGGATTTGTCGAGCATCGCCGTAAGCCCGAAAGCCTGAAAGACCTGGTGCATCACCTGATCGCGGCTGGTGTACAGGTGAAAGCTCTGCGGGGCAACAGGACGCGGCACCAGTTGTACAGGGCTGCCGATCTGGTCGGCCGAAGCGCCGGGCGTCGCCGGATCGGGCCCGGCTTCAAGCGGCTGCTCGTCGAGGTCTCCGGCGTGCTGCACAAGCATGGGGTTGCGCACCGGGCCCTGGGCATCGAGGACCTTGGCCTCAGCCAGGCGCGCTCGAAAGGTTGCATCGTCGCCGCGGAGCCTGGCTTTTTGCGATTCCTGCACCAGCTCGGTAATGCGGTTTTGCCGGGCGATGTCGAGGGCGACGCGGTAATTTACGTTTTGCGGGTCCAGTGCCGCGGCCTGGCGAAAGCGCTGCAGCGCAAGCGGGAGGTTTTTCCCCTCGATGGCTTTGGCGCCTTCCACAAAAGCACTTTGAGCCTGGTTCCGGTCGCGCGCGCTGGGGGCGTGCGCAGGCGGTGGACCTGGAGCGGTTTGCCCAGCGTGGGCGGGAGCGGTTTGCCCCGCGC
>CAXTPL010000227.1:0-4967 GCA_964246065.1 uncultured Acidobacteriaceae bacterium
GGGTGCGCGTCGAGGATACCGGCACCGGAGTGCGTCATCCTGAACTGCTGTTCAAGCCCTTTCAGCCGCAGGCCACCGCAACCGGGCTCGGCCTTTACCTGTCGCGGGCGCTGATGCGCTCCTTCTCGGGCGACCTCCGCTACGCTCCCGCCGATCGGCCCGGCGCGTGCTTTCTGGTCGAGCTCCCTGCCCGCGAAGCAGGGGCGGCGAGCGTGCCTGTTGCGAGCGCCACGGGAGCGCGCGCGTGCCGCCTGGAGGGCCGCCCATCCGGCTCGTGCTGGTCGACGACCACGGCTTGGTTCGCGAAGGACTCAGCCGGCTGCTTGCCGATGAGCCCGGGCTTGCACTGGCGGCTCAGTGCGGATCGCTCGCCGAGCTCCGCGCCTGGCTGGACCAAGGCGATGCGGGCGCGGAGCTGATGCTGCTCGATTTCGACCTGGGCGACGGCACCGCGCTCGACGCGCTGAAGCTGCTGCAAACATCGCTTTTTACTGGCCGAATCCTGCTGGTCACCGCGGGCATGGCGGCCTCTGAGATGGCGCGCGCCCTGGACGCGGGCGTGGCCGGCATCTTCTTGAAGCACCGGCCGCCCGACGACCTCCTGCGAGCGATGCGCCATGTCCTGCAAGGCGAACAATGGCTGGACGCGGCACAAGCCCAAAGCCTGGCGCTTGCCGCGCACCCCACCCAGGGCGCCCACGCTGCGCCTCCTGCACTCAGCTCACGCGAACGCGCCGTGCTGCGAGGCGTCTTTGAAGGACGCGCCAACAAGGAGATCGCCGCGTCGCTCGAACTGTCCGAAGCCTCCATCAAAGCCGTATTGCAGCAGCTTTTTGCCAAGACCGGGGTGCGCACCCGGGCGCAGCTGGTACGCATCGCGCTTGAAAACAGGTACGAGTACAAGCTTGAAGCCGCCGATAGCAGCCCTGCGGGCTAGGCGCGGCGAGTCGCTTGTTTGCACACAACCGCCTCCGGCCACGCATCGCAGCCCCCGGTGAGGATAGAATGAGGGGTTGCCTCTGCCCACGGCCGGCGCGCGACACCACTTCTGCCCCTGCATGGGTTTATGCTTGTGGGGCTTTGCTTGAGGATTATGTCCGATACGATCCAGGACCGCGTACTCCGCGTCATCGCCACGACCAAGCGCATTCCCCAGGAAAGCGTTCGACCGGACAGCACCTTTGAAGAGCTCGGCGTCGATTCGCTCGACCGCCTCAACATCCTCTTTGACCTCGAAAGCGAGTTCGACATCGAGATCAACGATGAAGACGCCAAGCGCGTCTCGAATATCCATGAAATGGTCGCCGGCATCACCCTGCTCGTCGATGCGAAACAACACGGCAGCAGCGTCCCCGCCGCCCCGGCCACGGAAGAAAACGGTTGATGCAGCGAGTCGTCGTTACCGGGGTAGGCGTCATCAGCGCGCTCGGCCTCAATGCATCCGAATTCTTCGCTTCCCTCGCGGCCGGCCGCACCGGCATCGGCCCCATGACGGGACTCGATACTTCGCAGCTGCGCTTTGGGAATGCGGCCGAGGTGCACAACTACGCGCCTGAAAGCTGCTTTGAGCCCAAAGACCTTGGCTTTATGGACCGTTTCGCCCAGTTCGCCGTCCTTTCGGCGCGTGAAGCCGTCATCCAGGCAGGCATTGAGTGGACGCCCGAGCTCCGCGAAGAAACGGCGATCGTGACCGGCTCCTGCTTTGGCGGTCGCAATGCCGAAGAAGCCGGCTACTGGGAGCTGTTCCATAACAATCGGACCCGGGTGCATCCGCTCACCATCCCTTTGAGCATGAGCAACGCCGGGGCCAGTCATATTTCCATGCACTTCGGCGTGCAGGGGCCGGCCTACACCATCTCCACCGCATGCGCCTCTTCGGCGCACGCCATTGGCCAAGCCTTTTGGATGGTGCGCTCCGGTGCGGCGCCCATGGCGCTGGCCGGTGGCAGCGAGGCGCCGCTTTTTATCGGCGGCCTCAAAGCCTGGGAGGCCATGCGCGTAGTCTCCAAGGACACCTGCCGCCCTTTTTCGTCGGATCGAACGGGCCTGATTGTCGGCGAAGGCGGCGCCATGCTCGTGCTTGAGCCGCTTGAAGCAGCGCTGGCCCGGGGCGCTCAGCCTCTTGCCGAGATCGTCGGCTTCGGCATGTCGTCCGACGCCAGCCACATCACCCAACCCACCATTGAGGGGCCGGCCCGCGCTATGCGCATGGCCTTGCGAGATGGCGGATTGGCTACGGAGCAAATCGGCTACATCAACGCGCATGGCACTGCCACTGAGACCAACGATCGCATCGAGACAGCCGCCATCCGCGCCGTCTTCGGCAGCCATGCCGACCGGCTAGCCATCTCCTCCACCAAGTCGATGCATGCGCATACGCTGGGCGCGGCGGGGGCGCTCGAAGCCGTCGCCACCATCGGCGCGCTCAACTCAGGCGTCCTCCCGCCCACCATAAACTACCGCAACCCAGACCCGGCTTGCGACCTCGACGTGATCCCGAATACGGCGCGCCATACGGAGGTGGAAGCGAGCCTTTCAAACTCCTTCGCTTTTGGCGGCCTCAACGCCGTATTGGCCATCAAGGCCTGGGGTTAGAGCGCGCGGCTCGCCACCCCGAAGAAAGACCAGTAAGAAATGGCCGCTCCCTGTCTTCTAACAAGGAGCGGCCGCTTGGTCTCTGTACTAGCCAGCTGCGCACCCCCCGTTACGGCAAACCGAGCACGGACAGCGCATACACCTTGTTGTTGGTTGCGCCGATGGAGCTGTAGCCGGAGCTCCAGTAAAGCGTTCCGGCCGCGATTGCGGGCGCGGCAAGCCCGGCGCCCCCGCTCTGGAAGCTTTCGAGCATCGTGCCGCTCGCCGCATCGAGCGCGACAAAGTTGCCGGCCGCATCCTCGCCGTACATCACCCCATTCGCTATGCTCACCGAGCCTTCCGCTTCGGCAAGTGCGCCTGCAGGCGGCTTGGTACCCCGCGGGCTGGTCGGCACCGGTGCCGGAGCCTGCGTAGGCGTCTCCCAAAGGATCTGTCCGGTGGCCTGGTCGAGCGCGGCCCAGTACCCGCCAACCACCTTTTGCCCGGAGATCAGGGTCGTTTCCGTGTAGTCCGAGTTCGCCAGCGGGATATAAATGCGGCCTTGGTCCACTGCCGTACCCCACTCGATACCCCCGCGATTGCCCTGGGGACCGACCTGCGTTCCCCACAGGATCGTGCCCGTATCCCGGTCCATTGCATAGTAGGCGCCGCTCTTCTGCCCGTCGCCGATAACGTCGACCGATTGGCCGTTCCTGGTGATCGTGAAGAGGTTCGGTCCCGAGCCAAAGTCAGTGTCGAGTCCCGTCGGCGTTGGGCAGGGGGTGGCCGGGGGCTGTGTGCTCTGCTTGCAGGAGACCGTCCAGGTGTCCGCATGCGTAAACCGCTGGCTCCAGCGGATTGCCCCTGTGTTCATGTCGACAGCCATAACGCTGTCAATATGGTCATCCGGAGACAGGCAGGCGTCCAGTTGAGCTGGTGTTGTGGCTTTTGTCTGGCAGGCAGCGACTGAAGCGGGCACGGAGTAGTTGTTCCCGGTAGGCACGTAGACTGTCGATCGCGCCATGTCGACCGCCAGGTTGCTGGCCCACACCGATCCGCCCGTGTACCCCTGCGGCACAATATAGGTCTGCCAAATCACATGTCCGTCGGTCAGATCGAGCGCTGCCACTGAGCCGCGAAAGTCCGGTACAAAACCCGGATTTTTTGACGCCAGGGTCTCCTGGTCGGACGAAACGCCCAGGTACACTCGTCCGCCCGCCAGGATCGGCGAACTGGTGATGATCGCGCCCTTTTCCGTGGCGAGCACCGTCTTCCAAACCAGCTTGCCGGTACTCCGCGAGAGTGCGTAGACAGTGGCGGAGTCCTGATCGCCTATCAGCACCACGTCCGCGCCGATGGCCGGGCTCACCCGCGAGTAGGCCATGCTGTCACCTGTGATGCCGGGCAGGCTCGTCTTCCAGACCACCGCACCCGAGATGGCGTCCAGACGCCACACCGAACCCGCAGCATCGGAAAAGTACACCTCGTTCGCAGTCACCGTCGGCGTGCCCTGCACCTCGCCGTCAGCGGAAAAGATCCACCGCGCTTGCACCAGCGGCAGGGTATCGCGGCTCAGCAAAAACTCAAACGGCGCGTTATGCGCATCGGTGAGCCCGTTGCCTGCGCTCGACCAGGTAAGCGCCTGGGTGAGGTCAAAGCCTTGCGCCCGGGCCGGGGTCGGCGCAGCGCAGACGACGGCGAGGATGGCCATGAGGCCGGGCGCCGTGACGTGAGAAGACGTGATCGTTTGCATGGGGATTAAGGAGCTCTCCTGCTTGGCGTACCGCACTTGTCTTGCGGCTGGCTGGCCGCGTCCGGAAGGACGCCACCCTTTTGCATGAGAAGGTGCATAGCTAGGATGCGAGCGTGCATCTGCTTACACCATGTTGATCCGGCGAAAAGCCGCAGCAAGCCTATCACTTAGAGATACCCCCCGCTGCCTCCCGAAGAGTTGCGAGGTGAGCTGCTTCTGCTGAACTAAAGGAACAGGCGCGCCGGCCGAATCATTTTGAACGGAGGCTGCGGAGCCACGCAGCCGACCGAGCAACCCCTTCAGGCAGCCCCACCTTTGGCGTGTAATCAAAATGCATCTGCGCTTTTTTCGACACAAACTCCTGGTTGCGTCCCAGTAGGTACACCGCGTGCCTGGTGAGAAGCGGCCGGCCGCGCAAAGAGAAGAACCGGTATGGAGCCTCCATCGCTGCCGCGATTGCCATGGCCGCGCGAAATGGAAGCGCGAGCCATGGGGCACGCAGCCCCAGCTCCCCAGCCAAGGCGACGCAGTACTCCTTCCAGGTCTCGCCGGCCAGGCTCGCCAGGTTATACGCCTCGCCCATCGCCGTCGCGGGCTGTGCCGCCGCCATCATCGCCTCACATACATCATCGACATACAC
>CAXTPL010000228.1:0-4940 GCA_964246065.1 uncultured Acidobacteriaceae bacterium
CATCCTACACGTGGGTCGATACGTGATCCTACATGCGGATCGAAACGCGAATCGATATTTGCCCCCCACGCGGACCTACACGTGGACTGACACGGGCACCTCGAAAGGGAAGAGAAACACCTATGCCGACAGAGATCAAGTTTGGCACCTCGGGCTGGCGCGCGATCGTCGCGGAAGAGTTCACCATGGCCAACATTCGCCGCGCAGTGACGGGCATCGCGCAGTTTGTGGCCGCGCAGCCGGGCCCGCATACCGTGCTCGTAGGCCGCGACCCGCGCTTCCTAGGGGAGACGTTTGTAGCAGAAGCCGCGCGCCTGCTTGCGGAGCACGGCGTGCCCCCGCTTGTCATTCCGGAAGCCGCGCCTACCCCTGCCATCGCGTACGCGGTGCGTCAGCACAAGGCCGGCGGAGCCATCAACTTTACCGCCTCGCATAATCCGCCGGAGTACAACGGGATCAAGTTCTCCACGCCCGACGGCGCACCCGCGCTGCCTGAAACCACAAAGCAGATCGAGGCGAAGATTGCCGCGCTCGGCGACACTGTCGTGCCACCCGCGCCAGCCGGCGAAACCAAGTATGAAGAGATCGATGTCAAGCCCATGTACCTCAAGCGGTTGGCCGAGCTGATCGACTTCGAAGTGATCCAGAAAGCTGGCCTCAAGGTGGTTTTCGATCCGTTCTGGGGCGCGGCGCGAGGCTACAGCTCGCAGATCCTGGCCGAACATGGGGTGCAGGTGGAGACCGTGCACGATTACCGCGACGTGCTGTTTGGCGGCCACGCGCCTGAGCCGGACGGTGAACTGCTGGATACGGCGCGCGAAAAGATGAAGGAGACCGGCGCCCATCTCGGCATCGCGACCGACGGCGACGCGGACCGTTTCGGCATCGTCGACCAGGACGGTACCTACATCCACCCCAACTACATCATCGCGCTGCTGTTTGACTACCTGATGGAGACGCGCGGCTGGAAGCAGGGGGTGGCAAAGTCTGTCGCGACCACCAACCTGATCAATGCCGTGGCCGACAAGCACGGGATCGAGCTGTTTGAAACCCCCGTAGGCTTCAAGTTCATCGGCGAGCTCATCCTCAAGGACAAGATCATCATCGGCGGCGAAGAAAGCGCCGGGCTTACCATCCGAGGCCACGTGCCGGAGAAGGATGGGGTGCTGGCCGGGCTGCTGGTAGCCGAGATGGTGGCGCGCCGGGGTAAAAACCTCGGTACCCAGCTGCAGGAACTGTTTGCTCAAGTAGGTTCCTTTTACCCGCATCGCGAAAACTTGCGCTTGACGCCTGAGATCAAGAGCCGCTTCACTGAAAAGATAAAGAACGACCCGACGGACCTGAGCGGACGCAAGGTGGCGAGCGTGGTGCGGACCGACGGGCTCAAGGTCATCCTTGAGGATGGATCGTGGGTCTGCTATCGGCTCAGCGGGACGGAGCCGGTAGTGCGCGTGTACACCGAGGTAAGAGACCAGTCAGACAGCGCGGCCTTCAGCAAGCTGGCTAAAGACTGGGTGATGCAGTAACCGAACACGCCGGGCGTCGATAACAACGCGCCCGGCACAGGGAAGAGCTCAATGCAGGCAGCCAGGCCGACCCCTTTCACCCGCGCGGCGCGCGCTGTGTACCGCTCGCGCCGTCGCGTGGCAACAGGCCTGGCGATCGCCCTGGCGGTGGTCTTTGGCTACCACGCTGTCTTTGGCCAGAACGGCTTGACTGCGTACGCGCAAAAGCGCAGTGAGGACCGCGCCCTCGCCACGCAGATCAAGACCCTGCAAGGTGAGAATGACCGGCTCAAGACGCACGTGGACCACCTGCAGAACGATCCTGACGCGATCGAGCATGAGGCTCGCGAGCAGCTGCACTACGCCCGCCCCGGCGAGGTGATCTACACGCTCAACGATGCGCCCGCGGCCATCAAGGCTCGCGAGCAGGGAAGCGCCGCTCCGGCGGCAAGCCCGGCGCGGCACTGACCGGCAATGCTCCGGCTTCGCAAGCGGCGCACCGGCGGGCGGGGCTGCTTCCGCTCGGCCGCAGCTCCCGGTGCCCGGCAGGCGATTCCTGCCGCGGGTCGACAACCTGCATACTGGCTTCTTGCAGCGGCTCTGGCCCTGCCTCTGGCTGCCCCGCGCGTCGCGGCGCAGGCCAGCGTGCAGCCCGCCGACCAGCGGGCGCTCGCCAACCCCACCCCGTACCTGGGTACCCTTGCAGCCGAGCCGGAAAACGTACAGACCATCTTCGCGCTTACGAACCAGGATCGCAGTGCGCATGGCCTCGCAGTCCTCGCCTGGGACCCGCGGCTTGCCGCTGCGGCCCGCGAGCACGCCAGGCGCATGGCTGCAGCCGCCAGCCAGGAGCTCTCGCATCGCTATCCTGGCGAGGCGGATCTTGCCACCCGCGCCGCACAGGCCGGGGCCGGCTTCTCGAGCATTGCTGAAAACATTGCCCAGGGCGGCAGCGCGACCGCCATCGAGAAGCAATGGATGCACTCGGTCCCGCATCGCACCAACATTCTCGACCCGCGAATGACCGTCCTTGGCGTCGCGGTCTTCCCGGCAGGGGGCACGCTTTACGCGGTTGAGGACTTTGCCGCCGCACAGGCCGCGCTCTCCCGCGAGCAGATCGAGTCGCAGGTTGAAGCCTCGCTGCGCGCACTCGCAAGCAGCTCCGCAGCGCCCCTCGCCGCGGAATCACGAGAGCAGGCCCGGGCCTATTGCGCGCAATCCGGCGCCACTGCCGCCGGTGGCGCGCAGACCGGCGCGCGCTTCGAGCTGGTGTGGGAGGGCGCGGACCTCAAGCTCCCGCAGCCTCTTGTCGACGCAATCCGCACGGGACGATACCACGCGGCAGCCGTAGGAAGCTGCCCTGCACAAGCTGCCGTAAATCGGCCCTTCACCGTGTATCGGACCGCTGTTCTGCTGTTCTAGGCGCGGGCATGCTACATACTTCGCGCATAGCCGGCCATGTATTGCTTGAGGTTGCACAGCGCAACCCGAGCTAAAGCGCTGGGTCGGCAAGCAGTGCTTGTTCTGTCGAGGGAGCCTTGCGTCGCTCAATCCGCCCGCGCAGCAGGACGAATGGCCTTTCGATCCCCGCGTACAACACCCCTGCACCAAGCGGGCAGCTCGCTGCGTCGTTTGTTGCTGTTCGGAGGTCGCGCCCCTCTGTTCATCGTGGCAGGTACACCCCTGCCAGGTGCGCCATCTCCATGCATTTGAGTACCTTCATCGCGTCAAAACTCCCCCTCCTGCGGTGTACGCGTGAGCCTATCCGCTACGAACAATGCTCGGCCTTCGCATCATCCAAGCCCCCATGACGCAGCCCGCAAGCCTTTTTGAACAAGAGATCGTCGGCGCCCGCCCTACAGCTCGCGAGGTCCGCGAACGCTCCTGGGTCTACGTGCCCTATGACCGGCTCACTGCCGCTGCCGGTCCCCTGGCCGCGCTTCCGCCTGAGCAAGCGGGCATCGTCATGACAGAATCGCTGGCCAAGGCGCGTCGCCGGCCCTACCACAAGAAAAAGCTCGTGCTTATCCTCGCCTCGCAACGCCACTTTGCGCTGGAGCAGGCAGCGCGCGGCGTCAAGGTGGTGTATCAGTTCAGCGACGGCATCTTTGCCGATGCGCTCCTTGCCGCGCAGCGTGAACACCGTTTTGCCCGCCTCACCATGATGAAACCTGCCGAGCGCGAGATGCGCGAAGATATGGCGCAGGCCCTGGCAGCCGGCGTGCCGCTCCAGCAACTGGAAGACACCACCTGGCTTACCACCGCAGCAGACTTCGATAAGGTTTACGGCGCGAAAGCCGCGCCCGGCACCCAGAAGCGGTACCTGATGGACCGCTTTTACCGAGCCATGCGCGCAAAGACAGGCATCCTGATGGACGAAAGCGGCGAGCCGCTCGGCGGCCGCTTTTCTTTCGATGAAGAAAATCGCAAACCCTATCGCGGGCAGCCGCCCGTGCCTGCCCGGCCCGCCTATCCGCCGGACGCGATCACGGCGGAGGCCATCGCGATTGTTGAGCGCGAGTTTCCCAGCCACTTTGGTACCACCGCGGCCTTCGACCTCCCGATCGCCCTTCAAGACGTGGAAGACTCCTGGAGGTTTGCTCTCGACCAGCTGCTCCCCGTCTTCGGCCCCTACGAAGATGCCATGGCCACGCGGGAGCCGGACATGTTCCACAGCAAGATCTCGGCGCTGCTCAATATCAGCCGCATCTTGCCGGCGCGCCTGGCCGCTGACGTGGCGGAGCGGGCGCGCACGGGCGCCATTCCGCTGGCCAGCGCTGAAGGCTTTATTCGCCAGATCCTGGGCTGGCGCGAGTTCATGCGTCACGTTCATCGCGTCACCGACGGCTACCGCAACATCGCGGCGCCGGTTGAGCCGCCGCGGCCCAAGCCGAAAGGTCTCGCGGCAGCCAAGGCCGAGCGCGCCTCTGACCCTCTGCCCACAGCGCCACCCGAAGACGGCGCACGCCCATCCGCACTGAACGCCGCCCTGCCGCTGCCGGCCGCGTACTGGGGCGTTGCTTCCGGGCTCAACTGCCTCGACACCGTGGTCGCTCAGGTCGTTGACCAGGGTTGGTCGCACCACATCAACCGCCTCATGGTCCTTTCCAACCTCGCTACCCTTTGCGGCTTCTCTCCACGCGAGCTGACAGACTGGTTCTGGATCGCCTACATCGACGCCTACGACTGGGTCGTCGAGCCGAACGTGCTGGGCATGGGCACCTTTGGCGATGGGGGCGTGACCGCGACCAAGCCCTACGTAAGCGGTGCCGCCTACATCAACCGCATGAGCGACTATTGCGCCGGGTGCAAGTACAACCCGAAAAAGGCGCTTGGCGACGATGCCTGCCCGTTCACGGCTCTCTACTGGAGCTTTTTTGAGCGCAATGCCGACCGGCTCGCGACGAATCCGCGCCTGATCATGCCCTACTCCAC
>CAXTPL010000229.1:0-4835 GCA_964246065.1 uncultured Acidobacteriaceae bacterium
GCCGAGCCAGCGGACTTTGCCTTCGTCCCTGAGCTTCGCGAGCTCGGTCCAGGCTTCCTCGATGTCGGCCTCGGGATTCGGCCAGTGGATCTGATAAAGGTCGATCGCATCGACCTCTAGGCGGCGGAGCGAGGCTTCACACTCCTCCCTGACAGAGGCCGCCTTGAGCGAGCGGTAGATCTTGCGTTCATTCACGTCCCAGCGCATGGAGCACTTGGTGAATACAAGCGGCTTGGCCGAGGTGTTCTTCAGCGCCTGCGCCACGATCTCTTCCGAGTGGCCCAGACCGTAGACGGCCGCGGTGTCGATCCAGTTGATGCCCGAGTCGAGCGCGCGCAGGATCGTTTGAACAGAGTCTTCATCGTCCTGCGCGCCCCAGGCAAACTCCCAGTCGCCACCGCCGATGGCCCAGGCGCCAAAGCCGATCGGGGTGAGGTGAAGGTCGGAGTTGCCGAGGGTACGTGTTTCGAACTTCGTCTGTGCTGCGGGCGGGGCGGGCGGCTGAGTTTGGGTGGCCATAGCAGGCTTGGATGCGACCTCGAGCAGGCAGAGTTTCAAGCGGGAGCGCATGGGATGCGGCCTCCTATCAGTAGTCGAGCAGAAACGTGCCTTCGCGCATAATCTGGCGGTCGCCCTCGGGCAGCCCCTCGGCCCAGATGTTGAAGCGGAGCCCGACAACATCGATGTGCGTGGACGAGTACCAGGGCGCCCCGGTGTGCTCGCCATAGGGATTGCCGAAAGCGATGTGAATGCCGGGGAACTTTTCATCCTGGAGGATGTTGCCGATTACGCGCTCGACGCCGATGTTGGTGCCGATGGCGAACTCGCCGACACGGTCGGAGTTTTCGTCGGTGTGGGTATAAGCCCAGAACTCGTCGCGGAGCTCGCTGTTTTCGCTTTCGCAGGAGACGATGCGATTGCCGGCGATCTCGATCAACAGCGGCGACGCACCCAGCAGCCCGTACTTGGCGCAGAGATAATCGCCAACGACGCCGTCTACGACAAAGCGGCCATTGACCTCGGCCGGCGTCGTAAAGATTTCGCCGCCCGGCAGGTTGCCCCACTTATCGCGCGAGATGATGCCGGAGGTCTTGAGCCATTTGTAGTCCGGATCGATTTCCGCGCGGATATCGGTGCCGGCAGCAGTGGTGGCGCGGATCGATCGAGCCTTGCGCACAATCTCGATCAGCTGCTGCGAAAGCCGATCGATGCGGCCAAAGTCCGCCCGCATGCCTTCGCACATGATCTGCGGCGTGATGTTGACCATGTGCGCGTGGCGCATGCGCCGGCGATTCACGACGTCGGTCATCTGCATGCGCGAACGCAGTTCATGCTGTTGCACGGTCACCGCGAAAATGCTCACGTCTGAGCTTTCCATATCGGCCAGCACGGCCGCGGGCATGGCCGCCAAGGGGCGCGGTGCAAGCTCTTCGAGCACAAAACCGTTCCATGCGCACCCCAGCGTTTCCAGCTCCTGAGCAAGCGCCGCCGCAATCGGCAGCGTTGCCTGGTCGGCGATCAGGGTTACTTTTTCTGACGGCTGCACGCGCAGGCACTCGTAGACTGCCGCATGGGCGCCGGGGGCGAACTCCGGCGGGAACGGTGTGGCCCCGAGTGCCTGGTTGCGGGCTGCTGCTGCTGTTCGCACGTGTCTGTGCTCCTTGCCTTTGCTGCCTAGGATGCTGGAACGAGCGGCGCCTGGACCACGGGCAGGCTTTCCTCGAAGAGCCCCGCGCGCGTCTCGCTGATCATGTAATCGACAACGGAATGGAGGTCGCCCGTGCGCTCGAAGACCCGCAGTTGCCGATCGGCGCCGGTGCCGGTGTCGAGCATGCGGTGGATATAGGCGATCTCGCGGCGGCAGTCCAGCTCATCGACCACCTCGTCGACCCAGTCCATGTATTCGCGGATAAGATCGCGTTCGGGAACCTCGGTCTCCTTGCCAAAGTCGATCAGCTTACCATCGAGTCCGTAGCGCACCGCGCGCCACTTGTTTTCCATCAGCAGCGCACGCGAGTACTGGCGAAAATCCAGGTTGCGCGCATGCAGCCTGTAGAGCTTGACGGCTGTGGCCTGGATGAGCGCGGCGATGGCAAGCGACTCTTCTGCCCGCAGCGGAATATCGCAGATGCGCACCTCAACGGTGTTGAAGAACGGATGCGGCCGAATGTCCCACCAGATCTTCTTGCCGTTGTCCATGCAGTTGGTCTTGACCAGCAGGTTGACATACTGCTCGAACTCGGCATAACTGGCAAAACTATCTGGGATGTTCGTGCGTGGAAACTTGTCGAAGACCTTGGCGCGATAGCTCTTGAGACCGCTGTTGGACCCCCGCCAGAAGGGCGAATTGGTGGAAAGCGCGAGGATGTGCGGAAGAAAGTACCGCAGCGAGTTCATGATGCGCATGGCCGCTTCGCGGTCTTCAACGCCGACATGCACATGCAGGCCGAAAATGAGGTTCGCGCGCGCTACCTGCTGCAGATCTTCCACCACGCGTGCGTAGCGGGCATCGGGATAAATCTCCTGCGCGCGCCAGTCGGCAAAGGGGTGCGTTGCGCCTGCGACCAGCGCCAGGCCGTTCTCCTCCGCCAGCTTGATCATGCCGGTGCGGAGCTCGAAGAGGTCTTTGCGGGCCTGCTTGATCGTTCGGCACACATGGGTGCCTACTTCGATGACAGACTGGTGCATCTCGGCCTTGACGCGCTCTTCAAGCCGCAGCTTGCCTTGTGCCAGCATCTCGGTCGCGATGTGCGAGCGCAGGTCGCGTGTGACCGGGTCGACGGTCTGGTATTCCTCTTCAATCCCGATAGTGAAGGATGGCTGCATACGCTGCTCTCCTCTGCTTGCTCCAGGGCCGCGCCATGCCATGCCACGACCGCCATGACCGGCGCGCACGTTCGTCTTTTATTCTGAGGCCTTCGCGGGCAGCGCCTTGCCGGCTTTGCCTTCAAGAACCCTGGGCGCCGCACTGCCTGAGCCGAGAGCCTTCTCTTGCTTCAGCTCGACCTTCGGACCCTTTTGACCCTTTGCCTGCTTGGCTGCCTTTTTGCCCGCTGCTTTCTTGCCGGCGCCCTTCTTGGCTGCGCCCTCTTCCGGCACACCGCCGGGTGCATGCTTTTTGGGTGATGCTTTCTTTGGCGCTTTTTTCAGGGCGAAGCTGCCGCCGGCCTTTGCAAGTTCGGTATTATTCAGAAACGCACCCCAGTGAAAGAGCTCCCGGCCGCCGGTCCCCGCTGCTTTTTCAAGCGCAAGCCGTGCCACCGCATCGACGATCCACTCAAAGTTGCCGGCTCCCACGGAATGCCGGTCCGCATCCGGAGCCGGGTTCATGAAGTCGATGGCGTACGGTACCCCATCCTGCACAGCGAACTCGACCGTGTTGAGGTCGTAGCCGAGGGCCTGGCAAAGCTTGAGCGCATCCTGGCGGACCCGCTCGATCAAGGCTGGATCATACGCAGGCGGGTTTTGCAGGTAACGCTCATGGTGCGGCCGCCGCGGGTCGTACGGCATAATGCGTACTTCGCGCTGGCCGACGACATAGCAGCGGAAGTAATCCGTAAAGTTCACCGCCGCTTGCAGCATCATGCAAAGATCGCGGCTCTGGTCGTAGGCGCGGAAAAAGTCTTCGGGAGAGTGTACGTGGTACACATCGCGCCACCCGCCGCCATCAATCGGCTTGAGGAAGGCCGGAAAGCCCACCGTCTCAAAGAGCTTGTCCCAGGGTAAGGGGAACTGGAGGTTGCGCATGGACTTTTCAGCCGTCAGGGGAGGGAAGTGCTTGTGCGGCAGGATGACCGTCTTCGGCACCGCGACCCCGATCTTGGCGGCCAGCGAGTAGTTGAAGAACTTGTCGTCGGCCGACCACCAGAACGGGTTATTGATCACCGCCGTACCGCTCAACACCGCATGCTTGAGGTAGGCACGGTAAAAGGGAATATCGTGCGAGATGCGGTCAACAATGACGGCATAGCGCGCCGGCGTATCGAGGGCGACGGCTCCTACGCAGAGCGACTCGGCCTGCACGGGCTCGCCGCTGGCCCGGGCACCCATGGCGTTGATGCGCTCCACAAGCGCTCCTGGAAAAGTGTCTTCCATGCCGTACAGCACGCCAATCTTTTTCATGCGCTTTGCTCTCCCGGCTGCCGTGTTCGTGCCTTTGCACCGTTCTGATGCAAACTGCCTACGCTACGCAACCTTAGCCGAGGCGTCGCCGCGCCGCAATGGGGAAAGCGACGGAGAAGGTCAGTCCGCAGGAGGGGCAAAAGCAAACGCCTCTTCAAGCGCCCAGGGGCCGCCGAGATAACGCCAGAGCAGCAGGCCGGTGGCCTCAACTGAGTACGGGCGGAAGCTCGCGCTCAACCGTGCAAACAAGCCGCGGGCTTCCTCAGGGTCGACCTTGTTCTGGACCACAACATGCGGGCGGAAGCCCTGCTGATCCTGCGGCGTGAGCCAGGGCAGCCAGGCTGCCCGCAACTCGGCATGGATGTGGGCAAGGGGCTCGGCGGCCAGCGCATAGGCTACGCCGCGGCCAAGCTTCTGCACATCGTGCACATGGACGAAGAACGGCGCGGTTGCGGGTGCCAGCTCGACCAGCCGCGTGCGGATGGCCGGGAGCTCCTCGCCAGGAAGCGCGTGGAACAAGGACACGTGCGCAGGGATTTGATTGCGTGTGGCGGGAAAGTAGCGGCGACGCTGCGCTTCGAAGTCTGCTTGAGCAGCAGGCTCAAGCGCAAGCGTCAGGATCAGCGGAGAACTCAGCATCGCTCAGGAAGATGCAGGGAGATGGTGGAGGCGGCGGGAGTTGAACCCGCGTCCGAAACTGGAGACAACAAAGA
>CAXTPL010000230.1:0-4809 GCA_964246065.1 uncultured Acidobacteriaceae bacterium
CGGACCCACGGGCGAAGCGAAGGCGGAGGCGCTGCGCGCGCATGGCCTGGCGCATCCGGATGTGGTCTTCGGCAACTCCGTCCACGATGCGGCCATGCTTTCTATTGCCCGGCAGGCCTTTCCGGTCAACCCTGGCGAGGAGCTGGCTGCGCTGGCTGCCGAGCGCGGCTGGCGCATCTTTCGCCCGGGGCCTGGGCTCTGAGAGCAGAGGTTGCCGCTGCCGGTACGCAGAGGCTGCTTTGCCGGATGCATGGTCGGCTTTCGCGCGCTGCAAGAGCTTGTTCCGGCGACCGGCGGAGTGGACAGACCTCGCGCCGGGAACCTACATCCAATAGAGCTGATGATGGCGCACTCGACACAACTCGGCGGCAGCGCGGACCGGCGCGCGCAGAACGGCAATGGAGAATCAAAGACCATCCGCTATGTGGTGGCGGCGCTGATTCTGCGTGGCGGTGAACTGCTGATCTGCCAGCGGCGCGCAGACCAGCCGATGGCGCACAAGTGGGAGTTCCCCGGCGGCAAGATAGAAGCCGGCGAGACGCCGGAGGCTGCGCTTGCACGCGAACTCGACGAAGAGCTCGGCATCCACGCGCAGATCGGGAGCAGGATTGCGCGGATTCGCCATACCTACCGCAGCGGCGGCGCCGTGGACCTGCAATTCTTTGTGGTGCATCAGTTCGAGGGCGAGCTGACCAACAACATCTTTCAGGCGATGCAGTGGTGCGCGCTGAAAGACCTGCCGAGCTTCGATTTTCTGGCCGCCGACCGCGACCTGGTGCGCGACCTGGCTGCCGGCAAGCTCCTCTAGCCGGATCGGCCTGCGCCGAGGCCGGCCCTGTGCCGCTAGCCCCGCAGGCTTTCAACCATCATGCCTACAGATAAGGCGATAACCACGGCCGCCGTGACCCAGGCGACCGCGTTAAAGAGCCGCGAGTTGATGTAGCTGCCCATCAGGTCTTTGCGATTGATCAGCAGCAGCATCAGCACGATCACGATCGGCAACAGGACGCCATTGAGCACCTGCGAAAGGATGGTGATGCGGATCAGCGGAAAGTCCGGCCAAAGGACCACGGCCGCTCCGCCTGCGATGAGCAAGGTATAGAGCCAGTAGAAGACCGGCGCTTCGCGGAAGGTTTGATCGACGCCGGACTCGAGCCCGAGCCCTTCGCAGACCGTGTAGGCGGTGGAAAGCGGCAGGACGGAGGCAGCAAAAAACGACGCATTGAAGAGCCCAAAGGAGAACAACAGAAAAGCGTACTTGCCGGCAAGCGGCTTCATTGCCTCGGCTGCGTCGCCCGGCACCTGGATGGGCGCGCCGCCGCTGCCATGGGCGTGGGCAAACAAAGTGGCCGCGCATGCCACGATAATGAACCAGGCAACGACGTCGGTAAAGATGGACCCGATGATGACATCCCAGCGCGAAGCCGCATATTTTCGCACCGGGATGCGCTTCTCGACGATGGAGGCTTGCAGGTAAAACTGCATCCAGGGCGCGATCGTCGTGCCGATCAGGCCGACCACCATGTACGTATACCCGGGTGCGCGCCAGACTCCCCTGCCCGGCAGGCGGACAGTGGCTGCGCCGGCAAGTCGCCAGCTGGGCTGCGCCAGCACCCCGGCGACGATGTAGCAGATGTAAAAGGCAGACGCAGCAAGAAAAATCTTTTCCACGCTCTTATAGTTGCCCTTGACCACCAGGAGCCATACCAGCACCGCGCAGGTAGGCACGGCGACGTACTTGGAGATATGGAACAGCTCCAGCGAGCCGGCGATGCCCGCAAACTCGGCCACCACGTTGCCGAAGTTGACCAGGACCAGCAGCACCATGACAAGAAAGGTAAGGCGCAGGCCGAACTCTTCTCGGATCAGGTCGCTCAAACCCTTGCCTGTGACCACACCCATCCGGGCACACATCTCCTGCACCACGATCAGCGCGAGCGTGATCGGCAGCATGGTCCACAGCATGGAATAGCCGAACTGCGCGCCCGCCTGCGAGTAGGTAAGGATGCCGCCGGCGTCGTTATCCACATTGGCCGTGATGAAGCCGGGCCCCAGCAGCGCCAGCACAAAGAACATCCGGCTGCGCATCAGCCGTGCGCGCGTGGTCACTTGCCTTCTCGCAGAAAAGCGATGACGTGATCGGCCTCAACCACGCCCATCAGTACGCCGCGCGCGTCCACCACAGGCAGGGCGCGCAGGTTGTACTTGTCAAAGAGCTCAGCCACGGTGCGCTGGTGGGCGTCCGGGTGTACGCAGGCAAAGCGCCGCTCCCCCAGCATCTCAAGGCGCGTGGCAGGCAGCGCCAGCAGGATGCGCGCAAGGGGTACGACCCCTTTGAGCACACCGGCTTCGTCCGCCAGGTAGATCTCGGTGACGGTTTCGTTGGCACCTTCAAAGCTGCGCAGCGCCTCGATCGCATCGGCAACCGTGCCTGTTACAGATGCCTGCACGTAATCGGTCGTCATGCGGCCGGCGGCCGAGTCTTCACGATACTCAAGCAGCTCCTCCACCTCGTGCCGCTCATCCTCGCCCATCTCTTCAAGGATCGACTCGGAGTGCTCAGGGGGCAGCTCGGCGAGCATGTCTGCAGCCGCCTCGGGGTCCATCTCTTCAACAATGCTGGCCATGCGCTCAGAGCCCATGGACTCAACCAGCGACTTTTGAAGCGCGGGCTCGGACTCTTCGAGCGCATGCGCGGCCACGCCTTCATCGAGGGTGGCAAAGATCGCTTCGCGCTCGGCCGGGGCCAAATCTTCAAGGATCTCCGCAATGTCGGAGGGATGGAGCTGCGCCAGCCGCTCATGGCTCAGCTTCAGCTTGACTCGCCGGGCGGGATCGGCCTCGATCAGATCGACAAAGTCCCACGGGATGACCCGCGCGGGGATACGGCAGGTGATTGCGACGATGGCGTTGTGGGGAAGCAGATCGAGCAGGAGCCTGCGCACCGCGCCGCGCAGGCCTACCTCCACCTCGCGCACGCGCAGGTCGCGGCCGCCCGCATTAGCCAGGTGCCCCGGCAACGCCTCCGGGGCAAACCACTGCAGGTCGACGTCGTTGACGCGGACGACCTTGCGCCCGTGCACGTCGATAATCTGGCGATCGAGCAGGTCCTGCCGCAACAGCACAAAACTTTCATCCCCGCGCAGCGGTTCAAGGCGCGCATCGCTGCTTAAGCGAAGGGTCCCATCCGGCTGTGCGGCAAGCTCGGTCGCGCTTACCCATGCAGCAGGAGCGCCGCGGCCTTTGACGATGATCCCCGCGACGCGGCCTGCTTCGGCCCCGGTCTCGACGGCAATATCCTGGAGCCTGCCGACGGGCCGGCCCGCTGCGTCGACCACGCGCGTGCGCAGCAGCAGCGTGAGTGTCGGAGACTGGGTCGAGGATGGAGCGCGGGGCAGCATGGCTTGTCGAGCATAGCAAAGCGGAGAGGCGCCCGGTGCGCACACAGCCGGCTTGGCGCTGCAAGGCGCCCCCGGCAGCAATGCGGCGCGCGCCGGCGCACCATGCGCGCAGGGGAGCCCCCCGCCCGCGCCTGGTTACACGTAGTCGAACAGGGTCATAAAGCCAAAGTCCATGTGACTTTGCTGGTGGCAGTGGAAGAGCGTTTTTCCGGGATTGTCGGCGGTGAAATCCACCTCTGCCACCGTGTTTGCCTTGACGACGACGACGTCTTTTCGCAGCCCGGAGAGTGGCTTGCCGTCAAGGGTGGCGACCTCAAAGGTATGGCGGTGCAGGTGGATGGGGTGGTCGTCGGCACTCTGGTTTGTCATCACCAGCCGATAGCGCGCGCCTTGCCGCAAGGGGATGGGGCGGAACGCGGCAGCAGCCCTCGACGAGGGATTCTGCGGGTACGACCTGCCGTTGATGCTCCAATAATCGAACTCGCCATGACCCTTGAATTTCGACTCGAAGAGTAGCGGGATGAGCTCATCCGGGGCGCGGGCGGGAGCCGTCGGAGCGGCGAGCAAGCGATAGTCCCAGGCCTGCTCGGGAGGCGCGATCCACTGCGGCGCGCCGGTCGCTCCCGCGTACTCGACGACGATGCCCATGCCTGCGTCGACGCGGATCGGATCGCGCGTTTCACCCAGGACCCACACCCCGGGGTGGTTCATCTCGATCAACAGGTCAAGCCGCTCGGCCGGCGCCAGGCGCACCGCGCGCAGCTTTGCCGGATGCGGCACCGCGTTGCCGTCGGCGGCCACTACTTCAACCTCGTGACCGGCGAGCGCCATCCAGTGCGTGACCGAGGCACTGGCGTTGAGCAGGTGCAGCAGCACCCGCTGCCCTTCGCGTACGCGGATCGGGTCGGCATGGCCCAGCATGCGGTCGTTCACCGTCGCGTAATCGTAGAGCGCGTCCATGGTGGAGTCGCCGCCGCCGCCCATGTACGCGTTCCAGTCATGCAGGGTAAGGAAGAGCTCCTGGTCGTAGGCACCCGCGTTCTCCTTCGGCTCGACGAAGAAGCAACCGAACTGGCCGCCGTACTGCCCCCGCCTGAGGTTGTGGCCGGCAAAAGTGTGGGTGTGGTACCAGCGGAAGCCCGCCGGCCGCGGCGCAAAGGCGTACTCCTGGGCAGCCCCGGGCGCGATCATGGGCGAGCCTTCTTCCATGGCGCCGTCCATAGCCGAACTGTTGTAGAGCCCATGCCAGTGCACCGTCTCCGGCACGTCGGTGCGGTTGGATACCTCGATGCGCACAGGCTTGCCCTCGGGCCAGCGAAGAAGCGGCCCCGGGACACGCCCGTTGTAACCAAAGGTATGGATCGTTTTGCCGGGGGCGATCTCGAGCGCAAGCGGCGCAATCTCCAGC
>CAXTPL010000231.1:0-4693 GCA_964246065.1 uncultured Acidobacteriaceae bacterium
CCCTCGCACACCGACAAACCCGCTTCCCCTTCCACAACCCCGATCCACAGAAGCCTTCTTCAACAAGCTTCTGCTGGCCTCCTCCGCCTCCGCCGGCTTCCAGCCCTGATCGATATGAGCCACCACGCTCAACCTCTGATGCTCACTCCATGCCCTCCTTAGCCGCAAGCGATTGCAAAGCATACCGTTGCATAGCGCACCCAGATGGATTCAGAACAGCGAAGACCAGCAAACGGCAGGTTCCTGCAACAAAAGTCGCATCTCTACTCCCTAAGCACGCACCCCAAGCTCAAGGAAGGCCCACGCATGCCCGACGCAACCGACGACCCCCGCATCTACTTCGCCGCCGAACGCACCTTCCTCGCCTGGATCCGCACCGGCCTGGGCCTGATGGGCGTAGGCTTCGCCGTCGCCCGCTTCGGCCTCTTCCTCCGCGAGTTCCGCGCCCCCTCCGGCCGCGCCGTTGCCCACACCGGAGGCCTCTCCGTCTACTCCGGCGTAGCCCTCGTCGCCCTGGGAGTCGCCGTCAACATCATCTCCACCATCCACCACATCCTCACCATCCGCGAGCTCCGCTCCAAAACCTGGCAACCCGGCCGCGTCTCCCGCAGCGCCGTCACCCTCGCCCTCCTCCTCGCCGCCGTAGGCATCGGCACCGCCGCCTACCTCCTTCTGCTTCACTAAACGCAGGCAGCCTTTGGCGAGCAGGAGAAGACCTCGCCGCATGCAGCAGCTGTAGCCCAGCCTGGCCGAACGGTCGTTCTTTCTTGTCCCGCCGATGCCCGTGCGGTATACTCAGATCTTGTCCGCTGGGTGCTTTTCCGCTCCTCTGCATGGACCTTACTACCAGGAAATCGAGGAGCCTTCGTTATGCCCAAGCGTACCTTTCAGCCTAATCGCCGCCACCGCGCCAAGACCCACGGCTTTCGCGTCCGTATGAAGACCAACAGCGGAGCCGCCGTGTTGTCTCGCCGTCGCGCCAAGGGTCGGCATAAGATCGCCGTCTCTGCCGGTCACCGCGACTAGCTCACCCTTCGAGAGCGGATGCGCGCCTGGCCGCCGCTCTCTTCACTCTTCCAATCTCTTCGCTATCTATCCAGAGCGGCAGCTTCCACTCTGCCTCCTCTTGACCAGCCGCAGCCGGCAGGTCTCCCGCCCGTGACCCTCTTCTCCCATCCCCGTGCATCGACGCAAACCATCGCACCCTTCCGGCTGCGGCGCCACGCAGACTATCAGCGCGTCTATGCAGTGGGCCGCAAGCAGTTCTCCTCGTCCATGGCATTTTTCCTTCGCCTGCGCACCCCGGCTGACCTCCCGCCGGTAGAAGGGCCCCGCATCGGTCTCACCGTGCCACGCGCCCTGGGCGGCGCTGTCATCCGCAACCGCATCAAGCGTCGCATGCGGGAAGCAGTGCGCCTGCATCTGCACCTGCTCCACCGCGCGCCCGCTCCTCACCTCGATCTTGTGCTTCACCCGCGCAAAACCGTCGCCGAGATGGACTTCGCCCTCTTGACCGCTGAGGTCGCCAAGGTGCTTGCGCAGGCAGCGGTCCTGGCCACCCGGCCCGCGCTTCCCCCACTTCCCCCGGGTCCCAAACGCAAGGCGGCAGCCAGGTGACAACCACACGCGGAACCGTCGTGCTCCAGGCCCATCGCCTCTACAAAGCTGTGCTGGCGCCGCTGCTTCGGGCAGCCACGTTCGGCCCGGGCCTGTCGGCCCATTGCAGGTTCCAACCGACCTGTTCGGACTACGCAGCCCTCGCCGTCGCCCAGCATGGAACCCTGCGCGGCATCCGGCTAGTCGCATGGCGCCTGCTGCGCTGCCACCCGTTCGCACCCGGCGGCTGGGATCCCGTTCCGCCCGTCCACGCTTGCGCAGGTACCATAGAGAAGACACACTCCACTCAAGACCTTACATAGGAATCATCCTTGGCAGAGATACAGAACCCGAACCAGCAGGGCCCCGGCGGCGGACGCGACTCAAACTCGCTGCTCATGTTTTCCGCACTCTTTCTCGTCGTTTTCCTCGGCTTGCAGTACTTCCGCTCTAAATCCGCACCCGCTCCGCAGCCCGCGCAACATGCAAACATCAGCCAGGCCGCTGCACCGGCGTTAGGATCATCGAGCAACCAGGGCGCAATTGGCGCCAGCGGGCAGGACGCCGTTCAGGCAACAGCAGAGCAGCCCATCGTCGTTGAAAACGAGCTCTACAGGATCACCTTTTCCAACCGCGGCGCCCAGGCGACCTCCTGGATCCTCAAGAAATACAAAGACGAAAAAGGCCGCCCGCTCGACCTGGTCAACCAGCGCGCCGCAAAAGATTCCGGCTATCCTCTCTCCCTTTACAGCTACGACGCGGGTCTTCGCAGTCGCTTTGCGCAGGCCCTGTACGTCCCCTCTGCCACAGGGACCCTCGCCGCCCCCGGCACGCTGACCTTTACCTGGTCCGCCGGCGGCCTCAACGTCACAAAAACCTTCTCATTCGACGCCAGCTACGTCGTCCACGCCAAGGTAGCCGTGTTGAAGGACGGCGCGCCCCTCGACGCCCCGCTCGCCTGGCCCTCCGGCCTTGGCGACCAGGTCACCCTGCCCCAATACGCCGCAGCCATGGTCGATACCATGGTGAACGACAAGCCCGACTCCCAAGCCGCCAAAAAGGTCTCCGGTGGCGCTACATTGCAGGGCGGCTACCAGTGGGCCGGCATCTCTGATCTCTACTTTGCCGCCGTCTTTCTGCCCGACCATCCAGGAAACACCAGGCTGGTAACGCTGCACAGCACCATCGATGTCGCCCGCAACCTGGCCAAACCCACGGGAGAAGTCGACAAGGCTTCCGTGCTGGGCGCAGCCATCTCTGACGCCTCTTCAAATACCACCGAGACCCGCATCTTTGCCGGACCCAAGGCGCTAGGCGTCCTCAGCTCCATCCATCCCACCGGCGGAGGGCCCTCGCTAGAGAAGGTAGTCAGCTTCGGCTGGTGGTCGGTCATCTCGAAACCCCTCTTCTTGCTCCTCCACTGGCTCCACGACCACGTGGTCGCAAACTGGGGCTGGGCCATCCTCATCCTTACCTTGATGCTCAACGTCATCATGCTCCCGACCCGCGTCATGATGATGCGCTCCTCGCTCAAAATGCAGCGCATCCAGCCGCAGATGGATCAGATCAAGGCCCGCTATGCCAAGTACAAGGCCACCGACCCCAAGCGCCAGGAGATGAACAAGGAAGTCTTCGAACTGCAGAAGCGCGAAGGCGTCAACATGTTCGGCGGCTGCCTTCCCATGCTGCTGCAATGGCCTCTGCTCTTCGGCTTCTACCGCATGCTGTCAAACGTGATCGAGCTCCGCCAGGCGCACTGGCTATGGCTTCCTGACCTTTCCTCCCCAGACCCCTACCACATCCTTCCTATCTTCTTCATCATCAGCATGTTTGCCGTCCAGTGGCTCACCCCATCGCCTGGCGTGGACCCCCAGCAGCAACGCATGATGGCCCTCACCATGCCCGCTGTCTTCGGCTTCATGACGTGGAACATCGGCTCCGGCCTGGCCCTGTACTGGGCCTGCTCCAATGTGCTCGGGATCGTGCAGCAAGGCGTTATGAACCGCACCTCACTCGGACGCGAGATGCGGGCGATCGCCGCACGCCGTGCTGCCAAAAAGAACGGCGGCACGCAAAAGATCATCAATGCCCGGCGCTGATTTCCTGTACTCTCTTCCCAGCCAAGGGCGTCCCATTTTGGGACGCCCTTTCCTCTCCTACCAAGATGCCTGCGCCTTGCAAGATTACGTTGGGACTCTGCTCTGGCGGCCCAAGTGGCCGATAGAAAGGGCATGCAACGAACAGCGAATGGCGCTCAGCCACAACTGACTCGCCCGCCTTCGCTCGCCCCGCCGGTGCCAGGGTCCGAGTCGGCGCTTTCGGCTCTCGTAGACCAGCTTGGAACCGCGCTGGGTGCCGCTCAAAAAGACAATCAAACCTACCGGCTCATCCTGGAGGGCGCCGGGGAAGGCATCTACGGCCTGGACGCTTCCGGCAACACGACCTTTGCCAATCCAGCCGCCGAAAGAATGATCGGCTGGACAGCCGGCGAGCTCATCGGAAAGCCTCAGCACGCGCTCATCCACCACTCGCACCAGGATGGTACGCCTTACCTGCGCGAACTTTGCCCGATCTATGCGGCTCTTCGCGACGGCAAGGTGCACCGCAGTGAAACGGAGGTCTTCTGGCGCAAGGACGGCACCTGCTTCCCCGTCGCCTACACTTCGACTCCCATCTTCAATCAAGGCCTGCCCTCTGGTGCCGTTGTCCTGTTCAATGACATCTCCGAACGAAAAATGCGGGAAACCTGGGACAAGGAGAAGAACTCCTTCATCCTCGCGGTCCTGGGGCATGAGGATCTCGAGATCAGCCTCCGTCTGGTTGCCGATGCCTATCATCGACTCGGGAGCTCGTCCTCGATTGCGATCTACCTGCGCACCGACGAAGGGCTTCAGCTCGCCGCGCATGCCGGCTCCGCAGAATGCCCGCGACATGCACTCACGCCGATCCCTGATGACGGCCTGACGGAAGACCGCTCCTTGAACCCTTGGACCAGGACGCTTGAGTCCGGCAAGGAGATCATTGTCCCCTGCAGCTGCCTCTTGGAGGATGCATCGGGACTGCCGGACGATCGACCGGCGAAGGGACGGTTCGGCGG
>CAXTPL010000232.1:0-355 GCA_964246065.1 uncultured Acidobacteriaceae bacterium
GGGCGAAGGGTCGGTCGGCAGACCGGCGGTGGTATCAGTGATGCTGGTCTGGGTGGGCTGCGTCTTGCCCTTGCCCGCGGTGTCGCCGGGCTGGGTCTGCGCGGGCGCGGGCGCCTGCTGCGGCATGGCGATGCCCTGCACCGAGGAAAGCACAAGACAACTGCACGCGGCGGCGGCACGCAGCTTGCTGCACGTGCTGCCCGATCCCTGCTGTTGGTGCGCGTCTCGCTTCTGCCGAGCGCCTGGCAATGCTCCCATCCTCCATCTCCACCCTTCATACACAACAAACCTGCAACCTCATACGAGCCGACCCCGCCTTCGGATCCTTGGGCGCCCCGCGGGCAGAACGCGCCCC
>CAXTPL010000232.1:365-4667 GCA_964246065.1 uncultured Acidobacteriaceae bacterium
GCCCAGAGAGTAACGACATGCGCCTGTGACAGAATCACGGCGAGTATATCGTGAGCAGCCTCAACCCTGGTGCTTACCTTGGAGTAAGCTCGGCTGCTTTAGGCTCAAGGGAGGGCATGCCCGTGTGGAAAAGCGATAGAACCGGAAAGGTGATGAGACCCGAATGATTGCTCCACGGGTGCCGGGCGGCCCCTCGCCCCAAAACTGGAAGCTGACGCGGGCCTACGATGGCGGCCCGTTCTATGGGTGGCAGGTGCAGCCTGATCGGCGCACGGTGCAAGGCACCCTGGCCGCGGCCGTGGAGCGCGTCACGGGCGAAGCCGTGCTTCCCCAAGGCAGCGGCCGCACCGATACGGGCGTGCACGCGCTCGGCCAGGTCGCCTCCTGCTCCTTGCTTGCTCCTATCCCGGCTCCGAATCTTCAGCGCGCGCTGAATCGCACGCTTCCCGGAGCCATGCGCGTCCTCGCAGCCGAGCACGCGCCGCCCGGGTTCCACGCCCGCCACAGCGCGCTGTCAAAGCTCTACGAATACCGCATCTTTCGCGGCGAGCTTTGCCCACCCACCCTGGCTCCTTATGTCCACGCCTGCCCCTGGCCGCTCGACCTCGACTCCATGCAACAAGCCGCAGCGCTGGTGCTGGGCGAGCACGACTTTGCCTCCTTTGCCGCGCGGGAGCCTGACCTTTCCTCCCGTGCCGCGCCGCCCGGCTCCACTGCGCCAGCCGGGCCACGCCCTACCACCCGCACCCTGCTCCACTCGGCGTGGACTGTTGAGGCGGGGACCGAGGCTCCGGGCCAGCTGCTCATCTACCGGGTGCGAGGTACCGGCTTTCTCCACCACATGGTGCGCAACCTGGTAGGAACATTTTTAGCGGTGGGCCGCAGGCAGTTCACCCCAGCCGAGATGAGTGCCATTCTGGCCGCGAAGGATCGCTCCGCCGCCGGGCCGACCGCCCCTGCCTGCGGGCTCTTCCTGCACTCTGTCGCCTACCGCGACGCCGAGCCTGCCGGAGCAGGCCCGCCACGCCCGACGGGCGACGCAGTGCTACCCTGAAGCAGCCCGCCATGCCAGCCGCAGCCACCGCCTTCTCGCACATCGCCCAGATCGCCTCCATGCGACGCGTACATGAGGCTTTCCAGTGGCTGCACCTGCATGAGCAGCAGATCATGCGCTGGCAAACAGAGCTTGTCGCGATTCCCGCGCCCCCATTCGGCGAGCAGGCCCGCGCCGCCTGGCTGCTCGAACGCTTCAGAGATCTGGGGCTGGCGGAGCTTGAGCAGGACAGCGCCGGCAACGTTTTTGGCACGTTAAGCAGCGGGTCGGCCGGCGCTCCCTCCGGCTCGCCCCCGTCCGAGGCCTGCAGCGCCGTCGTGCTCCTTTCCGCGCACATCGATACTGTCTTTCCCGCGGACACGCCGCTCGCGCCTGCGGTCGACGGCACCCGGCTGAGTTCGCCCGGCGCCTGCGACAACGGAGCCGGACTGGCGGGGCTGCTCGCGCTTGCCGCCGCGCTGATCCACACCGGACTCGAGCCGGGCTGCGACATCGTTTTTGCGGGCAACGTGGGCGAAGAAGGCGAAGGCGACCTGCGGGGCATGCGGCATATCTACCGACATGCGCGCTGGCGCGGGGAGATCGCGGCGCACCTGGTACTGGACGGCGCGGGCCACGAGGTCGCCGTGACCGGCGCGCTTGGCAGCCGCCGCTTTGAGGTGGCGCTTCGCGGCTCGGGCGGCCATTCCTGGACGGATGCTCGCCGCCCCAACCCGATCGCCGCCCTGTGCCGCGCGATCGCCTCGATGCACGCCATGGTTCCCGTGGACGCGCCCGAAAGCACCGGCACGCCGGCAGAGCGCGCGTCTATCTATCGCACGGCGAAACTTCATCCGGTGGCCAACCACGCCGCCGGTGCTCAGCTGCCGGAACGCGCACGCAGCGCCTGGAACGTTGGCACCATCGAAGGCGGAAGCGCGGTCAACGCCATCCCCGAGCAGGCTTCGGCGCGGTTCGACCTGCGCTCGACCGACCCTCAGGAGCTGATTCGCCTGGAGGTCGAGCTGCACCGGGCGGTCGAGGATGCGGTGGTTGCCGCAAACGACGAGGCCGCGGCCCAGGGCGAGCCAGCCCATGCGCTCAGCTTTACCGTTACGCCGATCGGCAGCCGCCCCGCGGGCAAACTGCCGCCGCAAGCCCGCATCCTTGAGCTGCTGCGCGGCGTGGACCGGCACCTGAACCTGCGTACCGAGTACCGCACCGCCTCAACCGATGCCAACATCCCTCTTTCGCTGGGAGTTGAGGCGATCAGCATCGGCGCCGGCGGTGAGGGCGGCGGCATCCATACCCGCGGCGAATGGTTTGACGCCCACACGCGCGAGCTGGGGCTGCGCAGGGTGCTCCTGTTGCTGCTTGCCCTGGCGGCCGATCAGCCGGCTGCCGCGTCCTAGCTGCACGCCGCGTTCTAGCTGCCTGCGCGTCCTAGCTGCCTGCGCGTCCTAGCTGCACGTGGAGCGTTAGCTGCCTGCGCGTCCTAGCTGCAACTTCGCGCCCTAGCTGCCTGCGCTCTCGCTGCCGCGCCCTTGGCCGGCCGCAAAGCTACGCGGCCCTGCCCTGCTACACTCCCGGGGTGCGCTTTCTTTCCCCTGTTGCCGCCCTGCTTCTGGTCTTCTTTCCCTTGACGCTTGCAGCCCAGGGGCCTTCCCCGGCTGACATCCTGTACCTCCACGGAAAAATCCTTACCGGCGACGGCCTTGCCACGGCGCATCCGATCATGGTCGAAGCGGTTGCCGCCAGCAACGGCGTCGTCCAGGCAACCGGCACAAGCGCCGAGCTGCAGGCGCGCTTCCGCGGCCCGCACACCATCGTTGTCGACCTCCATGGAGCCTTTGCCATGCCCGGCTGCAACGACGCGCATGTGCACCTGGGCGAAGCAGGCCATATCCGGCTCACGGTCGACCTCACCGGCACCCGCAACCTTGCCGAGTTTCAGTCTCGCGTGCGCACCGCAGCCCGTACCGCGACACCCGGTGCATGGCTCACCGGCGGCGGCTGGGACCATACCCTGTGGCCGGGCGGCAAGACCCTGCCAACCCGCCAGGATCTGGACGCGGTCACAGGCGGGCACCCGGCTCTCTTCTCACGGATCGACGGCCACATCGCGGTCGCGGATACAGCGGCGCTAGCTGCAGCGGGGATCACCACAAAAACGCCTGACCCGCAGGGCGGCCACTTCGATCGCGACGCAAGCGGGCAGGCTACCGGCATTGTCCGCGAAAGCCCTGCCCGGGCGCTGATTGAAGCGCAGATTCCGCCGCCCAGCCAGGAGGATCGCCGCCGCGGCCTGGAACTTGCCCTGGCCGACGCTGCTGCGCACGGGCTGACCTCGGTCCAGGACAACTCCTCGTGGGAAGACTTCAAAGTGCTGCAGCAAATGGAGCGGGAAGCGAAGCTGCCGGTGCGCGTGAGCGAGTGGCTGCCCTTTGATGCACCGCTGGCAGAGCTGGAACGGATGCGCGTCTCCCAACCGCCGGGGGACCGGATGCTTCGCACGACCATGCTGAAGGGCTTTATGGATGGCTCGCTCGGCTCACGCACGGCAGCCATGCTGGCTCCCTATGCCGACGACCCAGGCAATGCCGGCCTGCCCCGGTACGACCAGGACAGGTTGAATGCCATGGCCGCCGAGCGCGCGGCTGCCGGCTTTCAGTTGGGCTTCCACGCCATCGGCGATCGTGCCGTCGCCATGGCGCTGAACGCCTTTGCCGTCGCTGAGACGGCTCGGAGCAAGGCCGGGATAGCCGGCCAGCCCCGCTTCCGCATCGAGCACTCGCAGGTGCTGGCGCCGGGCGACATCGCACGCTACAAGCAGGAGGGCGTAATCGCGTCCATGCAGCCGAACCACCTGCTGACCGATATGCACTGGGCCCCGGCGCGGCTGGGCCCGGCGCGCGAAACCTTTGCCTACGCCTGGAAGGCGTTTCTGGATGCGGGGGTGCCGCTTGCCTTCGGCACCGATTACCCGGTGGAGCCGGTGACGCCCTTTCGGGGGCTCTACTCTGCCGTCACCCGGCGAGATGAGGCCGGCTCCATGAGCTTCCACCCTGAAGCCGTCCTGACCATCGGCCAGGCGCTTTCCGCCTACACGCAGGGCTCTGCCTATGCCGAGTTCGCCGAAAGCTGGAAGGGCCGCCTGGCGCCCGGCTTCGTAGCCGACATGGTCGTGCTCGATCGCGACCTGCTGCATGCGGAGCCGGAGGCGATTCTCCACACGCGGGTGCTTATGACGATCGTGGGAGGCAAGGCCG
>CAXTPL010000233.1:0-2976 GCA_964246065.1 uncultured Acidobacteriaceae bacterium
CCCTTTCCTACGGCATCAGCGAGCACGAGGAGCAGCCGCGCGCAGCGCTGCGCGCCTTGCTGCCGCCGTGGGCGCACCCGCCGGTCGATGCCGGCGGCCATCTCGTGCTTGACCTGCCCACCGCCGCTCCCGCCTCTGCCGGGTCGAACCCCGCCGGGCGCGTCGTCCTCATGGCGCATATGGACGAGATCGGCTACGTAGTTCGCAAGGTTCTGCCCGATGGAAGCCTGGCGGTTGAGAACAAGGGCGGCGGCGCGGCAGCCTACTACTGGGGTCGCCCGGTACTGCTGCACACACGCGGCGGCGTGCGCGCCGGGGTGATCAGCCTGCCGGACACCTTCGACACGGCCAGCTTTGCCTGGCCCACCGATATTCGCGCCCCCGCGCAGGTCTACGTAGGGGCACACTCTCCGGCAGAGGTAGCTTCGCTCGGCATCGCCGTGGGCGACACGCTCACCATAGCCAAGAGCTACCGCACCTTGCTGGGCGGGCGTGTTTCCGCTCGCAGCCTCGATGATCGCGTTGGCTGCGCAGCGCTGGTGCGCGCGGCCTGGCAGCTTGGCCCGCATCCTGATCTGCACGGGGCGCAGGTCACGCTGGTCTGGTCTACCCGTGAGGAGCTGGGGCTCTTTGGTGCCAACGAGTTCGCCCGGCAGGCGCACGCCGAACATCGCGAGCCGCAAACCGTCTTCGCCATCGACACCTTTGTTTCGTCCGACTCTCCTCTTGAGTCCGAGCGCTTTGCCGACGCAAAACTGGGCGACGGCTTTGTGATTCGCGCTGTCGATAACTCAAACATCGTGCCCACCGCCGATGTGGAGGCACTGCTGCGTCTGGCCCGCTCCAGTCACATTCCGGTGCAGTACGGGGTAACGGGCGGCGGCAATGACGGCGCGACTTTTCTACGCTACGGCGCCACGGATGTGGCACTCGGCTGGCCGCTTCGATACTCGCATTCGCCGGCTGAGGTGATCGACCTCGCCGACCTGGACGCCCTCGCAGCCGTGGCAGAGGCGATAGCGCTGCGCTGGGCTGCGGTTGCGCCGCCGGCCGAGTAGACCCGGACTGCACCGGGGAGTGGGTCGAGCATAGCGCTGCCGCGATTGGGGCCTTGCTCCCCTGCAAGGGGCGCCGAGGAGCTACACTCAGGGACGATGCCGCTGCTTTCGATCGAAAACCTCAGCATTCGCTTTGGCGGCGAAACAGCGCGCCCTGCAGTCGATGCGCTTTCGCTCTCCATCGGTCACGGCGAAAGCCTGGGCCTGGTGGGGGAGTCCGGCTCAGGCAAATCCGTCACCGCCATGGCCGTGCTGCGCCTCCTCGCTCCCTCGGCGCATCTTTCCGGGGCGATCCTCTTCCAGCAGCCCGGGGGCATGGCCACAGACCTGCTTACGTTATCTCCGGAGCCGATGCGTCGACTCCGCGGCTCAGCCATCGGGATGATCTTTCAGGAGCCGATGACCTCGCTCAACCCGGTAATGCCCATCGGTGCGCAGATCGCCGAGGCTATCCGCGCGCACCACCCTGAGCACACCCGTGCGCAGCTACGCGAGCAGACCATGGCGGCCATGCAGGCGGTCGCCCTGCCAGACCCCCTGCGCCGCGCACGCGACTACCCGCACCAGTTTTCGGGCGGCCAGCGCCAGCGCATCCTCATCGCCATGGCCATCGTCAACCGGCCTCGCCTGCTCATCGCAGACGAACCTACCACAGCGCTCGACGTCACCGTGCAGGCGCAGATCCTCGATCTGCTGCAAGACCTGCGCGAGCGTTTTCAGCTGGCCATGTTGTTTATCTCGCATGACCTTGCCGTTGTTTCTCGGGTCGCTGACCGGGTCGCCGTCATGCGCCACGGCATGCTGCTTGAGCAAGCGCCCGCAGCCGTGCTTTTTCGTGAGCCGCAGCACCCGTATACACGCAGCCTGCTTGGCGCCATCCCCACCATGCAGACCCGCATCGACCAGCCGCTCAGCAGCCTCGCCGCCTCCGCGGGGCAGGTCGAGGCATGGACCGCCGGCTCGCTCCAGGAACGAGCGCCAGGGCACTGGGTGCGCGCGTGAGCAGCCCCGCGCTCTCGCTGCTGCTGGTAGACGCCCCGCGCCGGGCTTACAGTGGAGACTGACTTCGCATGCGCGCGCTGATCCTGTCTGACATCCACGCCAACCTCCAGGCGCTTTCCGCGGTGCTTGAACAGGCGCCCGCGCACGACATGGTCTGGAACCTGGGGGACATCGTCGGGTACGGTGCCAATCCCAACGAGGTCATTGAGCAGGCACGCGCACTGGGTACCCTCTTTGTGCGCGGCAATCACGACCGCGCCTGCTGCGGGCTGACCGACGTTGAGGGCTTCAACCCCATTGCCAGCCGAGCCGCGCGCTGGACCCAGTCCGTGCTCTCCGCCGAGCACCTGGTATGGCTGCGGCATCTAGGGCACGGCCCGCTCGTGCCGGAGGCAACAGCAGGCATCAGCTGTGCGCATGGCTCGCTCCGCGATGAAGACGAGTACGTGCTTTCCGCGCGCGAAGCCTGGTACTCGTTGACCGACTGGCCCACGGCCATTAACTTTTTTGGCCACACGCACCTGCAGGGCGGCTTTGCCACCGACGGCCGGCAATGGTATCGGCTCACGCCGGACTATGAGACCCGCGATCGGGCCGAGGAATGGGTGCTGCAGCTGTCGAGCGGCGCACGGTATATGCTCAATCCCGGCTCTGTAGGCCAGCCGCGCGACGGCGATTGGCGGGCGGCCTTTGCCCTTTACGATACGGACCGCCGCACCCTCACTTTCTGCCGCGTCCCATACGACCTCCGAACCGCGCAGGAGAGTATTCTGCGCGCCGGGCTCCCGGATCGCCTGGCCAGCCGCCTTCGCGACGGACGATAGCTGCTGCCCGCCCGGCAGGGAGGCTTCCGCACCGATCGCGCAGGTTCCCCCCCCCCGGCCTTCCATCCCGGGTGCACATCCTAAGCGCGTCC
>CAXTPL010000233.1:2986-4613 GCA_964246065.1 uncultured Acidobacteriaceae bacterium
GCGCAGGCCGGCCTCACCCCTTCCTTCCGCAGCCTTTTATATCTGGAGCAGGAAGCCCGCAAGGTGCATACCTGGAGCGGTCCCGCGGCCATTGAGCGCTATCTGCAGCACGCCGACTACGGCAGCGCCGTGGCGCAAGGCCGCCTTATCCAGTCGCTCAAGTCGTACCTGCCCAGCCGAACGCTTTCCGGTACTGAGATCTTCGGTCGTCGCTATGCGGTCGAAGACCTGATTGCGCGGATCCTGCGTGAGCTGCGTCAAGGCGCGGAGCGGCAGTTCGGGCAGCCCGTGGGTCACGTCGTCGTCGGCCGCCCGGTTCGCTTTGCAGGCTCTGACAGCGCGGAAGATGACGCCTACGCCGTCGAGCGGATGCGGAGCGCGCTGGCCCTTGCCGGCTTTGCCTCGGTGGAGTTTGAGTATGAACCCGTGGCGGCTGCCTACGCCTACCAATCCACGCTCGACCATGACGAACTGCTGCTGATCGGAGATTTTGGCGGAGGCACCAGCGACTTTTCGCTGCTGCGCGTAGGCCCGAGCGGTCGCTGGCTGCTGGGCAATGCCGGCGTGGGTCTGGCAGGCGATGCATTCGATGCAAAGCTGGTGCGCAGGCTCGTTTCCCCGGCGCTCGGGGCCGAGTCGCTCGCGCGTTCCATGGGAACCAAGGTGCTGCCCGCGGTGCCGGCCTGGATCTACAGCAATCTCGAGCGTTGGCACTATCTTTCGTTTCTGCGCACGCGCAATGTTCTTGAAATACTGAAAGGCGCGCGCGTGCGGGCGCTGGAACCGGAAAAGATTGAAGCCCTGCTGACCCTGATCGACGAAGACCTGGGCTATCAGCTACACCAGGCCGTGCAGCGAACCAAGTACGCGCTTTCCACTGAGGAAACAGCGGCCTTTACCTTTGAAGACGGCAGCATGAACCTGGCCCTCACCGTTTCGCGCGCCGAATTTGAAGGCTGGATCGGCGATGAGCTGCGCGCCATTGAGTCAGCCGTAGACGAGCTGCTTGCCGGGGCGGCGGTGCTGCCCGCGCAGGTAGACCGCGTGTTTCTTACCGGCGGCAGCTCGTTTGTGCCGGCAGTGCGCCGCATCTTCAGCACTCGCTTTGGAGAAGAGCGCGTGCGCACCGGCGAAGCGTTTACCTCCGTCGCGTATGGGCCGGCGCTTCGTGCGCTGGGCGGCCGGCAGGAGTCGTAGCCGGGGTTCCGGTGCTTTCACGCTCATGCCGGCTCATCCGCGGTCGCACGTGTGGCGGATCGAACCATCGTTGTGGGTACGATGTCGGCGATACGTTGTGTAGTTTCCCGAGGTTGCGCTCGGTACGAGCCGATGCGGCACCTGCGATACGGCGCTCTGGCTCCGATTCGCTTCCGATACGATAAGGTGCAGAAGAGGAATCCGCCTTTGCTCCCGATTCGCACCGCCTGCCTCCAACCGCTCGTCCTGTTCGCCCTGTGTGCGCCTTTTACGCTTGTGGCGCAAAGCACCCCGGCCGCACCCGTGCATCATCACGCCGCAACGGGCGCCAGGGCCCGCCCGCACGCCGCACCCGCTCCCAATGCCGGCCCGGCGCTGCCGCCCGGAGTCCCGCCCGCGCCCGGCAAAGTTGAGACCGCCTTCGCCCTCC
>CAXTPL010000234.1:0-4594 GCA_964246065.1 uncultured Acidobacteriaceae bacterium
GGTCACAGGCGCGCTCGGCAGCGTCGGGCGCACTGCGGTGCACGTCGCACTGAGCAGGGGCGCCAAGGTGATCGCCGCGGTACGGGAAAGCCAGCGCGCCGAAGCTGAAAAGCTGGCCGTCGACCGGGTGGTGGCACTGGACAATGAACGCGAAATGATCACCGTACACGAGTTGGACGCGGTTGCCGATACGGTGGGTGGCGCCATGGCGGCGCGCATTGAAAAGACCCTCAAGGATGGCGGCGTGTGGGGAACGGTGGTAGGCGGCCCGGCATACCCGCCCGGCCGCGGCATCCGGGTGGAGGCTTTTATGGCGCAGCCGGATGCTTCGCGGCTCTACCAGCTGGCCGAGGAGGTCGCGCGCGGACAGCTCGTCATCCCCATAGCCAGGGCGTTTCCGCTGGCGGAGATCCAGGAGGCGACACGGCTGGCCGAGAGCGGAGGCGCCGGGGGCAAAATCGTGCTGGTGCCGTAGCCATGCCGTTGTTCTCGCTCGTTGGCTTCTTCGCGATGCTCACCGCGGTGACGCCCGCACAAGAGCGCTATCCGCGGAACAACGACCGATCAGCAAGCACAGCGACCGCACACCGCACCAATCCCTCAACGTCATGCTGCGCCGCCTCGGCCTTCGGTTCTACGCCGAGTCCGCGCAGCGTGGCGCTGGTCACCGGGCCAATCGAAAGCACGTGCGGTGCCTCAGGCCATTGCAAGCCGGTCATCTCCAGCAAAGCGGCAAAGTTTTTCGCGGTTGAAGAGCTGGTAAAGGTAAGCGCGTCGATGGTGCGCAGGCTTTCCGCGCCAAACAGCGCGCGCACAAGCGGGGCAGAGTCTTCTGCCAGAACGGTGCGGTAGGCATCTACCACGGTCACCTCCGCTCCGGCCTCGCCTAGTGCTTCCGGGATCAGGTCGCGTGCAACCTGGGCGCGGGCCAGCAGGACGCGCCGGCGGCCGACCTTGCCTTGCAGCGCGGCGACCACAGACTCCGCCACCGCCGGCTCGGGCACAAGATCTACCCGCCAGCCGAGGGTGCGGAGAGCGGCCGCAGTGGACGGCCCAACAGCAACCGTTTGCGGTTGTCGATCTAGCCGGAGAGCGTTGGCCGCCAGGCGCTCGCTCAGTACCCGCGCCGTGTTGGCACTCGTCACAACAAGCCAGTCAAAGCCGGCCAGCGATGCCAGCGCCGCATCGAGCGGAGCATAGGAGAGCGGCGGCAAAATGGCTATGGTCGGGATCTCGACAACCGACGCGCCCAGAGCGCACAGCCGCTCGCTCAGGCTTGAGGCTTGATCGCGCGACCGGGTCACGACGATGGTTTGCCCGGCGAGCGGTCCGGGCGGGCGGCCGGGCTGCTCTGGAGCCGGGCGCACGCGCCGGCCACGACCGGCCCGGCTTCAACCACTGCATCCGGCAGCCCCAAAAGCGGCCCCGCGCCCTGCGCCAGCAGCTGGCGCGCCAGGCGCTCGCCTAGCGCGTGTGCCGCCTGCGTACTTCCCGCTTCCGCCTTCCCGGCGGCATGCTGGGTCAGCGCCGGCTCCCCTTCGGCATGCTGGTGACCAAGCTGCACGCGCACCAGCCCTTGCCCGTGGTGCGCGCCGGCTGAGGCAACAACCCCGGTCAGCATCCACCCGGCTGCATCGCGATGGCAATGGATGCCGATCGGCACCTGGCACCCACCGCCCAGCGCGGAAAGCGCCGAGCGTTCGGCGGTCACGGCAAAGCGCGTGTCCGCGTCGTCAAGAAAGGCCAGCGCCGCAGCGGTCGCTTGGTCTCCCGAACGAGTTTCGATCGCCAGCGCCCCCTGCCCTGCTGCCGGGCAAAGCACCAGCGAGGAGAAACGCTCGCGCAACCAGTCCGTGTAGCCCAGGCGGTCGAGCCCGGCTGAGGCCAGCACGATCGCCTCCACCTGGCCCTCGCCGAGCTTGCGCAGGCGCGTGTCGACGTTGCCGCGAAACTCTACGTACTCCAGGTCGGAGCGAAAGGCGCGCAGCTGCGACTGCCGGCGCAGGCTGCTGGTGCCCACACGCGCGCCCTGCGGCAAAGCGGCAAAGCCCGCGTAGTCTTTCGACACAAAAGCGTCTGACGGGTCAGCCCTGCGCGGGATCGCTCCCAGCGCAAACAAGGGATCAAGTACCGTGGGCAGGTCCTTGAGCGAGTGGACCGCGAGGTCGATCGAGCCCGCAGCCAGAGCCTCCTCAATCTCCTTGGTAAACATGCCCTTGGTGCCCACCTCGGCAAAGCTCACCGTTTGCAGCCGGTCGCCCGTAGTACGGATGACCTCGATCGATACCTCGTGCCCGGCGCCACGCAATGCTTCGGCAATATGGTTGGCCTGCCACAGCGCCAGCGCAGAGCCGCGCGAGCCGATCCGGATCATGCGCGCTTCCCTCCCCCAGCTACCGAGGCTTGAGGCTCTTGCTCGCGCTGACCCGGCTTGGCCGCGTCGTCCTCGACGCCGGCGCTCTCACCGAGGGTCTGGGGTAGCGTGCCGCGCACGCCGTTCACTACCGGCTGCGGCTCCGCTTCGAGGTGGAAGGTCTCGCGCAGCACCTCCAGCCGGCTCGCATCGCCCTGCTGCGCCGCCTCCCGCAGCGCCTGCAAAGGCAGGTGCAAAAACTTGTTCGCGATGCCGCGCGTCAGTGCGTCCACCGCCGCCAGCTGCTCGGCGGTCAAGCCCTGCAGACGTGCCTGCGCGCGCCGCAGCTCCGCCTGCCGCATCGCTTCCACCGTTTGCTGCAGCCCAACCAGTGCCGGCACCACGTCGAGCGCGGCGCTGCGCTGGGCAAACCGCGCCACCTCGTCTGCGATGATCCGTTCCGCGCTCAACGCTTCCCGCGAGCGATCGGCCATGTTGGCCAGCGCCACCGTTTGCAGATCGTCGATGTCGTAGAGAAACACGCCATCCACCCGGTTCATCTCCGGGTCCACGTCGCGCGGAACTGCAATGTCGACGAAGAACATCGGCCGGCCGCGCCGCTTGTGCAGCAACTGCTGGCCATGCTCGCGCCGAAAGAGAAAGTCGGACGAGCCGGTAGAGGTGATGACAATGTCAGCCTCGCCGGCACGGGCGAGGAGCTCGCCAAATGGGAGCACCGTACCGCCAAAGGTGCGTGCAAGCCGCAGCGCACGTTCTTCTGTCCGGTTGGTAATCAGGATGGAGCTTGCACCCTGCTGCAACAGGTGCCGGGCGGCCAGCTCGCCCATCTTGCCCGCGCCCACCAGCAGCACGCGCCGCCCTTCGAGCGAGCCGAAGATCTTGCGCGAAAGGTCGACAGCCACAGAGGCGATCGAGACCGAGGAGCTGCCGATCAAGGTTTCCGTCCGTACCTTCTTCGCCACCGCAAACGCACTTTGCAGCAGCCGGTCGAGCTCCTTGCGTACGGCGCCAAGTGTACGCGCAACCGTGTAGGACTCCTTGACCTGGCCGAGAATCTGCGGCTCGCCCACCACCATCGAGTCCAGGCTTGAAGCCACACGGTAGAGGTGACGCACGGCCTCTGCATCGCGGTGCTGGTACAGGTGCGGACGCAGTTCGGCAGGGGAGACGGCAAAGTGCGCGTCGAAAAAAGCAGCCATATCCGGCAGCGCCTCACGGTAAGCCGCCAGCACTTCCACCCGGTTGCAGGTGGAAACAATCATTGCCTCACTCACGCCCGGGTGCGCGAGCAGCGACCGGGTCGCCTCGGCAAGCCGGTCAGACGAGATGGCCAGCTGCTCGCGCAGCTCCACCGGCGCGGTCTTGTGGTTGATGCCTGCAAGAAGAAACTTCACGGCCGGGCAAACCTGTGGACAGATGAGAACAGGTTGGCCGCCCAAACGCTCAACATGAGCAGAAACACGGTGGACGACCAGAAGATCGCCCGCCGGCCGCGCAGCCCGGTACTGCGCCGCACAAACAGCATCACCACGTAAAGCACCCACATGGCGAAGGAGAGCAGCACCTTTGGATCGCGAAAGTATGCGGGCCCGACTTTTTCCTGCGCAATAAACGAGCCGATAAAAAGCCCCAGCGTCATGCAGGCAAAGCCGAACACCAGCGTATTTTGCGCGATGCGGTCCATCGTCTCAAGCGGCGGCAGCCAGGTCAGGAAGCCGGGCATCTGCTTGTCTTTCAAGCGGCGCTCCTGCGCCAGATAAAGCAGGCTGGCCAGCAGGCTGAAAAGCAGCGCTGCGTCGGCCGCCATCAGCGCCGTCACATGGATGAAGATCCATCCGCCGCGGACCAGCGGCGAGGAAAACGTGTATTGATCCGGTCCAAGTGCTGAAGGCAGCGTCAACAGAAAAGCCAGCGGCAGTGCGAAGATGCCGAAGGAAACAGTCCGGTAGCCGGCGACGATGACCAGGAACGCGGTCGCGATGAGCAGCGACAGGGTGGACTGCACCTCGTGCATGCCGACCGGGATAAGCCGGTGCGCACCGGCAAGGGTTTCGCTGAAAGAAACAAAGTGGAACAGCCATCCGGCTGTAGCCAGGGCAATGGCCGCGCGGCGCCACAGGGCACGGCTCCACAGCACGGCCGGCAGCGCGCACACGCTGGCCGCGCCATAAAGGGTGGCGGCAACTCGGATCCAGAGCAGGGACATGCCTGCCCCTAGTA
>CAXTPL010000235.1:0-4474 GCA_964246065.1 uncultured Acidobacteriaceae bacterium
TATCCTGCGCAGCCACCCGCAGCACCCGTCCGAAGATGGCGACCACGAAGTCATCCCCGGGCTGCTGGTGCAAGTGCCGCCCTCGCCCACGGTCGGGAGGCTGTATGCGGCAGTGCTGGCGGCCCTCGGGATGCCCGGCGCGATGTATGGCCGTTTGCCCGACCGCGAAGTCTTGGCGATGCGGCTGCTGCGCGAGGTGGGCTGCCGTATGCTGCTGCTGGACGAGTTGCACAACCTGCTGGCCGCATCGGGCGCGCGGCAGCGCGAGCTGCTGAACCTGCTGCGCTATCTCGGCAACGAACTCCGCATCCCGATTGCCTGCTTCGGCACGCGCGAGGCGTATCTCGCCATCCGCAGCGACGACCAGCTCGAAAACCGTTTCGAGCCTTTCTTGCTGCCGGCCTGGGAGGACGGCCCCGAGTTCGGCCGCCTGCTTGCCAGCTTCGAGGCGGTGCTGCCGTTGTGCGAGCCGTCCGGCCTGGGTGCGCCTGCCTTGCGCGCGCACGTGCTGCGCCGCTCGGAGGGCACGATCGGCGAGGTGGCGGCCCTGCTTGCCGCCGCCATGGAGGCGGCGTTGCTGGCAGGCGAGGAGCGGATCGACCGCACGACACTGGACACAGCCGCCTACCAGCCACCCACGGTGCGGCGTCGCATGTTCGAGCGCGAGCTGCGGTGAGTTGGGATCATCGACCTCGTTCCGGACCGGCGCTGGCCGCTGCACCCGAAGCCGCGCGAATGGGAGGTGCTGCAAACCTGGGTGCGCCGGATCGCCGGCGCGTACGGCGTCGGCTACGACACGTTCCTCCGCCGCGCCCTGGGCCGCACCGGTCCGGGCGCGCGAGACCTGGAGACCATCACCGACGCACAATTGGCGATGCTGGCTGCCGGCACGGGCGTGTCTGTCGAGCAGCTGTGCGGCATGAACACCGCGGCGATCATTGGGCGGCTGACGGCCAAGATCGCGGACTGGATGATGACCGAGGAGGGGCGGGACGGCCTGGCGCAGATCAGGACGACGATCAGGCTGATGACGGACCGGCTGGCGGATCATCCCACAATCAATGGCGACTAGGTTTGCAGAGCATAGACGGCGTGACCGGTTATGTGACACCGTTGCACTCGGCTAGCCGGTTCGGCCGGGCTGTCACGCAACCGGTCGTATATGGAGCAGAGTTTCCCCGTGCTGGTCGGCTACATGCGCGTGAGCAAGGCGGACGGCTCCCAGGTGCTCGACCTGCAACGCGACGCGCTGCTCGCGGCCGGGGTCAAGACGGAACGCCTCTACGAGGACCACGCCTCCGGCAAGCGCGACGACCGGCCGGGGCTGGAGGCGTGCCTGAAAGCGCTGCGCAAGGGCGACACCCTCGTCACGTGGAAGCTCGACCGGCTCGGCCGCGACCTGCGCCACCTGGTCAACCTCGTCCACGACCTCACTGGTCGCGGCGTGGGCCTCAAGGTGCTGGCCGGTCAGGGCGCCAACCTCGACACCACGACCGCGAATGGCCGCCTGGTGTTCGGCATCTTCGCAGCGCTCGCCGAGTTCGAGCGCGAACTGATCGTCGAGCGCACCCATGCCGGGCTGGCGTCCGCCCGCGCTCGGGGTCGCAACGGCGGGCGGCCGTTCAAGATGACAGAAGCGAAACTGCGGCTGGCTCAGGCGGCCATGGGCCAGCCCGGCACCAAGGTCGGCGAGCTGTGCGCCGAGTTGGGCGTCACCCGCCAGACGCTCTATCGCCATGTCACGCCTAAAGGCGAGCTGCGGCCCGATGGGCTCAGCGTGCTCGGCCGGCAAAAAGCGCCCAAGCGTATCCCCGCAACCCCGTGAAGGAATTGATCCATGTCGCAGCAAGGCGTCATCGGCTTGATCGGCGGCATGAGTTGGGAGAGCTCGGCCGAGTACTACCGGATCATCAACCAAGTGGTCCGGTCTCGGCTGGGTGGCTTGCGTTCAGCACGATGCCTGATGTGGTCGTTCGACTTCGGTGAGATCGAGGCCTTGCAACACGCCGGGCGCTGGAATGATGCGACGGCGCTGATGATCGATGCCGCACAGCGCCTGGAACGAGGGGGGGGCCGACTTCTTCCTGATCTGCACCAACACCATGCACAAGATGGCCGACCAAGTGCAGTCCGCCGTCCGCATTCCCCTGCTGCATATCGCCGACCCCACGGCAGAGCGGATCAAGGCGCAAGGCGTCAAGCGCGTCGGCCTGCTCGGCACCGCATTCACGATGGAGCAGGACTTCTACAAGGGTCGGCTGCAACAACGCTTCGGCCTCGACGTGCTGATCCCAGAAGCCGACGACCGCGCAATAGTGCATCGGATCATCTACGATGAACTGGTCCAGGGGCGAGCCGAACCTGCGTCTCGCACCGCCTACCGGGCGGTGATCGCTCGCCTGGTCGAGCGGGGCGCCGAAGCAATCATCCTCGGCTGCACGGAGATCATGTTGCTGGTGAAGCCGGATGACAGCCCAGTGCCGTTGTTCGATACTACGGGCATTCACGCCGAGGCCGCTGTCGATCGTGCGCTCTCGCTCCTGCGCCGCGCCGCATAGCGGGTTAGCTCGGCTGTTGCCAAGCCGCTGAAGAGGACTTTGGCGATCTGCTGAAGTCGACTTTGAAAAGTGACACTGGTGTCCACCTCAAGCAGCTATATTCTCATTGAGGTATGCCCCAGCGGTAACTGCTCACCCTGGTTTGGCGACCGGCTTGCGGCATAGTGCGAGGCGCAAGGCATCGAGCACGGCTGCGTTGTCGAGCTTTGCGGTGCTGACGACGGATTGGAAGGCGGCGTAGGTGGCCGCACCCCACTCGGAGCGGAACCCGTTGGTGACCTTGCGGAAGATCACGCTGGGCCGCAGCGCGCGCTCGGACACGTTATTGGTGGCGGGCACCTCGCGGTCGGCCAGGAACACGCTCAGGTGCTCGCGGTGCCGTCCGATGCGGCGACGCAGCCTTTCGCCCGCGCGGCCCTGCGGCACGGCGCGGGCCATGATGCGGTCGAGCCTGCGCTCCATGTCGGCGCGGTATTGCGTGAGCGTGGCATCGCGCAGCCTGTGGCGTCGCCTGCCGATGGCCAGCGCCCGCAGCAGCCACAGCCTGAGCCGTGCTGCAAACACCCCATCGCCGCAGTCGATGGCATACTGGGCGCAGCACGGCAGGTGGGCCAGGCACATCTGCCACCGCTCGCCATGCCCGCGCTGGCTGCCGAGCGCGTCCGACACCCACACGCCGGGCCGCACCTGCCCGAACACCTCCTGCGGCACCGCCTTGCCGCGGCTGGGGCGGATCAGGTGCAGCACGCCGTCTCTGGTGGCAAAGACCCACTCCCACCAGGTCTGCCCGGCCACGCGGGCCGAGGTCTCGTCACTGCACACCACGCGGGCGTGGCGCACACGGGTGGCGATGGCGTCGGCCGCGCGCTCCAGCGGCGCCCTGGCGCGGGCCAGGAGGTTGCACAGCGCGCCCTCGCTGACCGACAGGCCGAACAGCGCGGCCATGACGGCGCGCAGGCGCTCAAGGCCGATGGCGTGGGCGTAATGGAGGTAGACCACCGTGGCCTCGATGCTGCGGCCGAACGGCGAGCCTGGTTCCAGGCCCGCAGGCGCCAGGGCCATGGCGCGGGTGCCGCAGCAAAGGCAGCGCCCGCCGAACAGGCGCACGCGGGTGACATGGGGCTGGATGGGCGGCAACTCGATGCGGTCGTAGACGCTCTGGGCCGTCTGTTCCTCGGCAGGAAAGCGGGCCTGGCAGGACGGGCAGGCATCGACGTGCGCGTCCACGACGCGGTCGGGGTTCTCGGCCAGGGCACGGGCGACCCCGGGACGGCCACGCCGCTTGCGAAGCAGGATCTGCACGGTGCGGTCGGGCTTTTGCCCCTTCGATGGCGGAAGGGACGAATTGTCCGGCGTCCTGGGCGGCCGGGTCACCTCGGCGACGTAAGCTTCCAGCTCGGCAATCCGGCTTAGAGCATCGTCCAGCCGAGCCACCAGCGACAGGATCAGCGCATCCTTCTGCGCAGGCGTCATCCCATCCAGGTCAGCCTGCGTGATCACACAGGCAGACAATCAGTCGCAGCGCACCGCGTAAAGCACCTGCTCAGCCCCGATCCCCCCGCACGGTCACGCAGCCGACCCAGGGTGAGCAATTACTGGTCGAGCGGGGCGCCGAAGCAATCATCCTCGGCTGCACGGAGATCATGTTGCTGGTGAAGCCGGATGACAGCCCAGTGCCGTTGTTCGATACTACGGGCATTCACGCCGAGGCCGCTGTCGATCGTGCGCTCTCGCTCCTGCGCCGCGCCGCATAGCGGGTTAGCTCGGCTGTTGCCAAGCCGCTGAAGAGGACTTTGGCGATCTGCTGAAGTCGACTTTGAAAAGTGACAGTGCAAATAACTCGTATCACTCTGTCAAACGACCGGGGCTGTTGAAAAAAGCCCGGAGTTGGCGGCTTGAGTGGTGAGCTGGGAAGC
>CAXTPL010000236.1:0-4387 GCA_964246065.1 uncultured Acidobacteriaceae bacterium
CCAACGCGGAAGGGCGGGCACACTACTGCGAGCAGATGATGCTCGACCAGGGCTACGGGCAGCCGGGCACCGGCTCACCGGCCGGACCGGAGGGGGAGCGCCAGGCGCGACTGATCCGGCTGGGCCAGTTGCAGGACGCGCTGCTGCGCGATGCCCGCTTTGTGGTCGGCATCAAGATGCACACCGGGCAGATAAGCTTTGACCAGGCGGTAGACTTCTTTGTCTCGGACGGCTACCAGTCGCGGTCGGTGGGCACGGTAGAAACCAAGCGCGGCACATCGGACGCGACCTACCTCTACTACACGCTTGGCAAACTGGAGATCACCAAGCTGCGCGATGATGTGGCGAAGAAGCAAGGTGCGGCGTTCTCTCTGCAGCAATTTCATGACGAGTTCATGAAGCAGGGCGGCGCGCCGATCAAGATTGTACGCAAGGCCATGCTGGGCGACGATTCGCCTACGCTTTAGCCACTGGCGTCATGCGGTGCATCCTAGAGGCTTGGCATTGCAGGAACATAGAGCCGGCACGCCGTTTCCCCGGTGCTGCCGGGTGCATAAGGAAAGGAAGCGCGATCCCTGATGAACTCCAAGGTACGCAAAGCAGTCTTCCCCGCGGCTGGGCTCGGCACACGTTTTTTGCCTGCGACCAAGGCAATTCCCAAAGAGATGCTCTCGCTGGTCGACAAACCCATTATCCAGTACGGAGTAGAAGAGGCGCTGGCCGCCGGCGTTGAAGAGATCATCATTGTCACGGCGCGCGGCAAGAGCGCGATTGAAGATCACTTCGACAGCAGCATCGAACTCGAAGCAAACCTGGAAAAGAAAGGCAAGCACGAACTGCTGGCCTTAAGCCGCCATATCTCAGAGATGGCACACCTGGCCTATGTCCGCCAGCGCGAAGCGCATGGTCTAGGCCATGCAGTGCTGATGGCGAAAGACCTGGTGGGCGATGAGCCCTTTGCCGTACTGCTGCCCGATGACGTTATCGACGCGCCGGTACCCTGCTTGAAGCAGATGATCGAGGCTTATGACGATGTGCAGAGCACCATCATCGCCTCGCAGGTAGTTGAGGGGCCGGCGATCTCCGCCTATGGCGTCCTTGCTGGGCATGAGGTAGCTGGCAAGCCGCGGCTCTTCGACGTACACGGCATGGTCGAAAAGCCCAAGCTTGAAGATGCGCCCTCGAAGAATGCGATCATCGGCCGTTACATATTGACGCCCGGCATCTTTGCCGAGCTCGAGAAGACCGAGCGCGGCGCTGGCGGCGAGATCCAGCTCACCGATGGCATCAAGGGCCTGATGAGCAAGGAAAAGGTCTACGGCTTCAACTTTGAAGGCGTTCGCCATGATGCCGGCGACAAGCTCGGCATGTTGATGGCAACGGTGGATTTTGCGCTGAAGCGGGATGATCTGGGCCCCAGGTTCCGCGAGTACCTCAAGTCGCTCGCACTCTAACTTTCCCGGGAGCCGGACTGAAGCAGCTGAAGCCTGCCGGCGCATGACCGAATGCTATAGTCGCGCTATGTACGAAAGGGTCCAGGTGAAACGGGAGTGGCGCTGCTTCGCGCCTGGCCAGCATGCCTGCAAGCTCCCTCCAGGTCCATACCGATGATGCGTGCGCGGATCGTCTTTGCCTTTGCCATGCTGCTCTCGTTTGCTGTTTCTATTCGGCAGCAGGGTTTCTCGGTGCAGGCAGACTACCAGGTGTATTATGCCGCCGGCATGGTGGTACATCAGCATCTCGGCGCCCACCTGTACGAACGGCCAGACCCTAAGCTCGACCCGGTGCTGCGTCTCACCAGCCCTGGCACCGTCTTTGCCAGGGTGGCAGCCTCCCGCGGCATCGTTCCAGTCCCTACCTACATCTATCCGCCGCTGCTGGCAGACCTGATGGTTCCTATCTCGCTCATACCGGACCTGCCCTCTACCCTGCTCTGGCGCGCCTTCAACACGGCACTGATCGGCTGCTGTGCGCTTCTTCTGGGCTCCTACCTGGAGCTATCCAGGCGCCTGATCTGCGCTCTTTTCTTCGCGATCTTTTTCTTTACGCCGGTAGCGGAAAGTATCGTCTGGGGCCAGATCGGCATCGTGCTGCTCGCCTGTTGGACCGCCGGCATCGTGCTGTACGCTGGTGGCAGGCATCGCTCCTCTGCCCTGCTGCTTGCGCTGGCTACGGCGATCAAACTGACGCCGCTGCTTGCCTTTGCACCCCTGCTGCTCTGGCGTGAGTGGCGCTGGCTCCGCTGGTACACCCTCGGCCTTGCAGCCACCGTTGCCTTTGTTCTTGTTTGCAATGGGCCCGGCCCACTGCAGGAGTACTTCGTTCGCGTCCTGCCGGCCATGTCAAACGGCGTGCCCAACCTCCAGAACAAGACCCTTCCGTCGGCGCTGCAGTTGACAGTTATGGCTCACCGGGGGGCTGACCTTGCGCTGACCAACGTATCGCTGCTTGACGACGACAGCGCGCCGCCGAGACCCTCTGCGCCGGCATGGACCGTGCAACTGGCTAAGCTGGCGTGCGCGGCTTTGCTCGGCGCCCTCCTGCTGCTTGTTTTGCGACTTGGCCGCCGCATTTCCATCGTGCAGCGCGCGGAGATCCTGGCCGCGCTGTGCGCCGTCTCGGTGTCGCTCAGCCCTGTAGCCTGGCGACACTCCTACTGCATGGAGGTTCCCCTGCTGGTGTTTGCATGGCATCGCGCGCTCACGCGCCGCATCAACGGTTGGGAGTTGGCGCTGCTGGGTTTGTTCTCGGTAGAGGCAGGCAGCTTTCTTCTTGAGTCGATCGTCAAGCGTTTGACCCACGGCGCCCTGCTCCAGGCAACGCCGGCTGCGCTCCCACTGCTTTCTGTCGCATTTGTCGCCTACCGCCTGCTCCAGATGCACCAAGCCCAGCGCACCTCCGTCCTCTTCGCTGCGCCGCACACAGGCGTTCCGAGGTAAGGGAAAGAGCGAGCGCGCTCCCTGCAATGACGCGCGCCCGCACGCGCCCGCCTACTGCTTCAGCGTCTTTAGATCAATCACAAAGCGATACTTGACGTCGGCCTTGACGACCCGCTCGTACGCTTCATTGATCGTGTCCATGGCGATTACTTCCACATCGGAAACAATGTTGTGCTCGGCGCAGTAATCCAGCATCTCCTGCGTTTGCTGCATGCCGCCGATGCCGGAGCCGGCCAGCGAACGCCGGTTGGCCAGCAGGCTGAACGGCAAAACAGAGAGCGGCTCTTCGGGGATGCCGACTGTGCAAAGAGTGCCGTTGCGCTTCAACAAGCCAAGGTAGGCATTCATGTCATGCGGAGCAGAAACGGTGTCGAGGATGAAGTCGAAGCTGCCTCGATGCGCTGCCATCTGCGCGTCGTCCTTAGACAGCACAACTTCATCGGCACCAAGACGCTTCGCGTCTTCAGCCTTGGACATGGAGGTAGTGAACTGGACTACGTGGGCGCCGAACGAATGTGCGAACTTGAGGCCCATATGCCCCAGCCCGCCGAGGCCGACCACGCCGACTTTTTTCCCGGCCTGAACACCCCAGTGGCGCAGCGGCGAGTAGGTAGTGATGCCCGCACAGAGCAGCGGCGCCACGCCTGCGGGGTCGAGCTTGGGTGAGATGGTGTGGACGAAATGCTCGTCCGTCACGATGACGTTTGAGTAGCCGCCATAGGTCGGCTGGCCGTTGTAGTCTTTGCCGTTGTAGGTCTCGACTGCACCCTTTTCGCAATACTGCTCTTCGTCCGCCTTGCAGTTTTCGCATACGCGGCAGCTGTCGACGATTACGCCCACGGCGGCTGCATCGCCTACCTTGAACTTAGTCACGGCAGAGCCGACCGCGCTGACATGGCCTACGATCTCGTGGCCGGGCACCATGGGGTACTTACCGTTCTTCCACTCATTGCGTGCCTGGTGGATGTCGGAGTGGCAAACGCCGCAGTAGTCGATCTCAACGACGACATCGCGCTCGCCGGGTTCGCGGCGCTCGAAGGAAAAGGGGCCGAGGGGAGTGGTAGCGTTTTGTGCGGCGTAGCCGTAGGCCTTGGGCATGTAGGTGTTTTGCTCCTGTAAAGACTCTACCCCGTTCGATGCACGGGATCTGAGTTAGGAGCGCGTTTCCTTTTGCGTTGCCAGGGGCAGTTTGATCTCCATGGCGCCGATACGGTTGGTATTGGCGTCGCGGACCGCGATGCGGATCCACGCGGCATGGAGCGGCACTTCCAACTGCAACTCGGCCCGGTAGGACTTCGGCGGAGCGTGCCCCAGGGCGGCTGCAGCGGTGCCGGATGCGCCCATGCCCACATCGGCGTTCAGCATGCGGCCGTGGGCATCGTAGGCGGCCACGGCGAGCTCAAGCCTCGGACCTTATTACCTCGCTGCAAAGGCGGGCTAGCCGTTGC
>CAXTPL010000237.1:0-4218 GCA_964246065.1 uncultured Acidobacteriaceae bacterium
CTGATCGTCGGAGCCGATGCGGCAGGCGGCGTGACAACGCTGACCACGATCGCCAACCAGATCTCCGCCCTTCGTGCCTCGCTCGGCGGCGGCATGGAAACAACGCTCAGCGCGACCAGCATCGTTGCTGCCAGCTCTGTCAACGCGATCGGCTATGCCCGCACCACCGACGAAGTCCTGCACATCGTCTACGGCACGGCGGGCGGCTCGGGTGTGGCCAAGGGCGGCTTCTTCCCGGCGGGCATCAACGGCACCATCACGACGACAGCTTCCTAAGGACGGAGAGAAATCATGGCAACACTGGAAACGCAACAGGTCGACGCAGTCATTGATAACACCCGCCGCAAGATGCTGACCGTGGGAGGCGCCGCGCTGGCCGGGCTCGCGCTCGCCAGCTACAGCAGCCAGGCGGTCGCCGCAACCTTTACCGACACCGATATCCTTAACTTCGCGTTGAACCTAGAGTACCTCGAGGCGCAGTTTTATAACCTAGCCGTCTATGGCGTGACCATCGACAAGCTGTCTGCGTCGCAGGGCGGGCCTATCAGCCTGACCGGGTCCGCGGGCACCGGCACAGCCGGAACCGTGGTCACCAAGCCGAGCTTTGCAGCGGTGCCGTTCAGCATCCCAACCATCAAGAGCTATGCGACAGAAACGGCTCTGGAAGAGGGCAAGCACGTCACCTTTCTGCAGACCGCACTCGGTTCGGCAGCGGTAGCCATGCCGAACCTGGACCTGTACAACTCCTTCAACACGCTGGCGAGCCATGCCGGGCTCGGTGCCAGCTTCGATCCCTTTGCCAGCGATGCCGCCTTCCTGGTTGGCGCGTACATCTTTGAGGATGTGGGTGTGACCGCCTACCACGGCGCCGCACCGTTGATCAGCGACAAGGTCAACATCCTTCCGGCAGCGGTCGGCATTCATGCCGTTGAGGCCTACCATGCCGGGCTGGTCCGCACAAGTATCGCTTCGCTCGATGCCGCCAACCTGCTCCTTGGCAACGGCGCTCCCAGCTACTCCTTGATGACCCAGAAGATCTCAGCGCTGCGATCGGCGCTTGCCAACCCCGGCGCCGCTGCGGGTACAAGCGACGATATCGGCATCACGCTCACCCCGGTCGCGCTGAACGGGAGCGCCGGGCAGTACACCGCGCTGACGCTGGTTGACTCCATCCAGACCTCCGGAGGAACCACCAGCTACGGCTCCGGCGTTGGCCGCACGACCACCCAGGTGCTGGCTATTGTTACTGCTGCCTCTGCCAACAACCAGGGCTTGTTCTTCCCGCAGGGGCTGAACGGCAATATCAAGTAGCACGCACCCACGCGCAACAGAATGGGCTCGGCAGACCACTGCCGGGCCTTTTCTTGTCTCGGTTTCCTGCGTTCTCGCTCCCCCCTCAACGAACGCGCGGCAGCCCGTCGGGCCGGGCCGCCGATGCGCGCTTCTGCATCGATGCCAGCGAAGCAGAGAGGATCGTACCGGCCCGAGTCCATGGCTCTGCGGAGCACTCGAAGCCGGCGGGCGGCAACGCCCCGCTCACGTGGAGACGCTAAACGAGCCCGGTGCCCCACAGGTCGTGCAGGTGGACCACGCCCACGGCATGCTCCGCCTGGGTTCCGGCGGCTTCAACGACGACGAGCGACGTAATTTTCTGCGCTTCGAGCAGGGCGAGGGCGCGCACGGCCAGCTCGTCCGGGCCGATGGTGCAGGCGCCGCGATGCATCGCTTCGCCCGCGGTACGGGTGAGGCCCGCGCCGCCTTCGCGCTCGAGCAGGCGGCGCAGGTCGCCATCGCTGAGTACCCCGAGCAGCGCGCCGTCTTCATCCTCGACAACAGCCATGCCCAGGCCTTTGCGCGACATCTCGTAGATCACATCCGGCATGAGCGTAGCGAGGCGGACGCGCGGCACGGCATCGCCGCCATGCATCAGGTCGCGCACGGGGGCGAGCTGTTTGCCGAGCTTGCCGCCCGGGTGGAGCGAAGCAAAGTCTTCCTCACGGAAGCCCTTGCGCATGGAGACGGCGATAGCCAGCGCATCGCCAAGGGCAAGCATGGCGGTGGTCGAGGCGGTAGGCGCCAGGCCGAGCCCGCAGGCCTCGCTCGCAACGCTGCAGTCAAGGGCCACATCGCTGGCGCGAGCGAGCGTTGAGTCCATGTTGCAGCAGAACGAGATCAGCCCGTCGCCGATGCGGCGCAGGGTGGCGAGCAGGCGCAGGATCTCTTCGGTTTCGCCGCTGGCAGAGAGCGCGAGTACCAGGTCTCCGGCCGCGAGCATGCCGATATCGCCATGCACAGCCTCAGCAGGGTGCAGAAACAAGGCCGGCGAACCGGTGGAGGAAAGTGTAGCGGCGATCTTTTGCGCGATGATGCCGCTTTTGCCCATGCCGGTGACGACGACGCGGCCCCGGCGTGTCGCCCCGCACTCGACCACCAGCGCAACTGCGTCGTCGAAAGCCGGCGCCATGGGTCCTTCAAGCCGGTCGGCCAGCGCGAGTAGAGCCTCGGCTTCAATGCGTACCAGCCTCGATGGAGTGGGATTCGGCGCCATTTTGTTGTCCTATCAGAGCATTGCGCGGCATAGGCAGGCAAGGCGGCGACCCGGTGCAGGGTGCTCTCGTAGAATAGTGGTGCCCGCACAAAGGGGAACGCCGCCTTGCCACGGAAAGCTTTTGTTCTGGTCGTCATGGTCGCCGCACTGGGATTGATCGTCTGGTCCGGCATCACAAACTACCGCGCTCGCAAGGCCATGCTGGCCGAGCGCAAGGCACACGAGTTGGTGCTGACGCCCGACGGCAGCGCGACAATGGCGGCCGCAGAGGCTGAGCCGCCCAACCCGTTGCTGGGCAAGCCCGCGCCCAACTTTACGCTTGAAGATACCGCGGGCAAAAAAATCTCGCTCGCCGATTACAAGGGCAAGGCCGTGCTGGTGAACTTTTGGGCCACCTGGTGCGCGCCGTGCAAGGTGGAGATACCCTGGTTTGAAAAGCTGCACGACCGGTATGCGGCGCAGGGCTTTGAGATCCTCGGGGTCTCTGCCGATGAGCTGGACCTGGACGACAAGTCCAAGCTCGCCACGGAGAAAGGCGAGGTCGCCAAGTTTGCCAGGGACATGCGGATGAACTACCCGGTGCTGCTGAACGGCGATTCGTTGAAAAGCTTTGGGGAGCTCGATGCCTATCCCACATCGTTTTATGTGGATCGAGCAGGCAAGGTGACCGATGTGGTCACCGGGCTGGTGTCTCTGGATGAAGTGGAAGCGAAGATCAAAAAGGCGATGGCCAGTGGCAAAGCGTAGCAACCTGGTGCTGCTTCTTGGAGCTCCTCTCGCAGCGCTGTCCGCGGCGCTTCTGCTATCGCTGTCCGTGTTGCCCGCAGCGGAAGCCGCCCAGCAACTGCCCTGGCAAGCTTCAACCGGCGACGCTTCCGCGCCGGCCGTTCGTTATCAGTATCCGGAGCAGGTTTCCGCCGAGGCTGCCAAACCCACCGTGGTGGAGTTGCACTTCCGCATCCGGGACGGGCTTCACATCAACTCGCATGAGCCGCGGGAGAAAAGCCTGATCCGCACAGAACTCATCGTTGCCGAGCCTCCCGGTGTCAGCGTGTCAGCAGTGGACTTTCCCCCTGGCGCCGACTATGCCCTGAAGGCGTTCCCTAACCAAAAGTTGAGCGTGTACACGGGCGAGCTGGTGCTGCGCGTGCACTTGACGGCTACGCGGGGCGACCATCTGGTGCAAGCCGCGCTCCGGTACCAGGCCTGCGACACAGACTCCTGTTACCCGCCGAAAAAAGCACCGGTTGCGCTGGATGTGGTGGCGCGTTGACCGGGCACTTCAAGCTGCCGGAGCAGAATGCCCTGGCGGTGGATGCGCAGCGGCTGGCGGAAGCGGGCGCTTCGCACGAGCTGGTGATTGGGGTGCTGGCCAAGGGCGGCCTTAGCCGCATGGACTCAATCAAGCTGCTCAGCGAACTGACCGGGATGCCGCTGCTTGCGGCAAAAGATGCCGTGCAGTCCAGCCGGGCGTGGCAGCATACCTTTGCCCGGGACGCCGCCTTTCATGCGGAGATCGCGGCGGCGCTGCAGGCGCTCCGCGAGGATGAGCGCGGCTAGGTTACGGCGGTGGCGAGCGGCGCCTCGGCAAGGCGTTTGATGACCCTGTCGCGGCCAAGCGCGACCATCACGGCGAACAGGCTCGGGGCCACGCCCTGGCCGGTAAGCGC
>CAXTPL010000238.1:0-4200 GCA_964246065.1 uncultured Acidobacteriaceae bacterium
CATACCGCCTGCCGCCGCGCCGGGCCTGCTGCAGCCTGGTGCTGGCGCGAGCTCGACTGCGCCTGCTCCTCCGATGCGCTGCTCATGAACATCTTTTGCCACCCGGCGACGCTGCGCAGCACCCGCGTGTGTGCGCTGCTCGGCGTAACCACGGGCACTGCGGCAAACTTCGGCGTGCGTCCCCGGGTACCGCTCGCCAGCGGACGCGTCGACGCAACCGAGGTTGACCTCCAACTAAGTTCGCTGCTGGTCGAAGCAAAGCTCACCGAGAGCGACTTCCAAACCGCTCGCCCCGCTCTGGTCGAGCGCTTCCGCGATCTGCTTGAGGTGTTTGCCCTTGAGCGTCTGCCGCGCACCGTCGCGGTTGCAATCGCCGAAGAGTGGGACGAGGCCCGAGCCTCCATGGTCCCGGTTCTGCGCGGAACCGCTGGCCATTACGCCAGCTATCAGTTAATCCGTGGTGTGTTGGCAGCCCACGCCACCGGCGGCAGCTTTTGCGTGCTCGCCGACGGCCGCCGCCCCGAACTCCTCGAGCGCTGGCACACGGTAGCCGCCGCGGTTCACCTAGCCGCGCTTCGCCCGCGCCTGCAACTGCTCACCTGGCAGGAGCTCGCCGCCGCACTGCCGCTTGAACTCCAGCAGTTCCTGGCATTGAAGTACGGCATCGAGCCCGCATGATTGGTTTTGCATGAATTCACATCCTGTGGGCACGACATCATTGCGTCGTCGGTACAAGGTATTCCTGTGTGGTCCTACCAAATGGAGACCCTTGTCTGCTGCTCCGCTTGTCGGTTCTTGCAGCATGCGCGCAATCTCAGCAGGAGCTGGAGGCCCCGCTCAACGAGGCGCTCCTCTCCTGAACGCAGCCGGGAGCTCCCTCACAAGCGCAGGTCCTTTTCCTTTCCTTTGCGCATCGAAGAGCTAGGGAGGGCCTCTGATGCACTACACGCGCCTCGGAAAGACCGGCCTGAAAGTTTCCCGCGTTACCCTCGGCTGCATGACCTACGGCGCACCGGCCACCGGCGAACTCCGCCCCGGCAGCCACGCCTGGACACTCAATGAAGACGAGAGCCGACCCTTTTTCCAGCAGGCGCTCGACCTCGGCATCAACTTTTTCGATAGCGCGAACGTCTACTCCGGCGGCGCGAGTGAAGAGGTGCTGGGCCGCTTTGTCAAAGAGCACGCCCGGCGCGAAGAGCTCGTCCTCGCCACCAAGGTCCGCTTCCCCATGCGGCCTAAGGACCCCAATGGCGCCGGCCTTTCGCGCAAGGCCATTCTGACCGAGGCCGAGAACAGCCTGCGCCGCCTGGGCACCGACTACATCGACCTCTACCAGATTCACCGCTGGGACGACGAGACGCCGATCGAGGAGACGCTGGAGGCGCTGCATGACCTCGTCAAGTCGGGCAAGGTCCGCTACATCGGCGCGTCCTCCATGTATGCCTGGCAGTTCGCCAAGGCGCTTTACCTGGCCGACCTGCACCTGTGGACGCGCTTCGTTTCTATGCAGAACTATTACAACCTGCTGTACCGCGAAGAAGAGCGCGAAATGATGGCGCTTTGCCAGGCTGAGGGCATTGGTGTGCTGCCATGGAGCCCGCTCGCACGCGGCCGCCTCACCCGTCCATGGAACGGCGAGTCGACCAAGCGGCTCGAAACCGACCAGTTCGCGAAAAAGCTCTACGCCATAACCGAAGACGCGGATCACAAGGTCGTCGACGCGGTCGAAGCCATGGCAAAGGAGCGCGGCATCCCGCAGGCCCAACTCGGACTCGCCTGGATGCTGAGCAAGCCTTACATTACGAGCCCGATCGTCGGCGCCACCAAGCCGCACCATTTAACCGACGCAGTGGCAGCGCTTGACGTAAAGCTCACGCCTGAGGAGATCAGCAAGCTCGAAGAGGCCTATGTACCGCACCCTGTGCTGGGGATGTGAAAGGAAGATTGCAAGTACCGGTGGGTCCGACGAGCTATCGAGACGTATCATCTGGGCCGGACTCAGAGTTCCACTGCCTCGCCTCCCCAAGCCCCCGGGTCCACATCCTCCACAGTCTGTGTCAGCGTCCAAAGGTGTCCGGCGAAGTCTTCCAGCGTGGCCTGGCGCTCGCCGTACACATGCGTCTTCGCTTCGTGAAGCAGGTGCGCCCCCTCTTTGATCGCCCGCGCGCACAACGCATCCACATCGGAAACTCGCAACAGTGTGGAACTCCTTGTTGCCCATTGCTTGTCTTCTCCCACTTCGCCCACCACCAGGCAAGCAGACCCGAACCTCATCTGCACACGATGGTTGCCTATCCTCAACCGCACCCGAAACCCCAAGGCATTCTCAAGCCACGACGCGGCCACAGCCACATCCGGATACGCCACGATAGGAGTCACTTCGCAAGGGAGAGCCGACCTGTTCTTCACCGTCGCGACCTCCGCCACCCGTATACATTGGGTGGGGATCGGCGTCAAGTCCGGTCCACACAAGCCGGGTCAGGATTCATCCTTTGTTACTCGGTGTGCATGCCGGCGAACATGTGCAGGAACTCCTGGTACTTGCCATCTTTCTCCGCGGTGCGCAGAGGTTTGACTCGCTCGACCAGAATCTCTCCCTTGTCGATAGCGTTGCTTTCGAGAATCTGCATAACTTCCCTGGTGTACTCCTCGAGGGGCATGGCGCGCGGATCGCTCGCCTGCTGCGGGCCGCCAAGCTCCGTCTGGACGTAAGGCGGCGCGAGCTCCAGAACCTCAACGCTGGTCTTGCGCAACTGCATACGAAGCGCATCGAGCCAGTTGTGCATGAAAGCTTTGGTTGCGCTGTAGACCGGACCCGGCGGGTAAGGGACAAAAGCAAGCCCTGACGTGGTCACAATCAGCGTGGACTGCGGCTGCGCGCGCAACGTGGGGAGCAGCGCGGCCGACAGTTGCACCACGCCGACGATGTTGGTCTGGATCGTGCTGTACGCGCGCGTCAGGTCAATTGCGTCTGCCGTATAGTCCTCTGCGCCGGCAATCCCTGCATTGTTGACCAGAACATTCAGTTCAGGAAATTGACTCTTCACAGACTCTGCGAACTTTGCGATGGCCGCACTGTCACTCAGGTCAACAGCGATACCGACCATCCCGGGATTGCGGCCTGTGACCTCCTCGAGCAGCGCCTGCCTTCTTCCGGCAATAATGACCCGGTTTCCCCTGCCGTGCAGCGCCTCGGCAAGCGAACGGCCAATGCCGCTGGTACCTCCGGTCACCAGGATCGTGTTGCCAGCAATGTTCATTTGTTACTCCTTGCCGTACTAGATGCATCACGGTGCAGATCGGACTTTTCCCTTTCGCTCTGAACCGGTGAGTCCCCGATAAATGCCGGTGCTGTCGATAAGGAATACAGCCTCGACCGGCTCCCCGCAAGTGCTACCCTGTTCCCGTCCGCGTAGCTTACGCCGGCAAGGAGCGCCACCCATGCAATCTCGCATCACCGGCACCACCATGCCTGTGCTCGAGTTTCTGCTCGAGCCGAACGACGCCGTCATCTCCGAGGCCGGCGAGCTTTCCTGGATGTCGCAGTCGATCCAGATGACCACGCACACACAGTTCGGCGGGGGCGGCGGCTTTTTTGGCGCCATCAAGCGCGTAGCGGGCGGCGGATCGCTCTTTATGACCGAGTACCGGGCCTATGGCGCGCCGGGCGAGATCGCTTTCGCCGCTCATGTGCCCGGGCATATTCTGCCGATTGAGGTCGGGCCCGGCAACGAGCACATGCTCCATCGCCACGGCTTTTTGTGCGCCACGCCGAACGTGCAGCTCGGCGTCGCCTTTCAGCAGTCCCTCGGCGCGGGCATCTTTGGCGGCGACGGCTTTCTGCTGCAAAAGGTCTCCGGCCAGGGCATCGCCTGGCTTGAGTTATCCGGCGAGGTGGTCACCCGCGACCTGCGTCCAGGCGAAACCCTGCGCGTGCATCCCGGCCATGTCGGGGCGTTTCAAGCGTCGGTAAGCTTCCAGATCACCCGCATCACCGGGATCCGCAACATGATCTTTGGCGGGGATGGCATCTTCCTCGCGGCATTGACCGGCCCTGGGCGCGTCTACCTGCAAACGCTGCCGATTGCGCGCCTGGCGCACAAGCTGCAGGAGTACATGCCGGGACAGGTGCGGGAACGGGCTGAGGGCGGGGTTGTTGGGGGGATTGTCGGGTCTATCATTGAAGGGATGCGGTAGGGC
>CAXTPL010000239.1:0-4192 GCA_964246065.1 uncultured Acidobacteriaceae bacterium
CACCCGTTCCCATCCCGAACACGGAAGTTAAGCCTCGCTGGGCCGATGGTACTGCACGCGTAAGTGTGTGGGAGATTAGGTGATCGCCGGTAATAAGTGGAAGAGAAAGACCCGCTCTTGGAGTGGGTCTTTCCTCGTTGGTGTATAACCTGTTACGCGAGCCTAACTATGCTGTAGGCGGATAGACCGCGCACTTGCGTTTGTGGCCGCTGACGTACTACGCAATGTGACGTTCCAAGGGCGCCCACCTGGTGGACGAGCGCGCTCAGATTGATGGCCGATTGTATCCATGGTGAACTATGCTGAACCATGCTGAACTCAGCGAGCGATACGGATTGCAAATCCTCTGCAAGCCGAAAATCCCGTGCATGCATGCTGCATAGAGACTCCTTGCTAAAGCGAGGGACTAAGCCGCATCGGCGATTTGGCCTGTTTCGCTGCCTTGTGTGTGTCGAGCGGTCGGCGAGGGAAGTACGCGCAGACCGCCTGAACGGGCGGCGCGCATTCGGCGCAGTTCGCGGCTGCTCAGCCGGCGCATCGTTTCAAGCGAGTAAAAGAGCTGTTTGCCGCAGTCGAGGCAAACCATGTAGCTTTCGTCCTCGATGGTGAACGGGCGGGTGACGCGGTCGTGCCGGCAGCCCAGGCAGAGATCGATTGCAGTGTCGCAAAGAAAACGGAGAACGCGCATAGGGGTCCTCTCCTTATGAGTATGTGCTGCCGGCAGGGATGCTCACAGGCCGTGCAGCAGGATTGACGGTGGTGCTCACTTAGGATGCGAGTCGCGATGCGAGGTTGCACTCGCCCCATCCTGAAACACTCTGCCGCCCTTTGTGGAGCTCTTTGGCTCACTGCTGTCGCCGCATGGCGCCCTTCTTGCCTCCAGTTACGCCAGCGAAACCACCAGCTTGCCGAAATGCGAACCTGCCGCCATGGCTCTGAAGGCAGCCTTTGCCTCACCGAGCGGGAAGACCTGGTCGATCACAGGCTGCAGCTCCGTTTGGCCAAGCGCCCGGTTCATCCGGACGAAGTCAAAGCGGGAGCCGACGTAGATGCCCTGGATACGAAGCTGCTTGCGGAGGATGAGCGGCACGGCGACAGGCTCACTGGACTGCGAAAGGACGCCGATCTGGGCGACGATGCCGCCGATCCGCGTCGCTTTGAGCGACTGGCCGAACGTGCCGGCGCCCCCTACTTCGACGACCAGATCGACACCTTCGCCGTCGGTCTGCTCGAGCGCCCAGTCGGCCCACTCCGGTTGGGTGCGATAGTTGCAGCCTGCATCCAGGCCCAGGGCGGCGGCGCGAGCCAGCTTCTCCTCAGAGGAGGAGGTGCCGAGCACACGGGCGCCGAGCGATTTTGCGAACTGAAGGGCAAAGATCGAAACGCCGCCCGTACCCTGGATCAGAACCGTGTCACCGGTGCGGAGACCGGCCGCCTCGAGTGCGTTCCAGGCCGTGACCGCGGCGCAGGGCAGTGTGGCTGCCTGCTCGTAGGATAGATAGGCCGGCAGGTGCACAAGGCCATCCTGGGGAAGCGCGACATACTGGCGAAACATGCCGTCGATATCGCCGCCGAGCGCGCCCTTGTACTTGGCGGCGGAGGGCGGGCCATCCAGCCAGTTTTGCATAAAGATGGCCGCCACTCGATCGCCGATGGCAAAGCGGGTCACGCCTGCACCGACCGCCGCCACCTCGCCTGCGCCGTCAGAAAGAGGGATGCGAGGCAGCACGAGCTTCGGGTTATATGAGCCTTGCACTGTCATCAGGTCGCGGTAGTTGAGCGAAACGGCGCGGACATGAACCAGCACTTGACCGGGCCCGGGCGTGGGCGCTTCCTCGTCGGACAAGGTGAGATTGTCGATGCCGAAAGCAGGAATCTTCCAGGTTTTCATGGCGGTAAGGCTCCTTTGGAGATACCCGGCCGGGGCGCCCCTCGTTACAATGGTGGCATGGCTAAAGGTTTTGAAAGCAAATCGGTAGAAGACCAGCAGGCGGATCGGGCGGAAGAAGCGGCCCGCGTGGCGACCAAGGGCGCGGCCCGGCTGGATGGCCATGTGCAGCGTGAGCGGCAGGCTTTGTCGCTGCAGCGGGAGCGCATCCTGGACGAGCGTACCTCAAACCCGCACCGTCGTGCCGCCCTGGCAGCGGCGCTGGAAGAGATTGAGGGCAAGCTGGCCAAGCTCGGCTGACCCGGCCCCGCAGGCCAGATCTCCGCTGACCCGGCCCGGCCGGGCTGACCCGGCCAGGCCACGCTGACCCGGGGCTCGGCAGACCGGGCACACCAGGCTGATCTCCGCGTGCAGCGGTAAAGCCGCACGCACCCCAGCGCCTACGCCTTGCGATTGAAGAGCAAAGAATTGGCCTGATCGATCGAGGTCAGCAGGACGCGCGCGATGTTGACGTGCGCGGGTCGGTTGGCTGTCCACACAATAGTCTCCGCAATATCCTGCGGGGTGAGCGGGGTAAGCCCCTGGTAAACCTTGGCAGCGCGGGCTTCATCCCCGCGAAAGCGGATCTTGCTAAAGTCGGTTTCGACCATTCCAGGATCGACGGTGGTCACGCGCACCGGCGTGCCGAGCAGGTCCTGCCGCAGGCCATCGTTGATCGCCCGCTCCGCCGCCTTGCTGGCGCAATATACGGCTCCGCCAGGGTAGGTCATTTCGCCTGCGGTGGAGCCAAGATTGATGACGTGGCCGCGGCCCCGCGCAACCATGCCGGGAACCACAGCGCGCGTGACATAGAGCAGCCCCTTCACGTTGGTGTCGATCATCTCGTCCCAATCTTCTGACTTGCCCTCGTATACCTTGTCGAGCCCGCGGGAAAGCCCGGCGTTGTTGACCAGGATGTCGATCGACCGCCAGGCTTCGGACAGTTCTTCGCCTAGCACGCGCAACACCTGTTCGTTGCTCGTCACGTCGAGCGAGACAGCATGGACGGCAGCGGCGCCGGCCTGGTGCAGCTGTGCTGTCATGGCTTGGAGGCGGTCGGTGCGGCGAGCGGCCAGAAGCAGCCGGCAGCCCTCTGCAGCAAAAGCGTGCGCGGTCGCCTCGCCGATGCCCGCGCTGGCGCCGGTGATCAGAACGGTAGCGCCTTGAAGGTGCGTGCTCACTTGGCTGCGACTCCTTTCGCTTGCTGCCGGGTCAGCTCATAGTAGCCTGCTGCCCAATCTGCGTCCGCCAGCCCGGCTTCATTGGCGGCATTGAGCTGCTGCTGAAAGATGTCCGCAAGTGGGGTGCGGGTGCCGGTCTCTTTTGCAGCCTCGCGAAACAGGTGCGTATCCTTGGCGCCGAGAGCGACCGTGGCTGCGACTTCGTCAGGCGGGTGGAGCATGAGCTTGCCGTAGTTGGCATAAAACTGCGATTGAAAGAGCGCGCAGTTGACAGTCTCCAGGTACAGGTCCGGGGCGATGCCGTGCGCGTCTGCGAAGACCATACCCTCGGAGAGCGACGCGATCATGGCGGTGATCAGGAAATTGCCGCCCACCTTGGCGGCGTGCGCCGCGCTGGGCTTTTCGCCCAGCACCGTGTACCCGCGGCTAAAGGTTTCGAGCACCGGCAGAATCGGGGTGAGGACGGACTCTTTGCCAGCGATGGCGAGCCAAAGCTTGCCTTCGGCGGCGATGGCAGGGCGGCCGAAGACCGGCGAGGCGATGAAATGCTGCCCGTGCTCCGCGTGCGCGGCGTCCAGCCGGTCGGCCAGTGCCGGGCTGATGGTGGAAAGCGAAACATGCGTGGCGCCGCGGGGAATGGCCTCCAGCGCACCTTGCTCAAAGAGGATGCTTGCCAGCGCCGCATCATCGTGAACCATGGTAAAGACGAGCTCAGCGTCGGCTACGGCCAGGGCCGGGGTCTGCGCAAGGGTGGCGCCGTCTTGCGTTAGACGGGCTGCGGCTTCCGGCGAACGGTTCCAGACAGTCAGGTCGTAGCCGCGGGCCAGCAGCAGCGCGGCGACCTCCCTGCCCATTTGGCCCAGGCCGAGGAATGTGATGCGCATGGTGGGTGTTTGTCCTTGGGCGCGAGTGGCGTCAGGGCAGTTGGATGCGGCAGGTTGCAGCAGGGGTTCCGAAAGCCGCCGGCTTGCCGTGCCTGTGCGAAAAGGGCACTCGCCAGCCAGCGCTTACATGGAAAGGGGCGGCCCCCGGTTTGCGCCCCCCCCTATTCTTAGCAAGCCGGGGAACTTAATGGTTGTTTGGG
>CAXTPL010000240.1:0-4190 GCA_964246065.1 uncultured Acidobacteriaceae bacterium
CGCCTTTGCCACCTTCATACCTGCCAAAGCTCCGGACGAGAGCTGCCCCAGCCTCGCCGCCTCTTGGCGTTGGGGTGGCACGCGTGAGCCCGCTCCGCCTCCTTTCCCTGGACGACGCCTACTACTCCTCCTTTTCGCAGGGCGATACGGGCGCGCTGCCGCATGTACTGCTCGTCCTCGACCAGTTTCCTAGGACGCTCGGCGGTGGGGAACGCGTCGTATTGAAGCTGGCCGAGTTGCTGCCGCGGTACGGTTTTCGCGCCTCGGTTCTTACCTTTTTCGTTCACCCGGAAAGCTCGGTCCGGGCAGCCTCGCTCCCCTTTCCCGTATACCTGCTCCCGCTCACTCGTACCTACGACCTTGCTGCGCTGCGAGCCGCGTGGCGGTTAGGCCAGTTCCTGCGAAGAGAGCGCGTCCGCCTGGTGCAGACCCACTTTGAAAGCTCCGATCTTTGGGCAGGGCTGGTTACCAAGACGCTTTCCAGAGCCAAACTCATCTGGAGCCGCCGCGACATGGGAATCTTGCGCGGTCCTAAGCACGAAGTCGCCTACCGCTGGCTGCGCAGGCTTCCGGACCATGTTTTTGCGGTCTCTGAAGAGGTCAGGCAGTCCTGTATTGGCACAGACAGGGTAAAACCTACACAAGTCACCACCATCTACAACGGAGTCGACCTGGCTCGATGGCCTGAGGCTGTTCCGCGCTCAGCGGAGGCTGCGCCAGCGACCCCGGTGGTTGCGACGGTGGGCAATCTCCGCCCGGTAAAGGGGCAGGACGTCCTGCTCCGGGCAGCCGCTCTTGTCAAGGCACGGGGCGCCGAGGTGCAGTTTACGGTGGCAGGCGAAGTCCTCGATGCGGCGTATATGGAAGCCCTGCTGCAGATGCAGGCGGAGCTGGGGCTCGGCGCGGACGTACGCTTTGTTGGCGGTGCCACAGACCTGCGGGCATACCTGGCTGCCGCCGACGTATTCATCTTGCCCTCGCGCAGCGAAGGCTTTTCAAATGCAATTCTTGAGGCGATGGCGTGCGGCCTGCCGGTGGTTGCGACCGCTGTTGGCGGGAACGCCGAAGCGGTGGTCCACGGGGTGACCGGCTTGATTGTGCCGCCCGACGATCCCGAGGCGCTCGCCGCTGCCATCCTTACGGTTCTCGAAAACCCGCAGCGCGCGCGGGAGATGGGCGCCGCCGGCAGGGCGCGTGTTCAGCAGGAGTTTTCAGCAGACGCGATGATGCAGAGCATCGTCGCGATCTACCATGAGGCGCTGCGCACCAAGCCATCTCAGCGCGCCTGAGACTCCCCGCGGCGGGGCCGCCGCATGGTATCCAAATTTTTATGACGACTCCAGCAAAAGGGTGATATAACGTTACCGAAGATCAAAAGCGAGCAAAGTTTGCTCCCACCCGAGCAGGTTTTACACGCTTTTAGGATTCGCCCCCGTTCCCCAGCTCTTTGCACCACCGGAGTCTCATGAAAAAGCTTTTTAGCACGCTTTCCCTGGCAGCGACGTTGATGTTTTCCGGTTCTCTCGCCCACGCCGATCAGATCAGCTTTGTTGGAGCGGATACATTCTCCAACGATGGCAAGATCCAGTTCGACAACACTTCCTTTGAACTTGGTACCGCCGACGGCATCTTCAAGCCCTACGCAGGATCGGTGGCCAGCTTCACTGACTTCAACTTTAAGACCTATGGATCCGGGACGCCGAAGATCGTGATCCAAGCCTACAATTTCTTCACCGGCAAGTATCTGACCTACACGCTCGATACTGACGGCTACTCCTACTCCTACACGCCGGATACGGCGCCGGGCGCGGCCAAGGGCGAGATGAATCTCGAAATTGCCGGTGACGGCTTCTTTACCTTCGACGGCAAAAGCCAAGACACAGCCGAAGGCTCCTTCAACCTGAGCACCCAGGGGGTACCGGGAGGCAAGAGCTCGGTCACCTTTTCTGAAACCGACTACACCGCAGTCACCCCGGAACCAAGCAGCCTTCTGCTTCTTGGCACAGGCCTGGTAGGCACCGCCGGCATGCTCTTCCGCCGCCGTCGCGCATCCTAACGGTCCGCCCTCGACGATTTGTTTGAAACGGAACGCCCCCACGCGTTCCGTTTTCTTTGGTGCTCACGTTTCCGGGGAAGCTCAGGGCAGCGTAAGGTGCGCCGCCTGCGCAAGCGAAAGATGCGGAGGCAGAACGCGCATATTGCTGCGGGTTACCTCCTGCTCGCGCGCCAGGCTCTTCAGCATCAGGATGCGCCCTTCAAAATGGACGCTGATCCGATCCGATTTCCAGTTCTTTCCATCCACCGGCACACGATGGAGGCTGAAGCTGCCTCCTTGCTGCACGCTGCCCAGAAAGCCGTAGCCGAACTCTACCTTGGAAAGCAGCTTGCCATCCAGGCTGCACAAACGATTGATGGGTTGCTTGAGCGACACCGTGCCGCCCATTGCGTGGCCGATGCGCTCCTCGTAGGTGGACGGCTGAAAAGCAGGATTGGGCCGGAAGCTGAAGCGGGTACAGCCATCCTGCTCGCCTGCCGGGGAGATAAGAAACGCACGCGGCAACATCTGGAGCAGCTGCGTGGCATGCACCTCATCGTCGCGATGGGCGCCTTCGTCGGCACGCAAGGTTTCAGGGTGCTGCACCAGTTTGTCGATGCGAGCCGACTCCGCCGCAGCTTCATCCCGCGTAAGGCGCCGGCCATCGATGGCCAGCAGTCGCCGGATCACGCCATCGTCAGTTTCAGCGACGCTCTCAGTCCACAGATGGCCGTCGGTGCGGGTCGATCGCACCTCCGCGAGATAGGCGAAGCGAGTGTGCTGGTCGCGCGCGGCCACTTCGTTGGCGGCCATCCTGGCAAGCAGGCCGTTATCCTGCGCCACACCGTCCGGGGATGGGAGCAAGCACAATGCCAGGAGACCGGGAAGGAAAAACAGGGGCGGTTTCTTCATCGGATGCGGGCCGCCCCGTGGAGACTGGCGGGCAGCAGCAGTTTGGCCGCTGCTCCCGACTCTGCAGGTACGCCGTCGAAGCCGGGCCGCCCCGCGCGCCGGCACGCTCCGCAGAACTTTTCCTCAAGCCATCGTGGGCGCATTCTGTTTCGCTCCTTCATGGATCTGCTTCGGCAAGAACTTCGCATACAACAGGGGCAGCACATAGAGCGTGAGCAGGGTGGCTGTGAGCAGACCGCCGATGACCACGGTGGCCAGCGGTCGCTGCACCTCAGCCCCGCGCGAGGTTGAGACCGCCATGGGGATAAAGCCCAGGCTCGCGACAAGCGCCGTAATCAGCACCGGGCGCAGCCGGTCGGAGGCGCCGCTGCGCACGGCCTCGTCGGTCTCCATGCCGCCCTCCCGCAGGCCGTTGATGTGGCTCACCATCACCACACCATTGAGCACGGCGATACCGAAGAGCGCAATAAAGCCGACGCTGGCTGAAAGGTTCAGGTTCATTCCGCGCAGCCACAGCGCGGCCACCCCGCCCACCAGGGCCAGCGGCACAATCATCAGGATCAGCGCCATCTGCTTGGCATTGCGAAAGGTCGCATACAACAGCGCCGCAATGATCACCAGCGAAACAGGAAAGACGATCAGCAGCCTCGCCTGTGCACGCTTCTGGTTTTCATACTGGCCGCCCCACTCCAGCCGGTAGCCGGCCGGCACCGCGAGTTGCCTGCCCACCGCTGCTTCCGCGTCCTTGACGAACCCGCCCAGGTCGCGACCCTCCACATTGGTTGTCACCACCGCCCGGCGATGCGCCTGCTCGCGGTTGATCAGGATCGGCCCGCGCACCTGGCGGATCGTCGCCACCTGGTCCAGCCGCACCAGTTCGCCATCCGGCGTTTGAAACTGCAGTGCGGCAAGCTGGTCGGGATTGTTGCGCAGAGCGGGGGGCAGCCGAAAGGCGATTGCAAAGCGCTCCTCGCCTTCGATCATCTCGGAAACCTGCTTGCTCCCATACAGGTTTGCGATGACCTCCTCGATATCGCTCACGTTGACCCCGTAGCGTGCCGCCGCCGCCCGGTCGATCTGGACTTCCAGCTCTTCAGCCCCGGAGATCAACTCCATCTGCGTTTCAGAGGCTCCCTGCACATGCGCGATGATCGAGCGCGCCTGCTTGCCCAGCCGCTCGAGCGTGGTCAGGTCAGAGCCAAAGATCTTCAGCGCCGCGTCCCCGCGTGTCCCTGTGATGGTC
>CAXTPL010000241.1:0-4138 GCA_964246065.1 uncultured Acidobacteriaceae bacterium
CGACGAGCACGCGCATCTGGTCGCGGCCAAGGCCATCGACGCGCTGGGCCAGCACTTGAAAGCCCTCTACCTCGACTGCCTTCGTAGCCGCGTCCTCCATGGCCGAAGCAGCAGACTTCATGCGGGCCTGGTCGAGCTCGCGGCGGAGTTTCTTGAGCTCTTCGTCTTGCGCAGAGAAGCGCTGGCGGAGTGCATCGGCCGGCGCGAGATCGACCGCCCCGCCGAGTTGCGCTGCGAGCTGCGCAGCCTGATAGTCGCGGCGGAACTCGCCGAGCGCGCCCATGCCGGTCAGCGCTTCGACCCGGCGCACGCCGGAGGAGACGCTCGACTCGCCAACCAGCTTGATCAGGCCGATCTCGCCGGTGGCGCCGGTGTGGGTGCCGCCGCAAAGCTCCGTCGAGAAGTCGCCAATCTTGACCACGCGAACCTTGTCGCCGTACTTTTCGCCGAAGAGCGCCATGGCGTGGTACTGGTTGATCGCAACGTCGATCGGGACGTCGACGATCGTTTCCACCTTTGTGTTGCCGAGGACCTCGCGGTTGACGATGTCTTCTGTCTCTTGGAGTTCCTCATCGGCGACCTGGGCGAAGTGCGAAAAATCAAAGCGCAGCCGGTCCGGCGAGACGAGCGAGCCTGCTTGCTTCACGTGAGGGCCGAGGATTTCGCGCAGCGCGGCATGCAGCAGGTGGGTGCCGGTGTGGTTGCGCCGGGTGGCGTTGCGGTAGTTTGCATCAACGACTGTGTCGAGTTTTTGGCCGAGGGCAACGGACTGCCGCAGGACGCACTTGTGCACGCGCACACCCTGCACAGGCGACACGCAGCCGGAAACGTCGGCGACGATGGAGTTATGGTCGTCGGAGTAGAGCCAGCCGGTGTCGCCGAGCTGGCCGCCGGAGTCGGCATAGAAGGAGGTGTGGTCGAGGACGATCTCGACCGCGTCGCCGGCGTTGGCCTCGGGGACGCCTGCGCCGTCTTTGACGATGGCGAGGACTTCGCAACCGGTCGATCTGAGCTGAGAGTAGCCTTCAAAAGCAGTCCTGGCTAAGTCACGGTAGACGGGGTTCGCGGATTGCTTGGCGCCGCCTTTCCACGAGGCGCGGGCGCGTGCCTGCTCTTCGGCGCGGGCTTTTTCAAAGCCTGTAAGGTCGAAGTCCACACCCGCGTCGCGGGCGGCATCGACCATAAAGTCCAGGGGCAGGCCGTAGGTTTCGTAGAGGTGGAAAGCGTCTATGCCGCTCAATGCCAGAGGGCCTCTCCCATCGCCCTCGGCTTGACCGGCGCCAGGGGCATCTCCTCCGCCAAAGCCGCTGCCATCGGCATAACCAGCACCAGAGCCGGAGCCACCACCCCATCCACCCACCTCAGAAGCAAGCTGCATCTCGCCCGAAGTCAACACTCCTAGCCTTTCTTCCAGCCTCACAAGGGCCAGGCCTAAAACACGCGCAAACTGTCGCTCCTCCGCAGCCACCACCTTCGCAACGCGCTCTGCGCTCTCCCGCAACTCCGGGTATGCGACAGCCATTTCATCGCGGACGGCGAAAACCATCTCCCGCATGAATGGCTGCTGCTGGCCCAGCAAGCGTCCGTGTCGGATCCCGCGGCGCAGTATCTTGCGCAACACATAGCCGCGGCCTTCGTTTGAAGGATTCACCCCGTCGGCGATAAGAAACGTGGCGGCACGGGCGTGATCGGCAATGATGCGCAGCGAGGCATCGGGCGACGAGGTGCCGTCCCCGTACTCTGTTCCAGTAAGTTCGGCTGCCTTTGCAATGAGCGGCGTAAATAAATCCGTATCGAAGTTAGACAGCTTACCCTGCAACACACTCGCCAGCCGCTCCAGCCCGGCGCCCGTGTCGATCGACGGCTTGGGTAACAACTGCAGCGAAGGCTCCCCGCTCGCATTTACCGTCCGGTCGAACTGCATGAAAACCAGGTTCCAGATCTCCACATACCGCGCGTCATCTTCGCCGAAGGGCTTGTCGACGCCGGGCGTTTCTGCCGCCTCCAGACCCATGTCATAAAAGATCTCGGAGCACGGGCCGCATGGCCCCGTTTCGCCCATCTGCCAGAAGTTATCCTTCGCGCCCATCGCAACGATGCGCTCGGCCGGCACACCTTGCCCGCGCCATAGGTCGTAGGCTTCCGCATCGCGCGGTACTCCGCTGTCACCCTTGAAGATGGTGACGTAGAGCTTGTCTTTCGGAATGCCGAACCACTCGGGCGAGGTCACGAGCTCCCACGCATACGCGATGGCGTCGGCCTTGAAGTAGTCGCCAAAGGAAAAGTTTCCCAGCATCTCGAAAAAGGTATGGTGCCGCCGCGTAAAGCCCACATTTTCCAGATCGTTGTGCTTACCGCCGGCGCGCACGCACTTTTGCGAGCTGGTTGCGCGATTGTAGGCGCGTGTTTCCGCTCCAAGAAAAACGTCTTTGAACTGGTTCATGCCGGCATTGGTAAACAGCAGCGTTGGATCGTTTGCCGGCACGAGCGAAGAAGAGTGCACGCGGCGGTGGCCCTTGGTCTCAAAAAAACGCAGAAAGGTTTCGCGGATAGCGTTGCCGGAGAAGAATGGGCCGGGGCGGGATTGCATACGTGGTGCTAGTGTACCGGTGCCTCGCTGCAAACGCATGCGGCAGGCCGCCAGATTGCGCCCTCAAGCCCCCGCCTGGGGTCGCCCTCGACCGGCAGTGCGGCAAAGCAGTGCCGATGCGCGACCATGGCGAGAAGCGCGGCGAGTGCATCGAAGGCGTCGCCTGAGGCGGCGGCCTGCTCACGCAGCGCCGTGGGCACCGCTGCAAAGCTTTCGCCGGCAAGATGCTGCGAACGGCTGGCCCGCGTGGCGCGCGCCCGGGGCGGGTAGCACGCGGTGGGGTAGATCTCAATGGCAAGCGGCAGCGCGGCCGGCAGGAACGGCCAAACGGCAAAGCCGCCGCGGCGTAAACGGCGCAGCGATGGCATGCCGCGGAGGGAACCCGCGCCCACCTGGCCGTCGCCCACCAGCTTGAAGGTAGAGGAGGGCTTGCGCCCGGGAATAGCGAGCTCGGTAGCCCGCCAGGCAGGTTGGTCCGGCGGGTACTCCGGCTGGCGGGTACGCCAGAACGGGTAAGCAGCTGCCGCCAGCCAGGCTTCGCCTTCTGCTTCGACCTTGCGCCAAACCTCATCGATCGTCCGGCCCTGTCGTCGAGCAAACCACCAGGGAAAGCTGAAGGAAAAATCGAAACCGACAACCAGGCGCGGGTCGAGCTGAGCCTCGACCAGCAGCCAGGAGATAACCTCCTCGCGCGAGAGACGGCCGGCCAGCGTAACCGTGCCGCTGCCGGCTCGCCAGGCCGCCAGCCAGATGCCGGGCAGCCGGGCCCGCTCGTTCGTTCCGGCTCCGGACCAGTCCACTGCAACCAGCGTGGAAGGGACCAGACTCTCACCTGGGGAGGGCGGAGCCGCTGGCCGAATCAAAGCTCTTCTGCGTCCAGAGCGGGAAGTGCAGCCTCATCCACGTCCCAGCTTTTCAAAACCTTGAAGGCCGTTCCCAGCGAAAAGCCTCCTCGAACCAGCAACCGCAGCACGCGGGCGCTTTCCTTCTCATTTGCAGGCTTGCGGGTGCGCTTGCGGTCGAGGAACTGCCGCGCCAGTGCCTGCTCACTCACGTGCTCATAGGCCGCGTCGAGCGTAGAGGCGATCAGCTCGCCGTCCACCCCTTTTTGCTGGAGATCCTGCTGGACGCGGCGGCGGCCGAACTTTGCGCCTTCTTGTCGGAGGCGCGCATAGTAGGCGGCGAACGCCCGATCGTCTATGTAGTTCTGCTCCTGGAGCCGGTGAAGCACGGCATCGATGCGCGCTTCACCGGATTCGCATTGTTCCACACGGCCGCGGAGCAGCCGGCGCAGCTCGGCTACGGTGCGCATCCGGCGGCCGAGCGCACCCACGGCGTACTCGTACAGCTCGGCCTCGGTCAGGGGTTCGCGGGCTTTTGGCGGCTTGAAGGGCATTGGACGCGGAAGACGCTTCTGGACGAGTGTATCGTCGGGCGGCCCAAGCGTTGCCGGGCCGGGCAGCAAGCGCCTCGGAAAACCCCCAAAAATGTTCCACGTGGAACATTCCGTGTCTATAATGCTCGAACTTCAGCCGAGCGAGCCTGGCT
>CAXTPL010000242.1:0-4000 GCA_964246065.1 uncultured Acidobacteriaceae bacterium
GAGGCAGGGCTGGGGTTGAGCCGCGTGGACTGAGCCGGGCACCGCGGTGAGGCAGGGCTGGGGTTGAGCCGCGGGGTCTGCCGCCGGCCGTTTCTGGCAGGCGGCCTGCTCTTGCCGGGCAGCCTCGGGCGCTTTCGAGCTCGCAGCACGCCCGAATGCAAAGAACGACCGGCCCGAGTGCGGCAGTGCCACACGCGTCAGCTCGAGGTGCTGAGCCGCAGCCGGCTGTCTTGGCTGGCTCTTAAGACTCTGTCGGCGGCGACCCAGCGGCAGCGCCGGCCAACAGGTTTGTCCGTTGCGCGGGGAGCGGTCCGGCGCCGCCTTTCTGCAGATCGTGGTGCAGGCAGTAGAGCGCCAGCTCCAGGCGATCGGACACCCCCAGCTTGTCGTAGATCTTGCGCAGGTAGTTTTTGATCACCTGTTCCGAGGTGCCGATATGGTGCGCGATCTCCTTGTTTCGCTTGCCCTGCGAAATGTAGGAGATGATGGCCATCTCCTTCGGTGAAAGCCTGGGAGCGCTTTTTGTGTGAGTACCTTGGGTAGCCTGCAACCGGTAGGCTTCAATCAGCCAGGTCACCGATTGGTTGTCGATCCAGGTCTCCCCGGCGGCGATCTTGCGCACGCACTTGATCAGCAGATCAGGTGAGATAGATCGCGGAATGGTCCCGCGCACCCCGTTTCGATACAGCTCAACGATGCGCGTTTCGTCGGTCACCGCGCCCTGGACGATGATCCGGAGCTGTGGAGCGAGCTTGATCAACTCGCCTACCGATTCGCTCTGCCCGCTCAACATGCTCCAGTCAAGCAGCAGCAGGTCTGTCCCTTGCTGCTTGAGCAGGTTGCGCAGCGTGGCAAGCGTATCGGCTTGGCCAACCACCTGGATGTCCGGCTCGGCGGAAAAGACCCGGCTCATCCCGACCCTGTAGATCGCCTGGCCGTCGGCGATGATGACCCGCACCATGGGGCGGCTCTGGTGGAGTGCGTGCCCGTGCGGTTGTGTGTGTTGCGGGACGTGTGTCGCCGGGCTCTGCGGCCCGGGTCTAAACTTGTCTTCAGTCAGGGAACCATTCATAGGCGGCTCTTTGTTGTTTTTTCTACTGAAATCGATATTCGTCAATGATTGCGGCGACAAACCAGAAACCATCCTGCTCAAAGCTTCGAATCACATGCCCCGCGCAATGGATTGCGGCCGTCACCTCACCATAGGATCCATCTTTGGGTATTTCCAGCAAAAACTCCAGTGTGCTGACGGCGCTCAATGGCTCTGCAAGGCGCAAGAGAATCCCCCCGGTGGAGACATTGATCGTCACTGCTTCCAGCTGCTTGCCGTCGGCAAGCACCATGGCAGGCAGGTGCAGCGGAAAACGAACGGCGGTACGAAGCTCCTGCCACATCTTTCTCTGCGGCGTGTGGCCGGCGTCTTCGGGCTTATCCATGCTCATCCTTATAAGCTTGTCTGTCCCCCCGTGTGGCGAGGTTGGCCCTGATTTTACTCAGGCGGTGTGCAGGGAGCTACTGAAACTAAAGGCTTGTTCCAATTTGGTGCAAACTATGGTGCGCTCAACACTTAAACGTAAAACGCCGCTGAGCCGCCCACCCACTCCTTATCCCGGTTGTGATCCACTCCCATCATGGTGCCCCGACCCAGCCGCGTGAGGCTGATCAGCGGCTCCAGTGCTCCCCCGTCCGGCCACACATACAGAATGCGCACCTCTGTCTGCGTCGGCCCAAAGGGTGTATCGATAAGTGGCGTGAAATGGACGCGGCGTTGCATCAGGTATCCATTTCGCTCGCCGGGGGGAATGGCCTCTAGCTGTACGTCTGAGGGACCAAAGCAGATGCCGCGCCCTGCAAAGGCAAAAAGCGGCTTGAGGATCCACTCAGACCTGGGCAGGTCGGCGCCCCTGTGCCCGCCTGCCAGCCAGTCCGGAAGAAAGAACGCCTGCGGCACAGCGGGATGTTTGAGGAAGGGAAGCGAGAACTTGCTGATGGCGAAGTACCAGTTCGGGTGCCCGGCCCACTCCACGGCAAGCGGCTCGTCATAGCGAAAGGGGAGCTGGATCTGCTTGGCCTGAATCTCGTCGACGATGGCCCGGTTGTAGATGCGGCGAACCGGGATCAATCTGCCTCCTGAACGGTAAAACACCGCTGCTGGCTGCCCGGAGCTTCGCTCAAGAACCAGATCGGCAATGTCCACGATGCGTATTCCAAGGCGGCGTGCCGTCACGGCAAAGTCCGCGTAGGTCTTCTGCTTTTCTGGCTCGACCTCGGTGAGGACGACATGCTCCGGAGAGTGGCCGTTGAGGATCACCCGGCCGAGCAGCTCCCAGAAGCTGGCCTCGGTGTGGCCGCCGAAAAACTGCAAAAGGTCGGCAGGCAATCCGTATGCTTCGCGATAGGCCTGGCATAGCGCCACCTGGTAGCCGAAGACAGAAGGGAAGGCTTGCAACTCAACCAGCTGCGGGGAGATGGTGCCGTCAGCCTCGCGCAGGAGGCCGAAGTCGGCAGTCATGAAGTGGGGATGCGGTCCTAGGCCTGGTGCGCGATAGCCGGGCGGGATTGCCTGCAGGGCCGCCTCCAGGTAAGCCGGATCGCCGACAAGCCGCTGCGTAAGCTCGGCGCCGATCTCGGCGCAACGCTGCAAGAGCTCCGCCGGGAAGAAGCAAGGAGTCTCCGCTACGCGAAAGCCGAGGGGCAGCTCGAGCGACCGCTCGAGGCCGACCTTGAGTTCCTCGTAAGCCTGGGTGGTATAGGCGGCATTGAAGGCGCGTCGAAGTGCAGGGATCATCGGTGGTCCTCGCCCGCTGAGAGCGGCAAAGCCCTAGAGTAACGCATCTTCTGGGGACAGCCTGCTACGGTGGGTGCTGGGCGGCTCAGCCGAAGGAGCCACCCGGGCATCGCGTCCGCAGATGCCATTGTGGGGCATGTCCGCACTGCAATCGTCACACGTGCTGCTCCTGGCTCGCCGCGGCGGGGTCGTCTATCTGGGAGATCAGGAACTTGCCGGCCATAAGACCATTACGATGTCTGCCCGGTACAGCCACTTGTCACCCGAGCACCGGTTGTCCGTAATAGATCGCATCGCATCCATGACCGGGTGATAGGAGGCTTATCGCATATTCAGGTAACGTCTCATGGAACGGAGGACATCACAAACACCCATCATATCCTCGCGAAGTGCATGCTCCCGCACGTAGCGGTGGAATCGGGCTTTTCCATCGCGAGTGTAGTCGCGATGAACAAACCCGTTGTTGGTCACCATCTTGAGTTGCGCGGAGGGATGTTCCTCATTAAAAGCCGTCTGGAATGACTGTGGCAGTAGGTCTTCGAGCTCCCAATCAAGCTCCTTGTGCACTTGGTTTTCCTGTTCGAAAGCTCTTTGTATCGCTGGAGCATCTATATTCACGGGAGTTGGCATGATAGGCCTCAACCTGAACACGTCTTTGTATTCGAGGATGCTCTTGTCGAAGTCATGAGCGGCCCTCACTGCGTCCCGGCCAGCGCGGTCGTTATCGAAGAGAGCGACGATTCTGTAACGGGGTTTGCCATTTTGTCCCAAACACAATTTCGCCAAGCTTCAGAGAGTGGTCAATTGTTGGAGCACTCCATGTGTGCCTCCGGCATCACCTTCACCTGCAGCAACGATACTCAAATCTTGGCCAAGGAGATGAACCGCAGTCCGTTCGAACTCAAGCTTCGCCGCTCTATTAAAGAGAGCCACATCTGACGTTCCCTCCACCAACAAAATCTTTGGCGCGGGACGGTAACCGACGGAAGTCGCATAGGTCGCGAGAATATCCATTCTCAGCCTTTCGCTGACGGGTGAGCTTCCGTACCAGCGGTCACAGGCCTGAGGAATGGGCCGTTGTGACCGAAAGAAACGCAGCACATGAATTTGGTTCCCGGCGTCGGAGATCTCATACTCATCTCTTCAGGTCGGAATGGGGTCGCCGCCGAGGCGAGTGCTTGAACTTGTGCAGTGGTCCTGAAGGCTCCGCCG
>CAXTPL010000243.1:0-3959 GCA_964246065.1 uncultured Acidobacteriaceae bacterium
TCGACTACCTGCGCGACAACATGAAGTTCGAGCTCGCCGACTGCGTGCAGCGCGGGCACTACTTCTCGATCGTCGACGAGGTGGACTCGATCCTGATCGACGAGGCGCGCACGCCGCTGATCATCTCCGGGCCGACTGACCAGACCACCGACAAATATCAGCGCGTCAATCGCATTATCCCTCAGCTCGACAAAGGCGAGGAGATCGAAAAGGGTGAGGAGAAGATCCTGACCGGCGACTACGTCGTCGACGAAAAGCACAAGTCGATCACGGTGACCGATGAGGGCTGGGAAAAGATCGAGGGCCTGCTCGAGATCGGCAATATCGCCGAGGTAGAGAACTGGGAGCTGAAGCACCACGTCGAGGTAGCCATCAAGGCGCACTCGCTCTACCGGCGCGACGTGCAATACGTCGTCAAGGATGGGCAACAGGGGCCTGAGGTGATCATCGTCGACGAGTTTACGGGTCGCCTGATGCCGGGGCGCCGCTGGTCAGACGGCTTGCACCAGGCAGTGGAAGCGAAAGAAGGCGTGACCATCCGCCGCGAAGACCAGACGCTCGCGACCATCACCTTTCAGAACTACTTTCGGCTGTACAAAAAGCTAGCCGGCATGACCGGCACGGCCGAAACCGAGGCCGCCGAGTTCGACAAGATCTACAAGCTCGAGATCGTGGTGATCCCCACCAACCGGCAGATGCTGCGCATCGAAAACCCGGACGTGGTTTACCGCACCGCTCAGGAAAAGTACTTTGCCGTGGCCGACGAGATCGCGCGCCTCCACGAGGTAAAGCAGCCGGTGCTGGTCGGCACAACGTCCATTGAAAAGTCGGAGCTGCTTTCGCAGATTCTGCAGCGCAAGGGCGTGCGCCATGTGGTGCTCAACGCCAAGTTTCACGAGCGCGAAGCGGAGATCGTGGCCCAGGCGGGCCGCCTCGGCATGGTCACCATTGCGACCAACATGGCGGGTCGCGGAACGGACATCCTGCTTGGCGGCAATGCCGAGTTCATCGCCAAACAGGACCTGGTTCGCCAAAACCTGGCCAAGCCGGTCGCCGCGGCTGAAGGCGCGATCCAGCCCATCGCCGCGCCCGGCCGTGTCCGTTTCTACTACCAGGGCCAGGAGTTTGAAACCACGCAAGGCGACTGGGACCGCATCGTGACCCATCGCGAAGAGGCGACCAAGAAGGAGCACGAAGAAGTCCTCACCGCCGGCGGGCTCCACATCCTCGGCACCGAGCGGCATGAGTCCCGTCGCATCGACAACCAGCTCCGCGGGCGCGCCGGCCGCCAGGGCGACCCCGGCGCTTCGCGTTTTTACCTTTCGCTTGAAGACGACCTGATGCGCATCTTCGCCAAGGAGTGGGTTTCGACCCTGCTCCAGAAGATGGGCATGGAGGAAGGCGTGCCGATCGAGTCCGGAATGATCTCCCGCCGGATCGAGGGGGCGCAAAAGGCGGTGGAAGCGCAAAACTTCGAGTCGCGCAAGCACCTGCTCGAGTACGACGACGTGATGAACAAGCAGCGGGAGGCCGTCTATGGCCTGCGCCACTCGCTGCTCAAAGGGCTGGACCAGCGCGAGCTTATCGTCGAGGATTACGTTGCCAACATTCTTTCGACGATCCTTGACGAAACCGCGCCTGAAAAGGTCCATCCGGATCAGTGGGATCTCGCCTCCATGGGAGGCAAGCTGCGCGAGCAGTTCGGCCTGGATCTGGAGGCCGCCGGCCTCAACCCGGCTGAGCTTTCCCGCAACCAGCTCGGCGAAGGCATCTTTGAGCGACTCCGCGACCACTACGCGGCCAAGGAGCAGATCATCGGCAGCCCCGCCATGCGCTACCACGAGCGCATGATCATGCTTTCTGTTCTCGATGGGCTGTGGAAGGACCACCTGCTCAACATGGATCACCTGAAAGAAGGCATCGGGCTGCGCGGCTACGGTCAGCAGGATCCTCTGGTCGCCTACAAGCGCGAATCCTTCGATATGTTCGAGGAGATGATGAACCGCTTCCAGCAGGACACGGTGCGGTACCTCTTCCTGATGCAGATTGTCGGTCCGAACGGGCAGCCGATCGCCATCCCGGCGCGCCCTCGCACCGAGGCTGAGCTTTCCGTGATGGGTGCGCTGGCAGGCGAGTCGCTCGCTGGAGCGGATGCCCAGGCTTCCGTGGCTCCCGAGCAGGCGCCCCCGCCGAGCCCGATGGCGGCGCTCAACCGGGGGGGCGTTTCGCCCCAGGACGGCGGCGGACAAGGCGGGGGACAAGGCCGGGCACCAGGCGGCGCACAAGGCGCGGCACCTGGCGGCGCACAAGGCGGCGCACCAGTCAACGGAAGTGCCGCTCGCCCGGCCGGTTCGGAGGCGGCTGCTCCTGCCGCGAAAAACTCTCGCTCCTACTCCGGCGGCGGACCGGGCTTTGGTACCTCTCGGCCCACCGGCGCGTATGCTCCTCTGCGCCCGCAGCGTCGCTCGGCGCCCCCGGCAGACAGCCCCGCCACCACTGTCGACCACCTGGAGCGCGCCTTTGAGGATCGCAAACGGGACGAGCTCAACCTGAGCCGCGGCAACGGCACGCCGGAAAGCGCAGAGCCGCGACAAGCCGCGGACAAGGTAGGCCGCAACGACCTGTGCCCCTGCGGCTCCGGCAAAAAGTACAAGAAGTGCCACGGCGATCCCGCCGCATAAACGCCTGCCGCGGCTCTGCGTACCGTGAGCACAGCCGCTGTTCAGGCACCGCCCCATACTGCCAGGCCTGTCCTCAGCCTGCCCGGACCGCGCGTAAGCTTGCCGCTTGCTACCGCGTGCCTGCTTGTCTGGTCCGTCGGCGTCGTTGATCCCTTCGCCCGCCTGCGAACGTGCTGGATGCAGCGGCTGGTAGCATCCAATGGGGTAGAGGTGTCGTGCAAACAGGGTTGGTCGCAAGCTCGATGACGGCAGCACTGGTGGACCGCTTTGGGCGGCGCATCACAGACCTTCGCGTTTCGGTGACCGACCGGTGCAACTATCGCTGTGTGTACTGCCGTACCGGCAACGACGGCGCCCAGTATGCCGAGCTGCCGATGGCCGATTACCTGCGCATGATTCGCGCCTTTGTTCGCCTCGGGATTGAAAAGGTGCGGTTGACAGGCGGGGAGCCGTTGCTGCGACGCGACCTGGCGGAGCTGGTGCGCGAGCTTGCCGGGCTGCGGACCGTCACCGGGGAACGCCTGGACCTCGCCCTGACGACCAACGGGCATCTGCTCGCCGAAACGGCTGTCTCGCTGCGCGATGCCGGTTTGAACCGTGTAACGGTCAGCATGGATGCGGTAGAAGCGGAGACGTTTGCCCGCATCACCCGGGTGCCGGGGAGCTTTGCGAGGGTGCTCGCCGGGGTACACGCAGCACAGCGTGCCGGGTTGGGACCGGTCAAGGTGAATTGCGTTTTGCTGCGCGGGTGGAACGACGACCAGATTGTGCCATTTGCCCGTTTTGCGCGGGCGGAAGGCGTGATCGTGCGCTTTATCGAGTTCATGCCGCTTGAGGAAGACCGCATCTGGGCGCCGGATACCGTGGTCGGCATGGATGAGCTGCTTGCGCGGCTTGCGGAGTTTATGCCGCTTGTTGCACTCCCTGCTTCGTCTCCGGGCGAGACCGCCCGCCGGTTCACCTTTGCCGATGGCGTTGGAGAGATAGGCGTCATTGCGCCGGTCTCCCAGGCTTTTTGCGGTGCTTGCAGTCGCATCAGGCTGACTTCCGATGGAAAGATCCGCACCTGCCTGTTTTCGCATTTCGACCATGATCTCCACCAGATCATTCGGGATGGAGGCTCAGAAGACGCAATCGCGGCCTTTATCGAGCAGACCGTCGAGAAGAAAGAAGCCCGGCACCATATCGGTGAGCCGGGTTTCCTTCAGCCTTCGCGCAGCATGGTGCACATCGGCGGGTGACGCCCGGCGTGAGCATCGGCGCCCTAAACTTAAGTAC
>CAXTPL010000244.1:0-3906 GCA_964246065.1 uncultured Acidobacteriaceae bacterium
GCCCGTGCCTGCGGCCTAGTCCAGTCCACCCTCGGCACTGGTACCGCGGTGCAGTCCTACGATCCCGCCATCACCGGCACCTTTTCCATCGAGCACTATACGGAGCCGCTTTCAAACACCGCCATCTACGGCGTTCAGTCGCTGCAGGCCAATACTACCATCGGCAACATCGGCTACTCGGAGGCCTTCCCCACCGGCACCCTGCTTAACTTCAGCCTGGAAAACAACCGCTCCACCACCAACAGCCTTTTTACCTTTCTCAACCCCACCCTTGGCGCCCGCTACCAGCTTGCGCTGCAGCAGCAGCTGCTGGCGGGCTTTGGCCGCGGGCCCAACCTGCGCTACCTGCGCATCGCAAAAAACAACCAGAAGATCTCGGACGCCGCCTTTAAGCTGCAGGTGATCTCCACCGTGACCCAGATTGCGAATATGTACTGGGACCTGGTGAGCGCTTTTGAGGATGAGCAGGTCAAGCAGCGCTCACTCGACTTTGCCCGGCAAATGCTCGACAGCGGACGCCAGCAGCTCAAACTGCAGGCCATTCCGGAGATGGACGTACTTAAGGCCGAAGGCGAAGTCGCTGCGCGCGAAGAAGACCTCACCATCGCCAAAACCACGCTGCAGTTTCAGGAGCTGCTGATCAAGAACGCGCTCACCAAGAATCTCGACAGCGCCGCGCTGGAAGCGAGGCCGGTCGAGCCGTCTGACACCAGTTCGCTGCCGGCTGTCGTCGCCGACCCCGCCGGCAGCGCAGACCTGATGGAAACGGCCCTGCACCAGCGCGTCGAGCTTGCCGAGTCTGACCTTGACCTGGCCAACCGTACCATCAGCCGCAAGGCCGCGAACAACGCCCTGCTGCCTACGGTTGCGCTCACGGGCTACTACGCGGGCACGGGCCTGGCCGGGCTTGACAACCCTGCGTCCGGCATCAGTTCGACCGCGCCTCTCGGCTTTGGAGGCGCCCTCGGCAATGCCTTCAACAACAGCTCGCCCGACTACTACGTAGGACTCAATGTCGATATCCCTTTGCGCAATCGCATTGCGAAATCCGACCAGTACCGCTCCGAACTGGAGTACCGCCAGGCCGGCCTGCGCCTGCAGCAGCTCAAGAAACAGATCCGCATCGAGGTACGCAACGCGCAATACGCCCTGGAGCAAAGCCAGGCGCGGGTGCAGGCCGCGCGCACCGCACGCGACCTCGCCCAGAAAAGCTTTGACATCTCACAAAAGGAGCAGGCTCTCGGCGCAGGCTCCAATCTGCAAACCTCCACCGCCCGGCGCGACCTGGCTGCCGCTGAGTCTTCGCTGGTAGCCGCCATGACGGCCCAGCAGAAAGCCGCGGTTGAGGTGTACCGCGCCGCCGGCTCCACTCTCGAGGCCTACGGCATTTCGATAGAATCAGCCGAGACAGGCGTGGCCCGGCAGCAGCCGTAAGGGAGACGAGTGGCGACACAACCAGCAGCCGGAAACAGGGTGCCAGCGCAGGATGGAGGCTGCCGCCTGCTGATCGCCGACGATCAGCCGCACATCCTCGACGCGCTCGAGTTTCTGCTCAAACCGGAGGGCTACCTGCTGGAGCGCGCGCATACGCCCGCGCTTGCGCTCCACTCCCTTGCACATGGCGCCTTTGACGGCCTGCTGATGGACATGAACTACTCCCGCGATACCACGTCCGGCCAGGAAGGCCTGGAGTTGCTGACCGGCGCGCAGGCGCTCATGCCGGACCTGCCCGTCATCGTGATGACGGCGTGGAGCAATGTGGACCTGGCCGTGGAAGCGATGCGACGCGGCGCGGTCGACTTTATCCAAAAGCCCTGGGAAAATGCTCGCCTGCTGACCGTGCTGCGCACCCAGCTTGACCTGCACCGGGCCCACAAGCGCGCCCAGTGGCTTGAAGCAGAAAACCGGATGCTGCGCGCAAGCGGCGCCCCGGACTTTATCGCGAACGCGCCGTCGATGCGTTCCGTGCTGCAAACCATGACGCGCATCGGCCCCTCCGACGCCAACGTGCTGATCACCGGCGAACACGGAACCGGCAAGGAAGTGGTGGCGCAGACCATGCATCGGCTTTCAGCTCGCGCTGACCGTACCCTGGTTACCGTCAACACGGGCGCACTGCCCGACGGCACCTTTGAAAGCGAACTCTTCGGCCACATCAAGGGCGCCTTTACCGACGCGCGTACCGACCGCATCGGCCGGTTCGAACTGGCGCATCGCGGCACCCTGTTTCTCGATGAGATCGCCAATGTGCCCATGCGGCAGCAAGCCAAGCTGCTGCGTGTACTCGAAACGGGAGAGCTCGAGCGAGTAGGCTCTTCACGCACGCAAAGCGTGGACGTGCGGGTCCTTTCAGCCACCAATGCCGACCTGCCTTCCGCGTGCCGCGACGGTTTGTTCCGCGAAGATCTGCTCTTCCGCCTCAACACAGTGGAAATCCGCCTGCCGCCTTTGCGCGACCGCACCGAAGACATCCCTGCGCTGGCGGCGCATTTCCTTGCGCGCCATGCCGCTCGCTATCGCCGACAAGCCGCGGGGTATGAGCCGGCCGCGCTGCAGGCCCTGCTCCTTTACCCGTGGCCCGGCAATGTTCGCGAGCTCGATCACACTGTAGAACGCGCCGTTTTGATGGCCGGAGGAGCCCGCATCGAAGCGGGGGATCTCGGCATCGCAAGCCAGCGCATCCCCCCCGGCTCGGCCGCCCAGTCGCTCGATGAGATGGACCTCGAAACGGTGGAAGCGATCCTGGTACGCAAGGCGCTGGCCCGCACCGGCGGCAATGTGACCCAGGCAGCGGAAGCGCTGGGGCTCAGCCGAGGCGCCATGTATCGCCGCATGGAAAAATATGGCCTCTGAGCCTCCCGGGCCGGACGCTCCTTTTCGCAGGCGGCGCCTGGCGCTGGGGCGGACCCCGCGTCGCCTGAGCTTTGAGCGGCGCCTGAGGGGGTGGCTGTGGCTGCTGGCGCTGCCATCAATCGGCCTGGCGGCGGCGTTGCTTTCCAGTCATCACGTCGGCCCTGTGGCGCTCGCCGCCCTGCTTGCCTTGCTGCTGCTGGCGTGGGCGGTTGCAGTCTCCCTGCTGCTCGATCAGGTCGTGCGTCCGCTTCAAACGCTTGCCAACGTGCTGGCCGCGCTGCGTGAAGATGATTACTCCTTTCGCGCACGCGGCGGACGTCGTGACGACGCCGTTGGGGACCTTGCCCTCGAGGTGAACGCCCTTGCTGCCATGCTGCAGGCGCGCCGCAGCGGCGACATGGAAGCAAGCGCGCTCCTTGAACAGGTCATGGCCGCCATGCCCTCGCCTGTTCTTGCCTTCTCGCCCGATGGAACCCTTCGCCTGCTCAACGCAGCCGCGCGCCGGGCTTTTTCGCTCCCCAGGCTGCCCATCGGCGCTCCTGCCTCGCAGCTCGGCCTCAGCCATGTGCTGTCTGCTGCGCACGACGACCTCCTCTCGATCGCAGCGCCTCCCCACCCGAGCCAGGCTCCGAGCCGGTGGATTGTACAAAAGTCCTCATTTCGCCTGCGGGGTGTGCCGCATACGCTCGTCGTGCTGTCGGACGTAAGCGCGGCACTCCGCGAAGAAGAGCGCCTCGCCTGGAAGCGGCTCATCCGCGTCATCAGCCATGAAGTCAACAACTCACTCACGCCCATTAAATCGATCGCCGGAAGCTTGCGCACCCGGGCGGGCGTGAGCGGCAACGGCGGCGGCAGCCTGCTCGAGGAGCAGGACTGGGAACGCGGGCTCGCCGTGATCGAAAGCCGCGCCGAATCGCTCAACCGCTTTCTGCAGGGCTACAGCCAGCTGGCCGGGCTGCCCTCCCCGCAACGTTCGCTCGTGCCGGTGGCGTCGCTGCTCGAGCGTGTCTGCCAGGTCGAAACGCGCCTCACCGTCGCGCTCGAGCCCGGCCC
>CAXTPL010000245.1:0-3868 GCA_964246065.1 uncultured Acidobacteriaceae bacterium
GGTATACTGTGAGTCGACGATGTTTACGCCATACCCAACCGGTACGCTCCTTTAGCGGCTCCCGCCGCCCGCAGCGACTCGCCCGCCTTCGATCCCACATATTTGTAAAACAAGATAGACATAGCTAGCGGACCGGGGAGCGTCCCCGCGTCAGAGGGAGCCTACCGCCATGTTCGACCGTTTGGAGCAGATTGCCGCCCGGTATGACGAGCTGGGCAAGCAGATGGAGCAGCCCGAGGTCTTCGGAGACCAGCAGAAGTACCAGAAGATTGCCCGCCAGCATCGTGAGATGGAGCCGCTGATCGAGCGCTTCCATGAGTATCGGGCGCTCTTGCAGGGCCTTGCCGAAGCCTCGCTGATGGCGAATGAGGAAGATCCTGAGATCCAGGCGATGGCCGAAGAGGAGCGCGTGACGCTCGAAGCGCGGCTGCCGGCTGTGGAAGAGGCGTTGAAGCTGCTGCTGCTGCCCAAAGATCCGAATGACGAGAAAAACGTCGTCGTCGAGATACGCGCTGCCACCGGCGGAGATGAGGCCTCGCTCTTTGCGGCCGAGGTGTTTCGCATGTATGTGCGCTTTGCGGAGTTGCACCGCTGGAAGCTCGAGGTGCTGTATGAGACGGAGTCGTCCGTAGGCGGGTTGAAGGATGTTTCGTTCTTGATAGAGGGCCAGGGCGTGTACTCGCAGATGAAGTACGAGAGCGGTGTGCACCGGGTGCAGCGGGTGCCGGCAACCGAGACGCAGGGGCGGGTGCATACCTCGGCGATCACGGTGGCGGTGCTGCCGGAGGCCGAGGAGGTCGACGTAAAGATTGAGGCCAAGGACCTGCGCATCGACACCTTCTGCTCGTCAGGGCCGGGTGGGCAGTCGGTGAATACGACCTACTCGGCCATACGGATCACGCACCTGCCCACCAACACGGTGGTGAGCTGCCAGGATGAAAAATCGCAGATCAAGAACCGCGAAAAGGCGATGCGAGTGCTGCGGTCGCGGCTGTACGAGGTAGAGCAGGAGCGGCTGCACCAGATAGAGGCGGCACAGCGGAAGAGCCAGGTCGGGTCCGGCGACAGGAGCGAGAAGATCCGCACGTATAACTTCCCGCAGAACCGGCTGACCGATCATCGGATTGGGCTGACGCTGCACCAGTTGACCGAGGTGATGGAAGGGCGTTTGCAGCCGGTGGTCGATGCGCTGATCGCCTTCTACAACGCGGAGCGGTTGAAGGCTGAGGCCGAAGCGGCCTAGGGACTCGCCGTCCAGGCAGCCGCGCTTCGCGCCAGGGCAGAAGGGCCGGGAACAGCGCTGGGAAGGCAGATGACACGCATGAACATTCGCCAAGCGCTGCGGCATGGCTTTGGGAGCCTGCCGCAATCACGCGAGCGCCAGCGAGACTCCACGCTGCTGTTATGCCGAGCGCTAGGTAAGGATCGAGCGTGGTTAATAGCGCATCCCGACGAGTGCCTGACTGTGGCCGAAGCCTGGCGGTATGAACAATGGCTGGCGCGGCGGGCTGCTCATGAGCCGATGCAGTACATCCTGGAGGAGCAGGAGTTCTTCGGGCTGCGGTTCTCCGTATCGCCGGCGGTGCTGATTCCCCGGCCGGAGACCGAACACCTGGTGGAGGCAGCCCTTGCGCGGCTGCCGATCGAACGAGCAGCGCGTATCGCGGATGTGGGAACAGGCTCGGGAGCCATCGCCGTGGCCATCGCTCACAGCAGGCCGCTGGCGCAGGTGACCGGTCTGGACATCTCGCCTGCTGCGCTTGAGGTCGCCCGCCGGAACGCCGCTGCCCACGGGGTGGACGCACGGGTGCGCCTGCTTGCGTCGGACCTCTTGGCCGCAGTTGCGGCGGAACGGTTTGAGATGGTCGCGTCCAATCCGCCCTATGTGCCTGATGCCGAAGCCCTGGAGCCGCAGGTGGCCGAGTGGGAGCCGGCAGGTGCTCTGTTTGGAGGGATAGACGGGCTGTCGGTGTACCGTCGCTTGATCCCTGAGGCAGAACAGGCGCTGGTTGCCGGCGGCTGGTTGCTGATGGAGATAGGCCATGGACAGCGGCAGGCGATCACGTCTCTGCTTGCGGGATGGAACGAGGTAAGCTTTGTGGATGATCTGCAGGGGATTGCGCGTGTGGCAGTGGCGCGGCGTCCGGAGGCGAAGCAGGTGGAGCCATCCATGTAGGGAACGGATCGATAAGCGAACGGCTGCACGCATTGACCCTGAGCCGTTGTCCCGGCTACACTAGGGAGGTTCGGCGGTCCGCCCTTTGCTCCCCTGCCTCCTGCGTGTTTCCTGCAGGCGTGGGGTGCCCATTCGCCTTGTCGGGCTTTGCGGCAGGGTTTGAGTGCGCATCGGAGCGTGACAAGCATCTGCCAGATGAGATTTTTTTGAAAGACCGTACCCCGGGATGGGTGCTGAGGGTTTTGTTATGTATGCAGTGATCCGCACAGGCGGCAAGCAGTATCGCGTGGCTCCGGGCGACGTGCTAAAGGTAGAAAAGGCAGCCGCGGACGAAAATGGCTCCATCGAGTTTGCCGATGTGCTTGCCGTTTCAGGCGAACCAGGCAAGGTAGAAAAGCCGGGCGCAGCCAAGGTGCTTGCCACGGTTGTCGGTGAAGGGCGCGCGGCCAAGATCCTGGTCTTCCACTACAAGCGGAAGAAGCAGTACAAGAAGTTGCAGGGCCATCGCCAGTCGTTCACCGAGGTACGGATCAACGAGATCCAGGTAGACGGCGCGAGCTACACCGCGCAGTAAGCGGAATCTATTTCGACCCAGACGCGCGGCCCGTCTGCGCAGGAGTGAACCATGGCACATAAAAAGGGATTAGGCAGTTCCAAGAACGGGCGCGACTCCAATGCGCAGCGGCTTGGCGTCAAGGCGTTTGGAGGTCAACTGGTGACGGGCGGCTCGATCATCGTTCGGCAGCGTGGAACCCCGTTGAAGCCCGGAGTCAACGTCGCGATCGGCAGCGATGACACTCTTTTCGCCAAGATCGACGGCTATGTCAAGTTTGTGGACCGTGGGCGTACAGGACGGTTTGTCTCTGTGGAGCCGGTCTCGGCGGAGCCAGTCTCGGCGGCTTAAGCGAAAGTCACCATCCGGTAAGGTCACCGGTCACCGGATTCCGGAAGAAGGGCGGCTTCTCTACTGAGAGGCCGCCCTTTTCCGTCTCCTGCAGCAAGTAACTCTGCTCCGCTGTGTGCGTTCGGCACACCCGCCCGAGCTTACCGCCGCCCTGGATTTCGCTCAAGAATGCGAGACACGACGCTTTCGACGTCGGACATAAAGGATGGTGTCTGTTCCACCGGAGGCGCCGGACCGATGCCGAGCTGGCCGACGATCTCGTTCCACCGCATCAGGGTCGAAGAGCGCTGGAGGGCGAGCGGGCCGCGCTTGGCTTCAGGTGCCAGGAAGTAGGCGATCCAGAGGATCAGGGTACCGAGCGTGACGACTTCGTTGCCGGCACTTACGCCCACCCAGTGCAGCCGCACGCTATGTAAGGTCGCCAGGGAGAGAAAGTCGGCGATCCCCAGCGTGCAGAAGCCCAGGCTCAAGCCCAGGATGCGGGTGCGAAAAGAAAGTCCCAGTCGCTGGGCGGTTGCGATCAGCAGGGCCATCAAGGTGACTTCAAAGACGCACATGCATAATGCAAAGGAGACGTAGAGCGCCTGCATCCAGAGGTCGAACGAGATGCTGCCCATCTCGGGGATGTGCGCAGTCAGCGCTATGAAGCAGGTCAGGACGCCCGTGAAGCGAAAGACCGTGACGCCCAGCTTTGAAAGCCCGGGCAGCGGAGTGAGCACGCGGCGGATAATCTGCTCGATAGAAAAGAAGACCGCCAGGCTCATAAAGAAGTAGGCGCGCCAAAAGCA
>CAXTPL010000246.1:0-3827 GCA_964246065.1 uncultured Acidobacteriaceae bacterium
CGGATGAATCGTTGCGTTTGCGTGCCCGGGCGCAGGCCCCAGCCCGGTGGCCCCGGCCCGGCGGCCCCGGCCCGGCACCGGCAAGGCGCCCCAGCACGGCGGAGAGCAGTCTTGCCGCAGCAAGCCGCCGCGCTCCCTAGCACCTACCCTCTGCTATACTCGCCAGAGTTGTTCCCTTCCTAGCGCAGGCGCGTAGCTCAGTTGGTTAGAGCGCTACCTTGACACGGTAGAGGTCGCTGGTTCGAATCCAGTCGTGCCTACCAGATTTCCTTCAAAGCAAACTTCTCGGCAGTGCGTTTTTGGCTCCCCTCTGCAGCGGCGTTCCTGGCCGGCTCAGGGCAAGCCGTGCGCGCGCACCGGTGATCGCGCACGCGGGGCGGCACGATACTGCGCTGCTGCCCCTGCTTGAACATCGGGAAGCGCGACGACGCTATGCCGACAGCCGCGAAGCTTGCTCGGCAGCCTCGGGCATATCGACCATGGCGAAGGATGGCGAACGCAGCGCACGGCCGCCAGGGCCGACCCAGGTCCGCGTCCAGCTGCGGGCCACCACGCGCAACACCACCAGCACCAGCAGGGCAAAGCCGGCATACGCCGCAAACCCGGTGGCAAACGAGCCGGTGTGTTGTTTGGATTGCGCAAGGACGTTGGGCAGGATGGAGCCGCCAAGCGCGCCAATTTCGCCGATCATGCCGCCGGCCACGGCCGTGGTGAGAGGCCAGCGTAGCGGCACCAGCTGAAACGTAGCGCCGTTGCCTGCGCCCAGCGCCGCAAAGCACAGCATAAAGAGTGCCGTGGTAAGCCCGATGGTGGGGGTAGCCATGAGCCCGAAGAGCCCGGCAATGGCGATCAGAAAGATGACGCTCAAGGTCGTAATGCCGCCGATGCGATCAGCAAACCAGCCGCCGGCCACGCGCGCGAGCGAGCCGGTAAGCGTAGCCAGCATGGTGTAGGTACCCGCCTGCACCTTGGACAGGTGAAACTGCGCGTAGTAGAACGACGGCAGAAAGGTAGCCAGGCCAAGAAATCCGCCGAAAGTGATGATGTAAACCAGGTTGAAATACCAGCCATCAGCCTCTACCAGGCACTTGAGGTGCCCGCCAAGGCTTTGGTGCTCCACGTCAGGCGGCTCCTTGGCGAAAAGGATCATGACGCTGAGCGGCAGCAGCATGAGCAGCGCCGCAATGCCGTACACATGGTGCCACCCGTAGGCTTTGGCCAGCCGCGGAGCAAAAAAGGCGGCCATGGCCGTGCCGCTGTTCCCGGCGCCTGCGATGCCCATGGCCAGCCCTTTGTACTGGGTTGGAAACCAGCCGGCGCCGAGCGAAAGCGCGACCCCGAAGCTTGCGCCCGCGATGCCGAGCAGCACGCCCATGGCCAGAACCTGGTTGAAGCTTTGGACGAGGAAAAATCCGTAAAGCAGCGCGAGAACGATACAGCTCATCTCGACGATGGCGGCGTTTTTGCGCCCGATGTACTGGCTCAGGACCCCGAGCGGGAAGCGCATGAGCGCGCCGGCAAGAGTCGGAATCGAAACCATGAGGCCCACCTGCGCGAGCGACAGGTGAAACTGCTCGGTAATGAAAGGGCCCATAGCTCCGTTGAGCACCCACACGGCAAAGGAGAAATCGAAGTAAAGAAACGCCGCGAAGAGGGTGGGCGGGTGGCCGGATTTGAGAAAGATTCTGGCGTTGGCCATGCTGGTCAGGGCTCCTTAGAAGAAAGATTGACTTCCGGATGAGCTTGGTTCGCACCGCCCCCCCGCCCGTGCGATTCCCCGTGCTCGTGCGGGGACGTGTGAGACTCCCGTCACGGCGGCGTCGGGGGCCTCGATCAAGGGAGGCTGCGGCAAACGTGGGCGCAGCCCGGGGTCGCGGTGCTGCAGAACGGATCAAGCCGCGCCGGAGCGCTCCACGCGCACGGCGCACTGTTTGAAGTTGGGCTCGCGGCTGATGGGATCAAAGGCCCCAAGCGTAACGAGATTGGAGTTGTGCTCCGCAAAGTGAAACGGCATAAAGACCTGCCCGGGAGCGACGATATTGGTGACGCGCAGCTCAACACCCGGCACCGCGTTGCGGCGGGAGATCACGGTGACGCGGTCATGGGGTCGCAGGGCGAGCCGTGCGGCGTCCGCAGGGTTCATCTCAAGCCAGGCATTCGGCACCATGCCGTGCAGCATGGGCACGGCGCCGGTTTTGGTGCGGGTATGCCAGTGCTCGACCGTGCGGCCTGTGTTGAGGATGAGGTCGTACTCGCCGTCGGGCTGCTCGACAAACGGCAGGCAAGGCACGCAGTGGAACAAGGCGCGGCCATTGGGGCGCGGAAAGATGCCGTCGCCATAAAGCCGGTCGCCGCCCCACTGCATGCCTCCCTGGTCTTCAATCTGCTGCCAGGTAAAGGGGCTGTAGTCGCACAGGCGCCCGGCGGAAACGCGCTGCCACTCGAGCCAGGCGTCATGCGTGGAGGTCCAGCCCGGGTAAAGCTCCTCCCGGACGCCAAGCCGTTCCGCGATCGCCAGAAAGATGTCGAAGTCGGAGCGCGCCTCGCCCGGTGGTTGCGCAAACGCATTGACCTTGCTGATGCGGCGCTCGGAGTTGGTGTAGGTACCTTCCTTCTCGCCCCAGATGGCAGCGGGGAGGACGAGATCGGCATAGTCGGCGGTGGGCGTGGGATGGAAGCCGTCCTGCACGACTACGAACTCCGCTGTGCGCAGGGCTGCGGTGAGCAGGTCGTAGTTGGGGAAGCTGACGACGGGGTTGGTCGCGACAAACCAGAGCGCTTTGACGCGGCCCGCGACAGCGGCCTCGATCATGTCAGGGTAGGCGAGACCGCGCTGCGCGGGCAGGCGCTCCGGGCCGATGCCCCACAGGGCTGCAAGCTCTTCACGCGCGGCGGGGTCCTCAAACCTGCGGTAGCCGGGCATCGACGAGGTAAATCCGCTTTCCCGCGTGCCCATCGCATTGCACTGGCCGGTGATCGAAAAGGGTGAGCCGCCCGCGCGGCCGATGTTGCCGGTAAGCATGGCCAGGTTGTTGATGGCGGCGACGGTGACCGCGCCCTGGGTGGAGTGGTTTACGCCCATGGTCCAGCCGATAAAGGCTGCTTTCGCCTGCCCGTAGAGGCGGGCAACGCGTTCAATGGTAGCCACAGGCAGCCCGGTCGTTTGTGCCACGCACTCGGGGGTGTAGTCGGCAAGAAAGCTGACCAGCGCGTCGAAGCCTTCTGTATGAGCCTCGACATAGGCGCGGTCAAAAAGGCCATCGCGCAGCAGGATGTGAGCGATCCCGTTGAGCAGCGCAATGTCCGAGCGAGGCTGCACGGGCAGGTGGATGTCGGCCATCATGGCCGTCTTGGTGACGCGCGGATCGGCGACGATGAGCACCTGGCCGGGCTTGTTCCGCAGGCGCCCGCAAAGGATGGGGTGGTTGTCGGCGATATTAGAGCCGACAAGCAGGACCACATCCGCGGTCGCCATATCGGCATAGGCGCCTGGAGGGCCGTCGGACCCGAAGCTCAGCTTGTAGCCCGAAACGGCGGAAGCCATGCAGAGGGTGGTGTTGCCGTCGTAGTTGCTGGAGCCGAAGCCGAGCTGGACGAGCTTGCCGAGCGCGTAGAACTCCTCGGTGAGGAGCTGGCCGGTGCCGATGACGCCAAAGGTCTGCCGTCCGTGCTCGGCCTGGAGCCCGGCAACCCTTTCCACCAGCACACCCAGCGCGGTCTCCCAGCTGACGGGGACGAGCGGGGTGCCGCGGCCGCCGACGCGCAGCAGGGGGGTGGTGGCGCGGCCCGGCGCGGCGAGGACGTGATGCTCAGACAGCCCCTTGGGG
>CAXTPL010000247.1:0-3769 GCA_964246065.1 uncultured Acidobacteriaceae bacterium
TCTCCATACAGCACTTGATCCTCCTCGTTATCTCGAGTAAGCCACGTTCCTTCAGGAGTCCTTTTCGATGGCTACTGCGGCCCTGTCGCATCTCCAACTGCTTGAAGCAGAAAGCATCCACATCCTGCGCGAGGTGGCCTCCGAGTTTGAGCGTCCTGTCATGCTTTACTCGATCGGCAAAGACTCCTCCGTCATGCTGCGGCTGGCGCAAAAAGCGTTTTATCCCGCGCCCATTCCGTTCCCCCTATTGCATATCGATACCGGCTTCAAGTTCCGCGAGATGATCGAGTTTCGCGACCGCATGGCTGCCGATGTAGGCGCTGAGCTGCTGGTGTGGCGCAATGAAGCCGCGATTGCCAGGGGGACCAACCCGCTCGCACTCGACACCAAACGCTGCTGCGGCCTCCTCAAGACGCAGGCGCTGCTCGACGGGCTCACGCACTACGGCTTCGACGCAGCCTTTGGCGGAGCACGCCGCGACGAAGAAAAATCCCGAGCCAAGGAGCGCATCTATTCCTTTCGCGATGCGTCCGGCCAGTGGGACCCAAAACGCCAGCGTCCCGAACTTTGGAATCTCTACAACGCCCGCGTTCATCCAGGCGAGTCGATCCGCGTCTTTCCTCTTTCCAACTGGACCGAGATGGACGTTTGGCAGTACATCCACGAAGAACAAATCCCCATTGTCGACCTGTACTTTGCCAGGGAACGGCCCATGTATGTGCGCGGAGACGCGCTGCTGCCGATTGAGCAGGACTTTGTCGCGCGGGCCGGGGAACAGCCGCAGTTCGTGCGCTCTCGCCTGCGCTCGCTCGGCTGCAGCCCTTGCACAGGTGCCATCCGGTCCCAAGCCGACACGCTCCCCAAAATCATCGAGGAGCTGCTTGGCTTCCGCTCCTCTGAACGCGCCAATCGCGCCATCGATCACGACCAGGAAGGTTCGATGGAACTGAAAAAGCGGGAAGGATACTTCTAACCATGACCTATGCCGGCAATCTACTCGACCTTCAACTTGCGGAGCCGGAAAGCGCGGTCTCGCTTCCTGCTTCTCCTTCAGTGCAAGCCGGTACGCCAGGCTTCAACGTAGGTGCATATCTGATCGAAGAGCGCACGAAGGATCTTTTGCGCTTTTCCACGGCCGGCTCGGTCGACGACGGTAAATCTACCCTGATCGGGCGACTGCTTTACGACACCCAAAGCGTCTACGACGACCAGGTGCGCTCGATTGAAGGCAAAGGCACGACCGCTCCCGGGGTTCTCGACCTGGCACTGCTTACAGACGGCTTGCGAGCCGAGCGGGAGCAGGGCATCACCATCGATGTGGCGTATCGCTATTTCTCGACCCAGCGGCGCAAGTTCATCATCGCCGACACGCCCGGGCACGAGCAGTACACCCGCAACATGGCCACCGGGGCGTCCACCGCATCGGTAGCCATTGTGCTTGTGGACGCGCGCAAGGGCGTACTGATCCAGTCGCGTCGGCATGCCTGCATTGCCGCCCTGCTCGGCGTACGGCACCTGGTGATCGCCATCAACAAGATGGACCTGGTCGGCTATGAGCAGGCCGCCTTTGACGCCATCGCCGCCGAGTTCAAGTTATTTTTCAGCGCCGTCGAGGCCGACCTGGAGCAGGGGGCGCAGGTGGAGCTTTGCTTCGTTCCAGTCAGCGCGCTTACCGGCGAAAACGTCGTGCACCGCGCCGCCTCGATGGCCTGGTACACCGGCCCAACGCTGCTCGAATACCTGGAGGCTGTGCCGGCTGCCGATCTCGAGCCTGCGGCTCCTTTCCGCCTCGCGGTGCAGCGTGTGCTGCGCCCGCACCTGGACTTTCGCGGCTTTGCCGGGCAGATTGCGGCCGGCACCATTCGCGCCGGCGATGCCGTGATGGTTCTGCCCTCAGGCCGCACCACGCACGTCCGCCGCATCGTCACGTACGCCGGCGATCTGGCCGAGGCGCGCGCCCCGCAGTCGATCGCGCTGACCCTGGCCGATGAGCTCGACATCAGCCGGGGCGACCTGGTCGTCTCCCCTGCGCGCCCGCCACTGCTCGCGCGCACCCTCCGCGCGTCTGTGGTCTGGATGGATGAGCAGCCGCTCGATCCGGCGCGCCGCTACCTGCTCAAGCACACCAGCCGCACCGTGTCGGCACAGGTGACCCGCCTCGAGTACCGGCTGAATGTTGCCACGCTCGCGCACGAACCGGCAGCCTCGCTTGCGCTCAATGCCATTGGCGTGGTCACCCTCAAGACCGCGCAGCCGCTGGCCGTCGACCGGTATGCGGACAATCGCAACACCGGCAGCTTTGTTTTAATCGACGCGTTGACCAATGCCACTGTCGCTGCCGGCATGATCCGCGGGGCAGCCGACAGCGTCGAAGCTCACGAGCCGGTAGCCTTGCCCGTCACCGAGGCTGAGCGTGTTGCGCGCCGCGGCCATGGCGGCCTGCACCTTAACCTTGCCGGTCCGTCTCGCTTTCTTGATGCTGCCGAGCGCGCCTTGTTTGTGCGGGGCGCGCTGGTGGTTCGCCCGGCTGAGCCTACACCCGCACTCATCCAGGCCCTAGTCGCCGCTGGTGCGCTCGTGTTGACGCACACGCCGGCCGAAGATGCGGCTGTGACCCTGGGCGGCGAGGTGTGCGCGCTGGGGAGCACACAGGAGCTTTTACTCGCGCTGGCGAGCCACCACCTGATTGAAGAGGAGCCGGCACGATGAGCACCAACCTGGTTCGCCTGAACCTTGCCGCGGGCGCCAGCCCTGCCGCCCCTGCCGACCCCGCGGCGGATTTCGCCGCCACGCTTGCCGCGAAACTGGCCCATGTGCGCGCGTTGCTCGCTCGCGAGCTCGCCGCCGCGCCGGGCTTGCATGAGGCCTGCCTCACCTGCTCTTTTCAGGCCGAGGATATGCTCCTGCTGTACCTCACGCGCGAGCTCCGCGCTGCGGTCCCTGTTCTTTTCCTCGACACCGGCTACCACTTTGCAGAAACGTATGCCTATCGCGACCGCATGGCTGCCGAGTGGCAGCTGAACCTTACCAACCTGCTGCCTGCCAACACCGTCGCGCAGCAGGAGGCTGAGTTCGGCATGCTGCACCGGGATGCTCCCGACCGTTGTTGCGCCCTGCGCAAGGTGCAGCCCTTGTTTGCAGCCGTGGCTCAGTATCGGGTGTGGCTTACCGGGCTGCGGCGAGAGCAGGCGCGCAGCCGCACCGCGCTTGAAGAAGCAGCCGAGTTCAGCCTGCCCGGCGGCGCCACCGTGCGCAAGCTGAGCCCCTTTGCCGATTGGACCACCCGCGAGGTATGGGAGCTTTGCCGGCGCTTTTCGATTCCCCTGCTGCCGCTTTATGAACTCGGCTACTCGAGCATCGGCTGCCAGCCATGCACCTCGCTGCCGACCGATCCAAACGATCCACGGTCCGGCCGCTGGGCCGGCAAGAAAGTGGAGTGCGGCATACACATTGAAGCAGCGCCGCAGCAGCGGCTTGCTCCGCAGTCCTGAGCCCGGATACCGGGCAGGGCTGACCACGCTGGGCGGGGCTGAGCACGCCGGGCCGGGCTGACCACGCCGGGCCGGGCTGAGCACGCCGAGCGGGGAGCCAGGCGCAGCCCGGGCTGAAGCTGGAGCTCCATTCCGATCCATGCCGCACGCGCGCTGAAGGGGTTCTGTGTGCAATATTTGATCGGCTTTATCATCGCCACCTTTATTGCCTTGACCGGCGTCGGCGCGGGCACCATCACAACGCCGCTGCTGATCCTGTTTCTCGGCGTTCCCGCCCC
>CAXTPL010000248.1:0-1393 GCA_964246065.1 uncultured Acidobacteriaceae bacterium
CATGGTCCGACGGTATATCCGGGAAGGCAACCTCTTTCGGGAAAATGCGGCCGAAGGGCTGGGGTTATGAGCCGGGCAGTTTACCTTTGCAGAAAAGAAGGACTGGGCTGGCAAAACCATCAGGCGGTGGCGTCGGCCCCGAGTGGAATCTACCCCCGCAAAATCAGGTGTCTTTATTCGGCTACAGTTCAGGGCGAGTCTTTTCCAATGCTGAGTGGTCGAAGCGGGTCGCCATTCCACGGTCTGCGCTTTGCGGCCGAGTCAAGCGTGAGGGGCCAGTTCATGAATCCTGACTCACTTTACAGACACCGGCGCTCCACGTTACGGTCGCCGTCGTCGCCGCACTTGCCGCCGCATCGGCCCATCGCAACATTGAACCGTCATGAGCCTTTTGCCTGAGCTTCAGATACCGATAGAATAGAGTCATGGAAGCCGAGTTCTGGCGCGATTGCGATCTCGTCGAGGCCATTCCGGGCAAGCTGGATGGCCGTCCGGTAATCCGGGATACTCGAGTCGAAGCGGACTTGGTGCCGGAGTCGATCGAGCTTGGTCAATCGCCCGAGCAGGTCGCCGCCATCTATCGTTTGAAACTGAAAGACGTGCTGGGCGTGAAAGATTATTACCTGGCCCACGTCGACCATGCAGCGCCCGTACGTTGAGGCGGGTTCTTTTCGACCATAACGTTCCCGGTCCCCTGGAACGGTTTCTGCACTCCTACGACGTGCACCTCGCGTCTACCTCAGCAGGGTCGCCCGGCCACAGGAGCAGAAGAGAGGACGTTGGCGAATCGGTGTGGTGGTCATCCGCGTTCTGTGCGCTTGCTGTGGAATTCCTTCCACTATAGCCGATGATCCCGAAGTCGAACGAGCCGCATAAGGCCAAAGCAAATAGCCGCGCGACCAGGCATGGGAAGGATACTCGGGATTAATCTGCCATCCTACCTGCATGTGCTGCAAAGAAAAGTTGACATCCCTACAACGCTATGGGGCTGCCGTGGCGGAGTACGCTCAAGTCCTTACCCAACTTTGTGAACAAGCCGGAGTGCTTGCTAAAGAAGAGTACGAGGATTTGTGGTTGGGAACCGAAGAAGCGCGGTTGATATCCGCTCAGGAACGTTTGAATTTCGAGTGGCACGTTTCCGACCATGGCTGTTGAACTGTAAACGCGATTGGGGAGGAGCCCCAACTGGAGGAACAAATTACGTCCTGAGAGCTTGTTTTGCCCAAACCACACTGCAAGTTTGTATGCAGATGATTTCGGTATTTTGAAGTGGCCCAGTTCGGCAGTTTAATTTGGCCCACCCTCTGAAACGAACGGGTACTCTTGCATCGGGCTCAGCCCGAAGCGGAGGAACTCGTTGGATTGGAGATCAAGGGTGGAGTTATTCGAGCAG
>CAXTPL010000248.1:1403-3736 GCA_964246065.1 uncultured Acidobacteriaceae bacterium
GGAAAGCCAAAGCCAGGCTTCCCACCCTTTCCACCGTCCTTGGAAACCCGCAACAACGGCGGGTTCCCACATTCCCACAGCTCCCGCCGCCGTTCTTTATATAGGAAGGCCCCGGCCTAACGGCCTGGCCTAGAAACCGTCAGCAAAGGGGTGGGCCAAAATAAACTGCCGAAGTGGGCCAAGATCAGTTGCCAAACGCAGCAGAGTCTTTTCCAGCTATTCATTGCAAAGCTCAAACGACGATTCAAGTTACGCCAAGAGCAACTGGCGGCAAGGGACTACATTGGAAGCTGTGAACGGGCTTCGGAACGTGAAGAAGGGTGGCATGAAGTGTGAGGATGTCCCAGGAACAGTTGAAGGTTGAAAGCGACGGGTAACTTCATCTTACGCCACTTTTCCTTGAGTGGCGTGCGGATTCTGTTCGCGACCGAGGATAACCGATAGCGCCCAGAAATCTTTGTGGCCGACAACCTTGCGGAAGTGCTTCTCGGTCAGTAACCAGGCTGATGCGACCCAGCGCTGCACCATCTCCGCAGTCCGCCAACGAGTTACGTTGTTAGTCCTCTTCTGAACTCCGCTCTGGGGACTCTCAATCACGTTGGTCGTGCCCAGGCATTTATACAACGAGGGCGGAAGCTTGAGCCGCTGAACGGTAAACATCTCCCCCATTCCTTCGCGCAAGCTACGCGCCGCAGATGGGTGCTCGTGTTCCAGAAATTTGGCGAGTTGCTCCAACCGCTTCATCCCTTCGTCCGCATCGGTCAGTTTCCATGCCGCCCGCATCAGGTTCAGCGCTTGGGCGTGCTGCTCTCGCGGCAACTCGTCAACCACGTTCCGCATCTTGTGATTGCGGCAGCGCTGCACCGACTGATCAGAGCCGAACACTTCTTCAATGCCGGCCCGCAAGGCTTTGGCCCCATCAATCACGAACAGATACTTCACGCCGGTGGGCAGCCCTTGATCCCGTAATCGCGTGAGCAGCGTCTTCACCGCAGCGGCATTCTCGGTCGCTCCCAGCTCGATACCCAAGATATGCTTGCAGCCTTCGCGATCAATGCCGACGGCGCTGATCACATGCTGATTTCCGAAGCGTTGGCCGTCGATGTAGATCACCAGCAGAGAAGCCTGATCCCACCGGCGCTCCTGGAGCTGCCGCAATTGATCCACGCTGCCTTCGATTGCCTGGCGGCTGATGCTGCTGCGCGACACGCCTACGGTTTCGGCCATCTCCGGCAGGACTTCTTTATACTGTCTGGTGGAAACTCCCCGGAGCAGCGCGCCCATCATGCGCTCGGCCGCAGCCCCATTCGCCTGAAGAGCCTCGTACGCCGGCACTGCCACCTCGCCTTCCTGTTTGTGGCGGAGGCGCGGACGCTTCACTTGGATCTGCCGGTCGGCCAGCGTCACGCGGCCCGTTTGCGACCCGTGCCACCGAACATCGCCGCCGGGCTTGCCGGGGGCACGAGGGCCAGCTACTTCCTGGGCGCTGAGAGTCAGGATAGTCTCAATCGTCTGACGGCCGATGGAATGGATCACTTCATCCACGGCGATTCTGGCCTGGGTGATGAGCTCGACCAGCGGCAGAAGGATCTGGCCGTTGGCTTGGGTGAACTCCTGAACGCTCTTTGACGCGGATTGCGCGTCCTTACTGACGATATGATACGGTTTCTTCACGGCGGTGGTTTCCCTTTCTAGGAAATGGTTTTGGCGAATCGATTCTAACGAACCGGCCGCCACCGCCGCCTCAACCTTCAACTAAACTCGGGACACCCTCCAGGCGCGTGTCGCGTTGGGAAAGACTTCGTTCCATTGTTTGAACGGACGATTGGTAGTCAGAATCACCGGCTTGCGTTCATAGCGCCGGCTGACGACTTCGTAGAGCAGATCGGCCGCCTTGTCGTCGAAGGACAGATACCCTACCTCGTCAATGCACAACAAACCAACATTGGCGTACCCGCGTAATTTGCAGCGTCGGCCTTCCGGAGATTGACGGTGCAACTCTTCGAGCAAAGCCGCAGCGGAACGAAACAGCACGGAATGGCCGGCAAGCACCGCGGCGTGAGCAATGTTCTGAGCAATCATCGTCTTGCCTAACCCATTGCGGCCCACCAGGATGAGGTTGCGGGTTTCGGCAAGAAACTCCAGCGTCAGCGCACGTTCGATGATGTCGCGCTCTATCTTAATGGGCCAGGATCAATTGAAGTCCGCCATGGGCTGAAGCTCTTAAGGCCGCTGATGCGCAACCGCCGTTCCAGACTGCGGCGCGAACGTTCGGCGGTTTCCGCCTTAGCGAGTTCTTCGAGGATCTGCTGCGGGGACCAGCGGGCTTTAGT
>CAXTPL010000249.1:0-3722 GCA_964246065.1 uncultured Acidobacteriaceae bacterium
CTCCTCGGGCTGGTGGGTCCGGCGAGCGCAAGCCGTTTACGCCGCGTGAAGGCGGCAGAAGCGACGGCGGGGAGCGGAAGTCTTTTGCCCCGCGCGAGGGAGCCCGGCCCTTCAAGCCACGCGGTGAAGGAAAGTCGTTTGGGGGCGAGCGCAAGCCGTTCTCCCCCCGGGCAGGTGGTTCAGGCGAGCGCAAGCCGTTTACGCCGCGTGAAGGCGGCAGCGCACAGGAGCGCAAGGCTCCTGCTTCGCGCAAAGCGCCCGCTGCTCGAAAAGCCGCTGGCCCGCGCACCTTCGGTCCGCGGAAGACCACCGGCCCGGCCCGCCCGCGTACCGCGGGCTTTACCTCTTCGGGCAAGCCACGAACCGGCTCGGTGCGACCAGCCTCCGGACGCCCCGGCCCACGGGCAACGCGCGGCGGGACGGCCGGACGGGCAGGGTTGCGGCGCGGACTGGCGCCCAAGCGCGGCAAGCGCCCGGGTGAGGAGCGCGGCGAGTGAGCCGGCAGAGCGCGGCAACCCAGCAGCAGGCAGTGGCCGGCAATGCTGCCGACCCAGGCCGCGCCTCTTCTGCTCCCTCTCGCTTAGCCTGCCGGGTGGTTGCCGTGGACGGGCCAGCAGGCGCGGGCAAAAGCACGGTTGCAGCCCGCATCGCGGCCCGCTTCGGCCTCTTGAATCTGGAAACAGGCGCCATGTACCGGGCTTTTGCATGGAAGGCGCTGCGCCACCAGATCAGCCCGGATGACGCGCCTACGCTGGAAGCATTGACAAAGCAGACGACCTTGACGCTGCAGCCCGGCGAAGCCGGCAACCGTGTGCTGCTGGACGGCGAAGATGTGACCGCCCATCTGCGCACGCCTGAGGTTACCCAGGCTGCTTCGCGGGTCAGCGTGCACCCGGTGGTTCGCGCCTGGCTGGTGGCCTTGCAGCGGGAGCTCGGCGCTTCTGGTGAGGGCGTCATTATGGAAGGCCGCGACATCGGCACGGCGGTTTTTCCGGATGCGGAGATCAAGGTCTTCCTGGACGCATCGCCGGAAGCGCGCTCGCAGCGTCGCTATGAGCAGGCCGGCTCTCTCCACACGCCCGGCACGCCAAACGAGCGCGATACGGGGACTACCGACGACCGGCTCCAGGCAGTAGTGGCCGAGATGCGGGAGCGAGACCACCGCGACCGAAACCGCGCAGATTCGCCGCTGCAACCGGCTGCCGACGCGGTGGTGATCGACTCCACCATCCTCACCCTGGATGAGGTTGTGGACGAAGTGAGCGCGTTGATTACTGCACGGTGGGCTGTGGCTCCACGCCTTTGAGGTGCAGGTGGCGCATAGGTGCGTCAGGCGGCACAGGCGGCACAGGCGGCGCAAGGGCTGCGGGCGGCTCGGGAGATGCAGCTTGTTCGGTGCCGCCGCGATGCAGGGTCAAGTCGCCGTGATCGGTCTCAAGCTCCAGGTGGGGGCCGCCCGTGCCGACCTGCCCGGAGACGGTCTTGTGGTCGCCGGTCGGGTCGGTCGCCAGCCCGAAGTCGGTTGTCACCTCATCCCCCTGGTTGGCGCGCCCGTGGACAGAGAAGCTTGCATTTGCCGGCACGGTCAGCACCAGCGAGCCCGTATGGTCGATCAGTTGCAGGTTGCCGAGCGGCAGCCCGGTCGTCACATTCAGGTCTCCGTTGTTGTCCTCGATATGCGCGTCGCCGACCAGCCCGGTCACCTCTACATCTTTGGCGCGGGTCACCAGCCGCAGGCCTCCTGAAGGATTGACCAGCCGCAGATCCCCTGAGTCGAGCGTCATCTCCCCGCCGAGCCCCCGCAGGTCCAGGTCGGTGCGGCTGGAGTGAAAGTGCACCAGCGAACCGATATTGGCCAGCCGCGTGTCCCCGAAGAAATCCCCGTTCAGGATGCTTTTGCCGCGGACGCCGGAGATGGTGACGTCGTCTGCCCGCCCGTCGATAGACAGATCGCCGGCGATATTGCGCGCATGCACATCGCCGTGGTCCATCTGCAGGTGGGCCGAGCCGCCCAGGTCGTCGATGGTCACGTCGCCGTGCGAGACATTCACATCCAGGTTGCGCCGCAACCCTGAGAGTGTCACCTCGCCATGGGTCGTACGAACCACCAGCGCTGTTCCGGCGGGCGCGGTCACCTTCAGGTCTACACTTGCGCCGTCGCGCCCGGGAGCTTGGAGAACGGTTTCGCCAGGGCTGCCACGCAGCGAAGGCATGATCGCCTCAAAGGCTTTCCGCGCCTCCTCGTCGGATCCAGCGTGCACGACCTGCTGGGCTTCGACGCGGATCTCAGGGGCATCGGCTACCGAAACCTGCACGTTGCCGCGCGCGTTCTCGATGGTGAGCGAGATGTTGGGCGTCACCTGCCGCACCAGCGTGCGGGTCTGCACATGCTGCTCGCCCAGCATGGAAAGCCAGCTGCCGTGATCGCCGAAGGCATCTCCCAGGCCATCGCTCCAGTCTCCGAAGTGGAGCGCGGTCCGGCTGGCCACCCCAGCCAGCGAAAGCAGGATGACCAGCCAGACGATACCCCCGAGGGAGCGCCGACCGCCTGCCGGATCCTTGCGATCGAGAAAGTACTCGAACAGGAGGCCAAGGCCGATCAGGATCAGCAGCAGCGGCCACCAGCGGGCGTACCACGGCCAAAAGGCCGCAGCCTCGAGCCGTCCAGTTTCAAGCAGCAGCGCCAGAACGCCCACGGTGATCAGCAGGAGGGGGCCGACAAAGGAGGGCCGCCGCCGGAGAAGCGCCGTTTGCATGCGGTACTGGGCCTTGTGTGCGCGACGCAGATCGCGGGCCTCCCGGCGCGCGTCCCCGGGCGAAAAGGGCGGTGGATAGGTACCCATGCTTATCGCTCCTCTTCCCGGACGGGCGTACCACCGGCCCCGGGGACGGCCGGCGAAGATGGCGCGAGGGTGGCGAGCCCGGTGCCGGGCAGCGATGACCCGGCGGCGGAACCCGCGGATTGCCAGCCGGCGCCCGGTTGGTAGGGCGCAGCGACGTTATAGGGCGCGGTGTAGGGGGCAGCGGGCGCGGCGGCAAAGGCAAGTCCTTCTGCCAGGCGCAAGACGCCGCCGACGATCAGGTACAAGGGCCAGCTTCGGCTGAAGTCCAGGATGTTCCACTGAGCCAGCAGCGCGGTGACGCCGAAGGTCACCAGAAAGACCGGGCCACGGATGCGGCGATAGAACAGAAACGTGTTCACAGCGCACCTCCCGCAGGGTTGCCGGTGCGCAGCCTGCGCAACAGCAGCACCAAGCCGATTGCGATGATGACGACCGGCCACCCTCGGCCGATCCAGTCCATGTGGAAGACGCCCAGGGTGCTGAGAAGAAACAGCATGCCCACCACGATCAGCACGATCGCGCCGATCGGCTCAGGCCGCCCGGCGTAGGGGGCGAGCGGCACCGGCATGGCTGCGCCCGGCTGGTAAGGCTGGCTCCCGCCCGGCTGGTAAGGTTGGCTGCCGATGGGCTGGTAAGGTTGGCTCTCGACCGGCACACCCCCATCCCGCATAGCCTTTTCCGTACCTGCACGGAGCATCCAGGCGTCCCATTGGGGCGTTCCAGGGTCAGGCATCGGCGGTGGCTCGGGGGCAGCGCTCCCGGCGAAGGGCGCCGAGGCGGGGGTGGCCGCGGAAGCAGGCGAGTCAGGCTCGTAGCTTGGCCCATAGCTAGGTCCATAGCTAGGCGCGGCGGGCGGCACGCCCCTCCGGTGGCCCAGAG
>CAXTPL010000250.1:0-3624 GCA_964246065.1 uncultured Acidobacteriaceae bacterium
GGCCGCGGCGCAGGCGCTCGCCGCAGGGGGGGGCCTGCGCATGGTGCGGCGCTGCCGCTGCCGCTTCTGGGCAGCGCGCGCTCCTCGGATGCGCTTCCTGTTTACGGACGGCGAAAAGCCGCCCACCTGGTGGACGAGCGCGCCGCACGAGAGCCCGCTGCTGGTGGGCTGGGCGGGCGGCCCGCGTGCCCTGGCGCCTGGAGGCGCAGAGGCTTGGGTGACCGACGGGCTGCGCTCGCTCGAGCGCATCTTTTCGCTGCAGGCAGGCTCGCTCGACGAGGAGCTCGCAAGCTGGCACGCGCACGACTGGCAGGCCGACCCTTGGAGCCGTGGCGCGTACAGCTATGCGCCCGCTGGCGCAGCCGGCGCCGCCCAAGTGCTGGCGCGGCCGGTCAGCGAAACGCTGTTTTTTGCAGGCGAGCATACCGATGTCACCGGGCACCCTGGAACCGTGCACGGGGCGCTGCGCTCGGGTTTGCGGGCGGCGGAGCAGGTGCTGCGCTCCGCCGCGGACGTCCCAAACGGCGAATAGCGAAGCCGGCCGCGCCACTGACCGGCGAGCAGAATGCCGCGAGAGAGCGCGCAAACTTTTCTTAGGACGCGCCCAGGGGCAACAACGAGCACCCGATCACACGCGCAAACCCGGGCAAATCGCAGTTGGCTCAGGACGAGCCGCCTCCAGCTGAACAGCAACGTCCTCGTGGGCGAAGCGAACGAGTAAAGGATCAGAAACATCAGAGGGACAGAGGGACAGAGGGACAGAGGGACAGAGGGACAGAGGGACAAAAGGCTCAGAAGGATCAGCGGTTGCCGTTCACCTCCAACACGCACCCTGAGTGCCTTTCCCGCGCCAAGCCTGTTTCACTCCCCGCGCCCGTCCCTTCATGGCTTGGGGAGCGCGGTCGCCTCCGTCGCCCATGGCTTACCCTCAAAGCCGTTATGCCAGATCGAGATGAGCCTGCGCGTGTCGGTGATCCTCTGTGCAGGGTCGCCCTCCACCAACAAAAAATCGGCCTTCATTCCCGGCGCCAGCGTGCCGGTCTGCTTGCCGATGCCGAGCAGCGCTGCATTCGCGGCGGTCGCGCAGTGTAAGACCTCAGAAGGCGTTAGCCCTGCCTCGACCATCTGCTCCAGCTCCCGGTGCTCGGCGTAGCCCGGCAGGCGGACGGCGTTCGCACCGGAATCCGTTCCAAAGCCGACGTGCACGCCCGCGCGGTACACCCGCAGCAGGTTCTTCGCCGCCATGGCCAAGTCGGCGCGGTGCCGCGCGGTATTGGGGTCGGCAGCGACCTTGGCGCGATAGGCGGCAGAGCGCAGCAGTGCCAGCTCCGCGGGGCTGGTGGCACGGATCAGAAAAGGATCGTTCAGCAGCTCGGGATGATCGGCAAAGACGAAGAAGCTTTCGTCGACCGTCAAAGTGGGCAGGTACCAGGTCCCATGCTGCTTCATCATGCGGATCAGCTCGGCATCGACGGGCTTGTCGCGGACGCTATGCGCCAGCACATCGACCCCGGCTGCTACCAGCGCCTTGGCGTCGTCGAGGTAGAAGATATGCGCCGCAACAGGCAAGTGCTGCTTGTGGGCTTCGTCAAGGACAGCCAGGTAGATGGCGGGCTGCATCTTTGGCCTGGTGCCATACAGGTCATCCACCCAGATCTTGATGAAGTCGGTATGCCGGGCGGCGGCCGCATCGACCGCCTTGCGTGCCTGGTCCGGGGTAGTCGGCTGATCGAGTTGGTCCTGCGCATGCTGGAGCGGGGGTGCGCCGCCCGCGACCCCGATGCCGTGATCGGCGACAAACACCGTTGCGCCGTCCAGCGTACCCGCCTGCTGCTGCTCGCGTACGCGGTAGATCAGGTCTCGGTTGAGACCGAGCGAAAGCAGGTCGAGCACGCCATAGTGCTCGTACTGCCGCAGCTCGCCGAGCACATGGGTGACCGTGTAGGCTTCGGCGCTGTTCTCCGTACCCTCGACCAGGCCCAGGTGCCCGTGCGCGTTGATGAGGCCGGGCAGCATGGTGAGCCCATGGGCGTCGATCACGCGTGTGCCGGGCGGCGGCCGCATGCCTGGTCGATCCGGCGCAATGGCCTGGATGCGGTCGCCGGCGAGGGTAACGGTTCTGTTGAGAGCAGGGGCGCGCCCGGCGCCGCCAAGGACGCGTACATGCTCGATGAGGGTGGTCTGCGCCGGGGCAGCCAGGGAGCACAGGCCGAGCACGGCGGCGCCGAAGCGGTGGAGCGGGCGAAGGGCGGAAAGCTGCATGCGGGGTCTGACGCAGCATCGGCACGATCTGTCGCATCGAGCGCGCGTGTGATTCGCCGCAAGGCTGTGCGGGCTGAGCTTTTAAGCGCGGAGTTTACAGGGCACGTCGCTCGCTTATATGGTCACGGGGAAGGAGTGTGACCCCAACCCATGCTCGCCAAACGCCTCGCGCCCTCAGCTGCCGCTCTTTTGCTTGCTGCCTGCAGCCTGCCCTTAGCTGCGCAAACCGCCACGCCGGCAGCGACGCCGCCCATGGGCTGGAACAGCTGGAACCACTTTGCCGGCAAGGTCACCGATGCCGACGTGCGCGGTGCGGCCGACGCGATTGTCGCCAGCGGCATGCGCGATGCCGGGTACATCTACGTCAACATCGACGACACCTGGGAGGCAAAGACACGCGACGCAAAAGGGAATATTCAGTCAAACGAAAAGTTTCCTGACATGAAGGCGCTTGCCGACTATGTGCACTCAAAGGGTTTGAAGCTTGGCATCTATTCCTCGCCCGGGCCGTATACCTGCGCGCACTACCTGGGCAGCTACAAGCATGAAAAGCAGGATGCGAAGACCTATGCGGCCTGGGGCATCGACTACCTCAAGTACGACATGTGCTCCTATGGCCGGATCATCGAGCAAAAGGCCGGCAAGATGGCCGATCCTGCAGCCGGACCCAAGCGGTTCAAGATGGACCAGCAAGCTTACGAAACGATGCACAAGGCGCTGCTGGCAACCGGGCGGCCGATCGTCTTCTCCATGTGCCAGTACGGGTGGGACGATGTGTGGAAGTGGGGCGACCAGGTGGGCGGCAACCTGTGGCGGACTACCGGCGATATTACGGACAAGTACGACCGCATGGCGGAGATCGGCTTTGGGCAGGCCGGGCTTGCGAAGTACGCGGGGCGGGATCAGAACGGGGGCCACTGGAACGACCCGGACATGCTCGAGGTAGGCAATGGCGGCATGAGCGAGGTGGAGTACCGGACGCACATGAGCCTTTGGGCGATCCTGGCGGCGCCTTTGCTGGCGGGCAACGACCTGAGCAAGATGACGCCGGAAACGCTCGCCATCCTGACCGACAAGGACGTGATTGCGATCGACCAGGACTCGCTCGGCAAGCAGGGCGATCGCGTTTGGCAGGAAGGCCAGGCCGAAATCTGGGCCAAGCCGCTTGCCGGTGGGGCGCAGGCTGTGGCGATCTTCAACCGATCGACAGAGGAAAAGCAGATCCCGTTCAAGCCCAGCCTGGTGGGCGCGAGCGACACGGCAGCCCTGCACGATGTATGGGGCGCAGCTGATGTCACAGCGACGGGCGGCGTCTACACGGCCAGTGTTCCCGGGCATGGGGTGGTGCTGCTGCGGGTGGCG
>CAXTPL010000251.1:0-3596 GCA_964246065.1 uncultured Acidobacteriaceae bacterium
ATGTTTACCCCGAGGTGGACAAGGCACAGTGGGGAACCAGCTTTGAGCAGCGGCCCTCCCCAGCGATGGTCGAAGCTGGTCCACCGTACCCGTACCAACACCCAAGCCAGTCCCACCCAGAACAAAATCGCCAGCGCAAAGCGACCATCGTCGACAAACAAGCCCCACACTTCGCGGGCAACGGTCCGCAGGGCGTTCATGCGGCAACCCGCGCATCGCGCTCCGCAGCAGCCCGGCATGCCGGAACCAGTGCTGCCGCCGCCAGTAGGTAGGCCACAATCAGCGCGGGAAGCGCCCAATCGTCGCCGGGCCACGCCACGCCTATTCCCTCGCCCGCCCAGAACGTGCCAAAGGCTGACAACAGCACACCCACCACAAACTTCAGCGCATTTTCTGGAACGCGCGCCAGCGGCCGGTGCAATGCAAGGCCAAGGGCTACCACCACCAGCAGCGCCGCAAAGGCGCCCGCGCTTGCCCGTAGCAGCGCCGCCGGCACCCCGGCGCCGATGACGATGACGATAAAGACGACCTCGGTCCCTTCAAGCATCGTGATGTTGAAGGCAGTCGCAAAGCCGATGCGATCCCATCCCCGCGTGTGCCCTGCAGCCTGCATTGCGGCGGTGTTTTTAGCAAACGCCGCTGTTTCATCGTGCAATGCGATCACCCCGGCTGCCCGCAACACGGCCTTGCGAAGCCATCGCAGCCCAAAGAGCAGCAGCAAGACGCCTGCCACCAGTTGCAGGGCGTGCAGGGGAACCCGAGCCAACGAGGCACCCAGCACCAGGATCAATCCGGCGAGGACCAGCAAGGCTGCCCCGGCGCCTGCCAGTGCGTCGCGCCAGCCGCGGACGCTCCCGACTGCCAGCACCACGGTCAAAGCTTCAACACACTCGACCAGCGACGCAAAAAAAGACGCGAGCAGCGTCGTCCACGTATGTGCCAAAACCATGCTGTCAACCTCTCGGTGCTTCGATGCACTCTGCCACCCTCCTGGCAGCGAAGGAAGCTTTTCTGAGCGCGCCATACCTCCTTGCGCGGCTCAGGCTCATCCCTGCTAACAGAGGAAACAACATGGGCATCCTGGATCAGATCGAATCGGCAGTGGGCGGTTCCGCAAACAACGGTGGCGAACAACAGGGGCAGCAAGCCCAAGTAGGTGGAGCGCTGATGTCTGCGATCTCCGAACATCCGGGCGGCGTCGGCGGTCTGCTGGATCATTTTCGGCAGAACGGCCTGGGCAGCCATGCTGACTCATGGGTCAACACGGAGCCGGGGCAGGGAACTCCGCAGCCGCTCAACCAGCAGCAGGTAGAGCAAGGCGTACCAAGCGGGATCTTGAACTCGATTTCGCAGCGCACCGGGCTTCCTCCGCAGGCTGTTTCCGGCGCCCTCGCCACCATGCTGCCGCTGGTCATGCAGCACTTTACGGCAGGCGGCAGGATACCCGCTCCGGAGGAAACAGGCGGCCTGGCACAGGGGCTCATGTCCAAGTTGTTCTGATCTTTAACGCAAGTGACTGCGGCGAGCGCGCCGGGAGCGTGGGCAGGTACAGGCGATGGCAATGGGGCGGGCCAACCATGCCCCCTCGCTGGAAGCGGCCTTTGACTGACCGCATCCGTTGCAGAGTCCGTCCGGGGTATGTTTCAGGCGCGCTTTTGTGCACCCGCAACACTCTTCCACGCGCACTCGTTTCCGTGCCGGCCGGGGGTGCTACCCTCAGGGGTGATTCCTCCCAATGCCTGACACAACCGATATCAGCCCAGACCTCGTCGCACGCTCCGGCTTGGCCGCACCTCCCGCCGCCGGAGGCTCGCGCTTCGTGCGGGCCTGTCTGCGCCGACCCGTCGACCGCACTCCCGTGTGGTTTCTCCGCCAGGCGGGCCGGTACATGGCCGAGTACCAGGCTGTGCGCAAGCATCACTCCTTGCTTGACATCTGCAAGCACCCCCAGCTCGCGGCTGAGGTGACCATCACCGCCGCTGAAAAGCTGGGCGTCGATGCGGCTATTATCTTTGCCGACCTGCTGCTGCCGTTTGAGCCCATGGGGCTGCCGTTCGAGTTTCTCGCCGGCGAAGGCCCGGTGGTTCACCAGCCGGTGCGCTCGCCTGAGGCTGTCCATGCGTTGCGCACCGATCGCACCGCCGAGCTCGGCTTCGTCGCCGAAGCGATCGGTCGTGTGGCCGCGCATTTTGAGGGTCGCGCTCACGACGACACCGGCGACCAGCTCGGCATTATCGGCTTTATCGGCGCGCCGTTTACCCTGGCCAGCTACATGATCGAGGGCGGCGGCTCGCGCCAGTACATCCATACCAAGTCCCTCATGTACCGCGAGCCGGCGGCCTGGCAGCTCCTGCTGGAGAAGCTTGTCACCGTGCTGCGCGACTATGCCCGGCAGCAAGTCGATGCCGGCGCCGACGTCATCCAGATCTTTGACAGCTGGGCCGGTGCGCTTGCCATTCCGGACTATCGCGAGTTTGTGCTGCCGCTCACGCGCACGCTGGTGCGCGAAGTGCAGGCGATGGGCGTGCCCGTGATCTATTTCGGCGTGGACACCGCCAGCCTGCTGCCTGCCATGCGGGAAACGGGAGCCGATGTGCTCGGGCTGGACTGGCGCACACCCCTTGGGGCGGCCTGGCGCGCACTCGATTACAGCTGCGCGGTCCAAGGCAACCTTGACCCCATCACACTCTTTGCCCACCCTGCTCTGCTCGAGCGCCGCGTCCTGCACGTCCTTGAAGAGGCTGCCGGGCGCCCGGGGCACATCTTCAATCTTGGCCACGGCATCGTGCCCGGCACGCCGGTCGAGCACGTGCAGCATGTGGTCAACTACGTGCGCAGCCACAGTGTGCACGTCCAAAGCAGGGAGGAGCCAAGCCGATGAAGCCGTTTGAAGACGCCGCCGCGGAGCTCCGTCGTACCGGGCGCAAGCCAGCCGTGATCCTGCTGGCGCATGGCACCCCGGACGAGCTCTCGGACATTCCCAAATATCTGAGCAACGTGGTAAGCGGGCGTCCCATGCCTCAGCACGTCATCGATGAGATTACCCATCGCTACGGGCTGATCGGCAAAAGCCCGCTCACCGCGCTCACGCTGGAGCAGGGCCGCCTGCTTTCTGAGGCCGTCTGCCTCCCCGTCTATGTCGGCATGCGCAACTGGAAGCCCTACATCGTCGATACGGTCAAGCAGATGAAAGCCGACGGCATCACGGATGCAGTCGCGATCTGCCTGGCGCCGCAAAACTCGCGTACCAGCGTGGGCTTGTATCGCCGGGCGGTGTTTGCCGAGGCCGGCGATGCCATGCGTATCGACTTTATCGAGGGCTGGGCCGATCATCGCGGACTTGTCGAAGCCTTCGCTGCACGGCTTGCCCCGGCCGTGCAAGCCTTGTCTGAGGAAACAGGCGAGCCGGCAAAAGTGTTGTTCACCGCACACAGTGTTCCGTGCAGGACGATCCAGACGCCTGCCGTCGGCGCTGCTTCCTCCGGGCCGCCGGCTCCGGGCCCGGCTTCCGCTTCGAGCGGGCCGGCCTCTCGCCCGCCGGCCTCGATCCCGCCAGCCTCGATCCCGCCGGCCGCTGCGGGAGTCGCCCCTGCCTC
>CAXTPL010000252.1:0-3570 GCA_964246065.1 uncultured Acidobacteriaceae bacterium
AAATCATTTACGAGAGAACTCCAGTTTCAAATGGGAGACATTATCGGGGGCAGGTCACTCCTACCCGCTCGGCATGTAGCCTCGTTGCACAACCGAGCCGGAGACTGTGTTACCTGCGGCATCAACAACCTTCTCGTATGTCGCATGACCTCCAGCTCGGCCCGCTACATCCTGAGTGACTTTGATGGAACCATCGCCCAGCTTCTCGATAGTGAAGGTGTCGGTCATCTTGCCGCGAGCAAGTGCTCTCTTGACCGCGCCCTTCTGAGCTTCGTTGACGGCTCCGTTCTCCAGTGCGTCCCTGATCGCAGCTTTGCTCCCACTCGCAAGAATACTGCTGGCAGCTTTGGCTGCTGCCTCACCACCGATTCTTCCCAGTATCGATTCACCGATTCGGCCTAGCGCGCCCAACGCCGGACCTGCCAGCTTTTCTATCGGAAGGAACATCATCAGCGTGCTCATGCTCTCATCTTTAAGACCTGGCTCGAAGTAGCTAGCCGAACCGCATGCGTTTCCCCCGCATGTAATAGTGCCGCCCATGCCGCCGGGGAGATTTATGCCTTGCTGCCCATTTTGCTGTTTGTACAGAGCAGCATACTGATCGTCCGTAAGATTTATGCAGTTTTGTCCTCCGTTTCCGTTGCCAGTACAGACATGGTAGTCTTGTCCATCTGAGTCGCTATAACGGAGAGGATTATTCCCGGCGTAGCTGTAGTGGTTGAGGGTCTGCGGATTGCTCAGCTCAGCGACGGTAAGGCGACAGGAATGGTCTCGTCCTCAGCATGATCAGGCGACATGAACCTTCCCATGTTGGAGCTGTAGTACCTGGCCCCGAAGTAGTCGAGACCTGATTCGGCGTCCCGTTCTTTGCCGGTAAGGCGGCTTCACTGAGCACCGCCTGAGAGAGTCATCCGGCCTCGGGTCGCACCCTTCCCGGATGTCGCTGGGAGGACAACAGGGGGCCGGAGGCGGGCTAAGGGACTGAGTCTCAGATGGTTCCCCTACAGCAACTTGCGCTCGCCTCTAGGGTAACGCTTTAAGCCCAGTTTTCTATTAGCCGCTTGTTTTCAGCAAGTTCCCGAAGCGTAACTTTCGGATACTCTACAGCACCCGTTCCGGGGTGGTGTGTCACCCCCCAACCCGATGCGAAGCAGCGTGCTCTTTGATCAGGTCGGCACGAGGCCAGAGGAAGGCCACAGACGCAGCAAGGCCGCCTCCGAAGAGACGGCCCACTGGCTAAGATTATGCCTCCCCGTCATCCGAGGAACCGTTCGCAAAGACTCTTTGAGCGAGGCTGATGGCACCCGATATCAGCAGAAAATCCACGATTCCAAGTGGCAACGAGTAGGCGATGGTTGGGACACGGCTCTGCGGCCAGTGAACCAAAGATAAAAATGGGATGTGAAGGAGCAGGACGAAAACGATAGTCCCCCAGAACCAGGCGTACCTCCTCAGTTTCCAGCGAAGCCTGACGGCGATCATAACTAGCCCTAAAACAAGCATCACGTTGAAGCCCAACTCTGCTTTGCCCAGAAAAGCAAAGACAAAAAACACGGGCAGCAGCATGACCCCGATGATGGTGCCTGACCAGTCGGTGGAACTTTTCTCTTTGGGAGCTTCGGAATCAAACATGCCCGCTCCCATTAGTGGCCTGCCATGCATGATTGATACGCCTTGTAGGCTTGGTAACCGTCCCAACCTAGCGTGGCTACGGACACAAAATTGCCTACGATAGGAATCGCCTTGGTTCCAGCTAAGGACACATCTGCCAACGCAAGTCCGATACCTGCTCCTGCCGAAGCTGAGCCAACGAGAGAATCTGTGGCCTCTTCAGGCCCACCCGTAATGCCGCCATAAGCCCCGTATACCCCGGACCCAACGGCAAAAACTGGACTTGTAATTGCGTGGTTGACTGCGATCCCGGCACGAACGATTCCAGCAGCTCCCGACACTGCGTTGCCTACGGCTGGAATAGCCCCAAGAATGTCGAGCCCTATTGGGACGCCTTTCGCGCTTGCCGCCGCCCCTAAGCAGTGCGATACAGTCGGCGCGTTATTTGGGGCAACAACGTCTACGTCAGAAGAAGTATCCATAGACAGTCATTCCAAACATAAGGACATAGCAGACCACCAAAACGACCCACCTCCCTGAATGCTGCCATCCCTTTACTGTCTGACTACTCGCGGTGCCGAGAAGCTCGCTCCAGCCTCGAGACAGAAGCCACCACAATGCAGTAAGAAGCGGCGGCGCGATCAAGTCCAAAACGATTTGTTGCCCGATAGACGAGGCCCCCGGTCGTATCATTTCTCCCCCAGCGCTAATGGATTACGCCTGCTTGGCAACCAGCAAGCCCCAGTGCATATGACGCTACATCATAGCCAAACTTGATTTGCCCAAAGCCGGTGGCGTACTCCGCACCAGTTAAACCTACGGTCGAGAATGTGCCAGTAAGAGTCGTCAACTCGCCTCCAGTGCTAATTGCTGCATGTAAGCCTCCAGCGGCCGTATCCTGAACGACTCCCGAAATACCATTCCCAAGCCTAGTGCTAGCCCCCGGCACTCCTAGGCGTGTCCCGGAAAAGGCTATATCTGCCAGCGATCCTCCATTTCTAAGCAGATCTACAATTCCACTTGCAGCATTTCCGCCGAGAGCACCGGTTAGAAATCCACCGAATCCTCCATTGTTGCCTATTCCTAACCTGTTCAAGCCTCCCGCAATGCTTGTCCGCTGGGCAAAACCGGAAGCACAGTCAAGAACACTAGGTTTACTTGGGGCATAAGCGTACAAGTTAAAGCTCTGTGGATTTGCTGGATCAGCATACGACAGACCTGAAGGATCAGGCGACATGAACCGGCCTACCCTGCTGCTATAGTACCTGGCCACAAAAGAGTCGTTTCCACTGTCAACATCCCGCTCTTTGCCGGCAGCCATAGATCGCGAACCTATATCGATCGCACTGCGGCAGAACCCGCATACAAGCATATCCTTCCGTCACTCTCTGCTGCCGGATGGCTTCAGGTACGTTTCAAACTGCCACAGGATGCGTGAATACAGCTGCGTGCGCGCCTCCGGGCCGGCGATGGAGTGGGTTTTACGCGGGTATACCTGCAGGTCGTATGGCAGATCGGCGTCGATCAGTTTCTGCACGAACTGGAACGTATTTTCGATGTGGACGTTGTCGTCGCCGGTGCCGTGGGCGATGAGCAGCCGGCCGTGCAGCCGCGCTGCCGTAGGGAGCACAGCCGCCGCATCGTACACTTGCGCGTTCTCGGCAGGCAGGCCCAGGTACCTCTCCGTGTAGATCGAATCGTAGTTGCGCATGTCCGTCACCGGCGCGACGGCGACGCCGGCCACAAACCGCGTGGAGTGCGTCAGCGCATTGAGCGTAAAGGTGCCGCCCCAGCTCCAGCCCCACCAGCCCAGCCGCTGTGCGTCAAGCTGGGGATACCTGGCCAGCACCTGGTCGATGGCGGCTAGCTGGTCGGCCAGCTGCACCTTGCCGAAGTCGCGATAGGCGGCCTGCTCAAAGTCGCGGCCGCGCCCTGCCATGCCGCGGTTGTCGACGTGGG
>CAXTPL010000253.1:0-1771 GCA_964246065.1 uncultured Acidobacteriaceae bacterium
CGCTACATCAATCGCGTCAATGCGGACGGGACGACCACGCGGGTCGCCGTGCCCGTAGCCCCTGCCGCCGCAGGTACGGGAACGACCCCGGCGGTGCGCTACGTGAATCGCGTCAATGCAGATGGAACCACGACGCGGGTCGCCGTGCCCGCGACGCCTGCCGCCGCAGGGACTGGGACGACCCCGGCGGTCCGCTACATCAATCGCGTCAATGCGGACGGGACGACCACGCGGGTCGCCGTGCCCGCGCCGCCTGTCGCCGCAGGGACTGGAACGACCCCGGCGGTGCGCTACATCAATCGCGTCAATGCGGATGGAACCACGACGCGGGTCGCCGTGCCCGCAACGCCGGCAGCTTTGACCGGGGGAGCACCTGCGGCGGGCAAGGCACCCGTCCCGGGTAAGCCCTCCGCCTCCGGTCAGGTACCGGTGAAGGTGGTGACAGACGGACCGATCGGATCGGGTGCGCTCAGGACGGCGCCTCGCAGCGCTGTACCGGCCACCAGTCCTGCGGCCAAGGCTGCTGCACCCAAGCGAAAGGGGCCGGAACTGGTTCCCGATGACGGCAGCCGTCCGCCGGCGCATGCCCCTGCGCAGCCAAACGCAGCCGCACCGCCCACTGCGCCGGCCACCACACCCCAGGGAGGGCAATAGCCATGGCCCTGATGGCGGCATCGCGCCGGGAAACCGAAGCGCCGACACTTCCCTTGTACGTGCTCCTGCTGGCGCCCGTGCTGGCGATCGGCCTTTCGTCTTTCGTCCCGGTGCACTTTCCTCCGTTTGCGTGGCTGGACCTGCCGTTGCTGCTGGTCATCTACATTGCCATCGTTCGGCGAAGCGCCATTACGGGAACCTTTGCCGGGGCGCTGATCGGCGTGCTCCAGGACGGGCTGACGCGGCAGCCGCTCGGCGTCTTTGGAATCTGCAAATGCATCATCGGCTACCTGGCGGGGCTAGTCGGCAACCGGGTAGATACGGACAACTACACGGCGCGGCTGCTGTTTACCTTTGTTTTTACCTTGCTCCACAGCGCGCTGTACTGGGTGCTGATGCAGCGCTTTTTATCCGAGCCCGTCGGCTGGAGCTGGCTCCATGAGCCCCTCCGTGCAGCTGTAAACGCGATTGTCGGTGTGGTGCTCTTTGCGCTTCTCGACCTGACTCGCGGCCGGGAATCCTGATTGCCCGCGGGCGTTTGTGTGTGTGCTGCTTCACGCTAGGGCGGCTGGCTACGGCGGCTTGGCACACGGCTTACCACACGGCTTGGCACGGGGGCTGGCGACGGGTCCGCCGCAGGGCTCGCCACGGATGCGCAGAACGGTAGCGATGGAACACGATTTGGTACCTCGGTGTATCGCTGCCAGTGTGCCCGGAAGGGTAAAACCCAGCTATGCTAACCATGTAGCAGAGAGTTTGATCGCCTCATGCCCCTCAAGGAACAGGAAGTTTCGGCAGCCAAGCTGAGTGTCTTTCAATATGTCATCATGGGCATCCTGCTGGTGCTCGTCTCCGGCCTGTGGCGGTTGCAGATCGTCGGCAAGGACAACTACCGCGCGCTCGCGGAGGCCAACCGGATCCGAAAGGTGCCGATCCTTGCGCCGCGGGGCAAGCTGCTCGACCGCGAAGGTCGCCTCCTTGTCGACAACTATCCTTCTGTGTCTTGTTTTCTGGTTCGCGAGCAGGGGAGGGATCTGTCGGCAGACCTGCCGATGATCGGGCGCGGGCTGCACATGACGGTCGATCAGCTCGAGGGCATTTTGAAGAAGTACCGGAT
>CAXTPL010000253.1:1781-3481 GCA_964246065.1 uncultured Acidobacteriaceae bacterium
GGACATTACGCCCGATGAGCAGGAGTTTATCGAGGCGCATCGCGACCAGTTTCCTGAGCTCGAAACCATCGACGAGCAGCGGCGGCTGTATCCGCGAGACGGCTTTGCGGCTCACCTGATCGGGCATGTGGGCGAGGTCTCGGAAGAGATGCTGACCAATCCGCAGTACGCCTACTACGAGCCGGGAGACGTGGTGGGCCGGTCGGGCGTTGAAGAAACCTATGACCAGATCCTGCGCGGCACCGACGGTTCGCATGATGTGCTGGTCGACTCGCACGGCCGGGAGATGGGAACGCTTGGCACCGAGCATGCCGTGCCGGGCAAGGACCTTCGGCTGACGATCGATCTTGATGTGCAGCGGGCGGCGGAAAACGCGCTCGGCAACCGCAATGGGGCCATTGTCGCCATGGACCCGCACACGGGCGAGATCCTCGCGATGGTGTCGCGCCCGGTCTTCGACCCCAATCGCTTTGCCGTGCGCATTGGCCGCGACGACTGGAACCAGCTGGTCACCGACCCCAATCACCCGCTGCTGAACAAGGCCATCCAGGCCCAGCTCGCTCCCGGATCGACCTTCAAGGTGATCATGTCCGTCGCCGGGCTGGAGGAGCACGTCGCCCAGGATCTGAAGGTGAACTGCCAGGGGGGCGCGAGCTTTTACGGGCGTTTTTTCGCCTGCGACGCCCGGCACGGCAATGTCAACATCAACAACGCCATTCCTCTCTCCTGCGACACGTACTACTACACGCTGGCGCAGCGGCTAGGCATCACCAGGATCGCGGACTGGGCGCACCGGCTGGGCATCGGCCGCAAGACCGGAATCGACCTGCCCAACGAAGTTTCCGGCATTATGCCGTCTGAAGAGTGGGCGATGAAGAACTATCACCGCAAGTGGTACGCGGGTGAGACGATTTCGGTCGGTATCGGCCAGGGCGCGGTGGCATTGACGCCGATCCAGCTCGCGCGAGCCATCGGCGGGATCACCTCGGGCGGAGCGCTCCAGCGGCCGCACCTGGTGTCCCCTGACCAGCTGCCCGCGCAGTATGAGCAGGCCATGCTCGACACCTTCCCCGGCGCCGGCAAGACGGATGTGCATCTGGACACGGAAGCCTGGCAGATTATTACCGACGGCATGGCGCAAACTACCTCGGGCAGCGGGACCGCGCATGCATCGCACCTGGAAGGGATTGACTTTGCAGGGAAAACCGGCACGGCGCAGGTGCTCAACCACTCCTTTGGCGCGAAAAGCGTTTCAGCCAACATTTCGGGTCGCGCCAATGCCTGGTTTGTGGGGGTAGCGCCGCGAAGAAACCCGGACATTGTGGTGGTGGTGCTCTGGGAGCACGGCGGCTGGGGCGCCGGTTCAGCGCACCTGGCGGCGCAGGTGATTGAGACCTTTGTGGACAAGCAGCGGCGACTGCAGCACAACCTGCAGATTGCCGCGCCGCCGGCAGCGGCCCAGGCGGTTGAGGTCGGCGCGGTTTACTCCGCCCCGGGTGAAAGTGACGCGGTCAAGCACAAGGGAGAGCCGGATACGGCGCCGGAGATTGGCCCAGCAGCAGGTACCGGTTCGGGTGCCGGTGCCGGAGCCGGGGTCGGGTCGGGCGCCGGTTCAGGTGTGGCAGACGGGGCTGCGCCGGCGAGGGCAGCTACCCGGTCCACGGCCGGATCGCGTCCGGCGCGGCAGGCGGGTTCGCCTG
>CAXTPL010000254.1:0-3406 GCA_964246065.1 uncultured Acidobacteriaceae bacterium
CTTTGACTTTGATGGATCGGTGGTGATGCTGCGCAACTAGCTACATGGCAGCCGCTGGTTCGGGCACGCTGCGACGCTTCCGGCGCTTGCGAGCCCGGCGGTTTGGTACCCTGCAGCTATGCAGGTTACCGTGAATGGGCAGGTGCGTGGGCTGGGTAGACAGGAAGCCGGCTTGACAGTAGAAGCAATGCTGGGGGTGCTTGAGATCAAGGCGGATCGCGTAGCGGTGGAGCGAAACGGCGAGATCGTTGCAAGAGGAGCCTGGGCGACGACGCCGGTAGGAGACGGCGATCGCTTCGAGATTGTGCATTTTGTCGGCGGCGGCGCCCGTTGATGCGCCTGCGTGGCAGAAAGTCCTCGCCAATGCGGACAGGCCTGCTGGAGCTGCGCGCGTGCTGGCTTGCTGCCGCTCTGCTGGTGCTCGGGTCGGCTCTGCTGGCGGTCCCCGCAGTTTCGCAGGCAGCGCCGGGTGCCGGAAGCGACCCGCCGACCGTAGCCGAGCGCGAGCCGCCCATGCAGGGCGCTACCTTCACCGTCGAGGCTTTGAAGCCCGGAGCGCGCCTGCGCATCATCGGCTATGGCGATACACGCTTTGCCGACCCTGGCGATACCGTGGACACCAATCCCCGCATGCGGAAGTTTCTCGTCGACCAGATCGCCCGCGAGCACCCGGATGCGCTCTTCGAGACGGGCGATCTTCCCCTAGTGGGCTCGGAGATAAAGGACTGGGGAAACTTTCGCGAGGAAACCCTGCCGTGGCAGCAGGAAAAGCTGCGCGTGTTTCCCACCATCGGCAACCATGAAGTCACCCGCGATCTGGACGCGGGTATACGGAACTACCTCGCCGCGTTCCCGCAGCTGCAAGGCTGCCGCTACTACTCGGTCTCGTTAGGCAATCTTTACTTGATCTCGCTCGACGAGTTTACGCCGCTGGGCGAGGGGTCGCGGCAGCGCGCGTGGCTGGTCTCGCAGCTTGAGCATCTGCCGCAAGGGGTGGATTTCGTGTTTTTCCTCGATCACATGCCGCTGGTGAACGATCTGCAGAGTACCGTGGCGGTAGCGCTGCCGGCTCCCAAGGAGGTCTCGCTGCGGGAGCTGCTGGAGCGGGAAAAGCCGAAGGCGCGCGCGCATTTTGTTGTCCTGAGCGGCCACATTCACAACTATGAACGGTTCGAGCGGCCCGGCATCAGCTACATCGTGACCGGCGGCGGCGGCGCCAAGCCCTACCCGGTTTTTGTCCGCGGACCCGAAGACAAGTATCGCGATACGCGCTTTCCCGTCTTCCACTACGTCGTTTTCGCGGTCGACGGCCCGCACATTGAAGCGACGATGTACCGCGTGGCCGATCCAGCAGCCGCCGAGCCCAAGATGGAGGTAGGGGAGCGTTTCACGCTGGATGCGCCTCTGCGATAGTGCCGGCGCTTGGGAGGAGTTCCAAGAGCGCCAGCCGCGCCTTGCGGCTTTGCTTGTCTGCCTCGCGCGAAGGGCGGCTTACCCGTCAGTCCGCATCGGTTGAAAGTTCGCCGGCATATGCCCCCAGGTGTGCCCGCCGGGCGGCCGAAGAACTGGTGCTCGATCATGCGCGTTGCCGTCGGCACTTCACCGTCGGATAGCTGCTCCGGCTGAGGTCTAACGCCCACGTACCGTTCCGGTCCGGCGAAGGTGCGACAACCCGATGCGCACACCGGCCCGCAAAAATCAGCCAACCGATCCACCTGCTCCGCACCGTTCGCTCTTGACTCGATTTAAGGTAATTATACGGTCGACGAATCAACCAGTTTGCCTGATGATGGGGTGTAAGGTGACCCCCCACATGGATCGAAGCGCTAGCACAATCCATCGGCGATCTTTCAGAGCCTTATGGTGATAAGGTCTTCGCGATGCTGACAGCATACATCGATGACAGCGGAACCCACAATGGATCCCATAACGCGGTGATGGCGGGATATTGGGCTGGAGTCAACCAGTGGAAGAGGTTCGAGCAGGTATGGAACAGCGTTCTTAGGTCAGAATCGGTCCCGTACTTCCACGCAAAGGACTTCTGGTTTCGCAAGGAGGACGGCGAGTGAGTTTCCTTCTATGCAGGTTGGGATGAGGAGAGGCATAGAAGATTCGCCGACCGGCTCTTGAGTGTCATAGCTAGTCACAAAATTTATCCTTTCGCTTCCGGAGTTGTAATAGCTGCCTAGCGGATGCAGAGCCCGGAGTTCTACGAGATATATACCCGCAATGGGGACTTGAAGAGGCAGCATCCATTCCTTATTGCAGTGCAGCGTAATGTTCATAGGTGTGCGCAATACTGTCCTTTAGGTTTGCGCATGGACTTTGTATTCTCAAAGTCAACGGTGAAACATGTCAATAGCGCAATTGACGAGTGCTTCACTGTCGTAAAGAGAGAAGCAGAAAATGAACCGATTGGTGAACGTATAGGCTCGCACGGCTACGCCGACTGCCGACATGCTGCGCCGCTCCAAGCCGCAGACCTCCTCGCCTATCAAGCTCACAAGTATTGCCGTACAGCGGCAGGCGATCACAACTTCAAGGTTGGAGAAATTTACAATAAAGCTCTAAGGCGCTTTCAACATAAGGACGACTTTTGGCTTTGGGATGAAGGACGATTTGAGCATCTCGCAATGCTCGCAGCCTTATACAAAGAGGGGACAATTGATGAAGACCGAGGCTGAAACGATCGATGAAGCTATGAGTAAGCTGTTAAACGCCGATCCGAAGATAGTTGGAGCCGCCATGGAGCAAGAGAAGCGGGAACGCGAAGAAGCACGCAAGGCTAAGCGCGCTTCTTTGGTCCACGCTTCTTCCAGCTGACATGATCCCCTGCATTCGGGCTGACGCGAGGCCTCCAGTTCGTCCAAGTGGGAATACGATTTGGACGAGTACGTCAAATCCTCGAAGAAGTCTGAGCACATAGGTCGTTCTATTTTTTGGGGCCTGGATCATTCGCATGCTTACCGTCGCAACACGCGTCCCGGGGGCTTCGCCACATTTCATGAACAGCAAGCCCAGTAAGCCCAGTAAGCCAGCAGCATCCGTGGCTCCCGTAACGTACCTGTGAGGCTCTGATCCTAATCCCGGCACGATTGTCATGGTCACCGACTCCCGCCGGTGTTTTTTCGAGCGATCAGGAGCCGCGAGCGAACAGCTTCTGCAGATCGCCTCGAGCGACAGCCTGCTGTATGGCGAACCGTTTGTCGGGGAAAGTCGGCATGGCGGCCGAATGGTGGACGCGGAAGGAATCGAACCTTCAACCTGTCGATTAAGAGTCGAATGCTCTGCCAGTTGAGCTACGCGTCCGGCACGAACGCACCGTTCTTGGGTGCCTTCGGGAAGGGAAGACGTGATCGTTCCACCACGCCTTGACTACTGTACCACGGACTATGGGATGCGCCCG
>CAXTPL010000255.1:0-2125 GCA_964246065.1 uncultured Acidobacteriaceae bacterium
ATGCAAACATGGCACAACTCTTTTCTTCCGGCTTCGCTCCTCGCCAAAGCAAAGGGCGGGTGCGGGCGCGTGAGTGTTTTTCTCGGCTTGGACAGGAGATGTGGTAGCACGTGGGCTGCCATCCCTCACCCGCCCCTGGCAGAACGCCAAGTACATGCGGCAAAGGCACTTATGGGGTTGGATGCACGCGGCAAGGCTGTGGGTGCGAGCCTCGGTATGTAGTTCCTACACAACTGGCGCAGGGTGCAACACCACTCACCCAGTAAAATAGAAGAGGGCCGCGCCCCCGCAGCGCAGCCACAGCAAGCGATGGACCTCCAAGCTAAAATTCGCACGCTGCCCTCCGGCCCTGGCGTCTACCTGTACAAGGATGCCGAGGGTACGGTGATCTATGTCGGCAAGGCGAAGAACCTGCGCTCGCGGGTACGCTCCTACCTGCTGGAGGCCTCGCAGGCGCACGCCAAGACCGGCTCGCTGATGCGGGAAGCAGTCGATGTGGATTACATCCTGGTCGACAACGAGCACGAAGCGCTGGCGCTTGAGAACAACCTGATCAAGCAGCGCAAGCCGCGCTTCAACATCCTGCTCCGCGACGACAAAACCTACCCGTATGTGAAGTTGACGCTGGGCGACCGGCACCCCAAGGTCTTTGTGACGCGGCGGCTGCGCAAGGATGGCGGCGCCTACTATGGGCCATACTTCCCCGGCAATCTGGCGTACCGGATCGCAGAGCTGATCCACCGGAGCTTTCTGCTGCCGAGCTGCAAGGTCGACCTGTCGCGATATCACCCGCGGCCCTGCCTGCAGTTCTACATCAAGCGCTGTTTAGGCCCTTGCGTAGAAGAACTGACGACGCCCGAGGCCTACCGCGAAGCCGTGCGCGACGCACAGATGTTTCTTGAAGGCCGAGGTGCGGAGCTGGGCAAACTGCTGGAGCAGCGGATGAGCGACGCAGCGGACAAGGAGCTGTATGAGCTTGCCGGCCGCTATCGCGACCAGCTCATCACCGTCGACCAGCTGCAGGAGAAGCAAAGGATAGCGTCGGCCGCAGACGATGACGCGGATGTGTTTGGATACCACTTTGAAAAAGGGATGCTGGCGGTCAACCTGTTTCATATCCGCGGCGGCAAGATTGTGGATCGGCGCGAGTTCTTCTGGGAGGATATTCCGCAACTCGAGCTTACGCCGGAAGATGGCGAGGCAGGCGCCGCCGCGTCCAAGAGCCCGACCGACTTTGAGGCCCCTGGTTTTTTCTCTGCCCTGCTCAAGCAGCTGTATCTCGATCAGCAGTATGTGCCGGGCAGTATTTATGTTCCTGTAGACTTTGCCGACCGCGCCACGCTGGGGAGCCTGCTGAGCAAGCGCGGGCGGCCTGTGGAGCTGGCCGTGCCGCAGCGCGGGGAGAAACGCTCGCTGCTCGACCTGGCGGGAACCAATGCCAGGCAGAGTTACGACCAGCGCTTTCGCGTGCTCAAGCCAAGCGAGCGGGCCATAGCCGAGTCGCTGCAAGATACCCTCATGCTGCCGGAGCTGCCGACGCGCATCGAGTGCTTCGATATCTCGCACATCCAAGGGGCAGAGACGGTTGCAAGCATGGTGGTGTGGGAAAACGGCAGCATGAAGAAGAGCGACTACCGCAAGTTCCAGATCAAGACGGTGACCGGCGTTGATGACTTCGCCTCGATGCGTGAGGTGGTGACGCGACGGTACAAGCGGCTGCAGGAAGAACAAAAACCGATGCCGAGCCTGATCCTGATCGACGGCGGGCTGGGACAGCTGCACGCAGCCGCGGCGGCGCTTGAGGAGCTGGGACTGACGACGCAGCCCCTGGCCTCCATCGCCAAGCGGGAAGAGCTGATCTACGTGCATGGCGGCCTGCATGGGACTGAAGAAGAACCCATTGTGCTGGAGCGGCGCTCGCCGGTGCTGCACCTGGTGCAGCGAGTGCGGGATGAGTCGCATCGCTTTGCCATTACCTACCACCGCAAGCGTCGCGAAATGCGCGATCGCGACTCGGAGCTGCTGGAGATTGCGGGCGTAGGCGCGACGACGCGCGTGCGGCTGGTGCAGCACTTTGGCAGCGTGCGCGCCGTGGAGCAGGCGAGCGTGGAAGCGTTGACAGCCG
>CAXTPL010000255.1:2135-3333 GCA_964246065.1 uncultured Acidobacteriaceae bacterium
AGACGGCCGAGCGCATCCGCGCGCATTTTCATCCGGAGGCGGGCGCGGAGCTGCCGCACCCTGCCGGTGCCTTCCCCGCCGCCAACCCGTTCCCGATCCTTGAGCAAGACGCCGAAGCCGATGCGGGAGTGGCCTTGGCCGGCGCTGACACCGAGTAGGCAGCAGCAACTTTGCGTTTGCCGCGCGGGGAACACGCTGTAGGCTAGCCGTGTGACGACCGCATCCATGCCGCTCCAATCAGCCGCGGAGGGCAAGCCGACGCCCCTGAGCCAGGCTCTGTGGCTCGGCTTGCTCTTTGGCGCGATCAAGGTGCTGGTGCAGGTGGTTGCCAACGTCGTCTCGCAGCACGTGGGCTACGGCATCTTTCGCGACGAGATGTACTACCTGATCTGTGGGCAGCGGCTTGCGTTTGGCTATGTAGACCAGCCGCCGCTGGTGGCCCTGCAGGCGCGGCTTACGCAGATGCTCTTCGGCTTCGATCATATGTGGTCACTGCGGCTGTTTGCTGCGGTGGCCGGCGGGCTCAAGGTCGTGGTTACAGGGCTGCTGGCGCGCGCGCTGGGTGGTGAACGCCGCAGCCAGGCGCTGGCCATGTTTGCCGTGTTGACCGTGCCTGTCTATCTTTCGCTCGACAGCTTCCTCTCGATGAATGCATGGGAGCCGGTCTTCTGGATGACGGTGGTGCTGGCGTTGCTGGAGCTGGTGCGGCTGGCGGAGCGCGGGGAACTGCGGTCGTGCGCGGCGGCAGCGTGGTGGGCGCTGCTGGGTGTAAGTGCCGGGCTGGGGCTCGAGAATAAACACACGCTTGTGTTTTATCTTGTCGCGCTGTTATGCGGGCTGCTGCTTACTCCTGCGCGCCGGGTGCTGGCGACGCGCTGGTGTGCGGTGGGCATCGGGCTGATTATGCTACTTGCGCTGCCTAACCTCGGGTGGCAGGTAGCCAATCACTTTCCTACGTGGGAGTGGCTGCAGGCTGTGCAGCACAGCGACAAGGACATCAAGCTGCCGCCGCTGAAGCTGTTCGAATCGCAGCTGCTGATGCTTGGGCCACTGCACTCCTTTCTTTGGCTTGCCGGCTTGGCATGGGTGTTGTTTCCGGCGGCCGGCCGCAGGTGGCAGTTTGTCGCGTTGAGTTATCTTACGTTTCTTATCTTGATGACGCTTCTGCATGCCAAAGATTATTACCTTGCGCCGGCGT
>CAXTPL010000256.1:0-1187 GCA_964246065.1 uncultured Acidobacteriaceae bacterium
GCCCTGGAGCGAACGGAGCTGGGCTGGGTCTTCAGCCGGCCGGTTGAGGGCCGCTTTACGCCGGCGGACTATCCCGACTACTGGACCGCGCACCTTGCGCAACTCTCCTCCACGGTCTACCTGCCGGAGCAGCGGGTACGGTTTGTTCTGCTTCCCCGCGACTGCTCGTCGGTGATGTGGTTTGACCGCGGCTCGACCCAGGCGGTGGGATACGTGCACGAGGGGCATGCCTGCCTGGTCTTTCGCGGCACCCAGGAGCTGGTGGACTGGCGAGTGGATGCGACCTGCATCCTGTATGGCTCGCCGGGGCGGCACCTCGGCTTCCACATGGCGTGGAAGGCGGTGGAGGCCCAGGTAAAGCTTTGGCTTTCCCTGCTGCCTGAGGTTGAGGGGCTTTGCCTTGCGGGGCATTCGCTCGGCGGCGCGCTTGCCGTCATTGCTGCAATGGAGCTGTGCGGGGCAGGCTACAAGGTGGCCTGCGTGCGGACCTTTGGCTGCCCCAGGGTAGGCAGCCTGGAGTTTGCCCTGGTCTATCGGCAGCACCTGCTCGCCGTAACTCGGCAATACAAATATGGCACGGACGCGGTGACGATCTTGCCGCCCATACCGTTTTTCGTGCCGGTGAGCCTGGCGCACAAGATCGCCACGCAGGAGCCGCTGCCGCAAATGTTCAACCCGGTCGAGCCGGTTGCCAAGGTGTCTCTGTGGGCGGTGTTGAGCGGGATTCTCGAGCCGTACCTCGAGGCAATGGTAGGGATGAGGGCGCGATCGTCCCGCCGTGCGCAAGAGCCGCTGGCCGTTCTGCTCGGCGTGCTGACGCTGGCGATCTTTTATGCCAACCTGCCGGGATACTTGTTGCGCCATGGCCGCGCCTGGACCAGCCACCTGGGGCATACGCGCACCAGCGCGGCTGCCCTGGCCGTGGTCGGGGTGCTGCTGGTCGAGCAGGTCAGCTACCTGGTCCCGCTGCGGATTCACTCGGCTCTGCGCTGGGTGCTGGCCGTTGCAGCGATTTTGATCCCGGCGTCGCTGCACCTCCACCTGCTGTGGATTGTGCCGTGGTGCGTGCTGACCGCCGTCTGGACTTTCGTCGTGGTAGTTGTGCTGCTGCGACTCATGGAGCCTTCGACAGCGGACCACACAATGGACGGCTACCTTTACCACCTGCCTGTCGAGGCCTCAAGCTA
>CAXTPL010000256.1:1197-3301 GCA_964246065.1 uncultured Acidobacteriaceae bacterium
GAGTTTGGGCAGTGGTGCAAGCTGGGCATCCGGCTTAGCGATCCGCGCCCCGTGAAGCGCGGGCACGAGCGATAAAGGTCCCGACGCGGGCGGGATCCTTGCGGCCCGGCGCGGCCTCAACCCCGGTTACCACATCGACTCCCCAGGGATGCAGGGTGTCGATGGCTTTCGCTACATTCTCTGGCGAAAGGCCCCCGGCGGCCAGCAGGCGCAGGTGCGGAGCGGTTCTGCGGAAGACCTCTGCTGCCGCGGCCCAGTCAAAGGCTTGACCGGTGCCGCCTACTGCCGTCGCGGTGCGGGAGTCGATGAGCACGGCGTCCACGGCGTGATCGTAGCGGAGCGGCTCGAGGGCGCGGTCAAGCTCCCCTGCGGTAGAAAAGTGGAGCACCTGAAGAATACCCAGGCGCGGTCGGGCCGGGATGCCGGAAAAATGCTCGCGCAGGCGCAGCGGCAGGCCGGGGTCGGGGGAGGAATGGAGCTGCACGCCGCTAAGGCCCGCCTGTTTCACCGCAGAGACGATCTCGTCAAAGCCGGCATCGACAAAGACGCCGAACTTTTCAATGGTGCGTGGCAGCCGCGCAGTGATCAGGGCAACAGCCTCCGGCGAAACGCGGCGCGGGCTGGGCGCGAAGATGAATCCCACCGCGTTGGCGCCGGCGCGGGCGGCGAGAAGCGCATCGTCCAGGGTGGTGGTGCCGCAGATCTTGATCCACATGGGTGCTAGCAGCGAAGCTCTCCTGGCGCGCGCCCGGTTGGACGCTGCGCTCGGCAGTTCTTCGTCCCTTGCGCCATCCCTCTTGTTCTCCTTGTCACCATCCCTCTTTCTTCCTGACGCTGGAGAGCTTTTCCCCCGCACCGCGCGCTCACTCTGCTTTCCGGTCAGCTGCACGCTTCCCCGCCGCCAGCTCAGTGGCATTCGATAGCCACCTAGTTCGCCGGTCATCCTAAACCCTTCCGCTCTCGTCATCCTGAACGAAGGGAAGGATCGGCGGTCCGTCGATCGGCTGCAGAGACGCAGACCATCGCGGCTCCCTCGGCAGCGCTCAAGCCGAGAGAGTTTCTGCGGGTGGCTGGTGTGCCGCCGCCGGCTCATCGGTCGGGGCGACGCTACCCGTCTCGCTGCCCGAGGGAGCGAGCCAGGCCGCAAGGGCCGCGCCGGGATCGGGCGCCCGCATCAGCGACTCGCCGATGAGAAAGGCATGGAAACCTGCCGCGCGCAGCATCTCGATATCCGCACGCGAGCCGATGCCGCTTTCGGCCACATGCACCGCGCCCGCGGGCAGCAGGGGGGCGAGCGCGAGCGAGGTGTCCAGGCGCACCTCAAACGTCTTGAGATCGCGGTTGTTGACCCCGTAAGCCTCGCAGCCGAGCCCGCGCACCCGCGCCAGTTCGGCTGCGGTGTGCACCTCGCACAGTACATCGAGCGAAAGCTCGTGAGCGCAGGCGGCCAAAGCGGCCAACTCCCCATCCGTCAGCGCGGCGGCAATCAGCAGGATCGCGTCTGCGCGGTGCGCGCGCGCCTCGACGATCTGGTACGGGTCGACGATGAAGTCTTTGCGGAGGCAGGGCAGCCCGCTCGCCTCCGAGGCGGCGGCAAGATACCCCAGGCTGCCTTGAAAAAAGGGCTCATCGGTAAGGACCGACAGCGCCGCCGCACCGCCGTCGCGGAGCGAACGCGCCAGAAACGGCACATCGAACTCAGCCCGGATGAGTCCCCTGGACGGCGAAGCTTTTTTGATCTCGGCCAGGATGGCCGGAGCGCCATCCGCGGCCTTCCGCAAGGCGCGCGCAAAGCCGCGCGGCCGGTGCTGCGCGGCCTGCGCTTCCAACGCGGAAACAGGCGTTTGCTGCTTGCGTTCGGCAACAGTCCGGCGGGTGCGCGCGAGGATCCGTTCAAGATGCATAGCGTTCTTTCGAGTATAACGACGGGCTTCGGACTTGCGGGACACGGCCCTGCCGCGTCTGCCCTGTGTCAAGGGACCGGACCGGTGGTTTAGTATGTGCCCACATGACCCGCCGCACTTATCTCGACGGCGTTTGGCCCCTTCGCCGGCGTATGCGCTTCGCCCGCGCCGCTGCCTGGGCCCGCGCCGCTGCCTGGGCC
>CAXTPL010000257.1:0-3275 GCA_964246065.1 uncultured Acidobacteriaceae bacterium
ACCGCTCATGCTGATCGACTCGCACGTGCACCTGGACCATGAGCGCTACGCCGAGGATCGCGAGGCGGTGTTGAGCCGGGCCTGGGCGGCCGGGGTTCGCGGCATGCTCTCGATCGGCATTGGGGATGGTCCGGCAACGATGCAGGGCACGCTTGAGCTGGTGCGAGCCTACCGTGACCGTCCGCAAACGCCGCGCCTGTGGGCCAGCGCGGGTATCCATCCGCAGGAAGCAGCGGCCGCGGATCAAGCGGCACTCGACCGGCTCGGGAGTTTGCTGGCCGAGCCGGAGGTCATTGCCTGCGGGGAGATTGGGCTGGACTACTTCCATGAGGAGAATCCGCCGCGCGAGCGCCAGCAGCAGGCATTTTGCGCGCAGATGGAGCTTGCCGCGGCGCACAAGCAGCCCATCCTGATCCATTGCAGGCCGGGCGCAGCGGCCGGGCAGGATGTGGACGCCTGGAGCGACACGCTCCACCTGCTTGAAACGCAATGGCGGCCGACCGGGCTTGGCGGCGTGCTCCATTGCTTTACAGGCGAGGCGGCGCATGCGCGCCAGGCTTTGGAACTGGGATTCCTTGTCTCCTTCGCCGGCAACCTGACTTACCCGAGCGCCGCGCCGCTCCGTGCGATCGCCGCTGAACTGCCTCTTGCCAGCCTGCTGGTCGAGACCGACGGACCTTTTCTGGCGCCTGTTCCGGATCGGGGCAAGCGCAACGAGCCGGCGTTCGTTGCGCGTACGGCCGCTCACTTGGCCGAGCTACGCGGGCTCACCCTGGCAGCACTGGCCGAGGCCACCACCCGCAACTTTGCCCGGCTCTTTCCATCCGCCACTTTTCCATGAGGCAGCGGGTTACCGTCGTTCCGGGTACCGCCCCGCCACCATTTACGTTGATAATGAAGAGAGAGTGAGGAAGCATGGCTGCTGACAATTCCTTCGATGTCGTAAGCAAGGTCGACATCCAGGAAGTACGAAACGCGATCGACCAGGCGACCAAGGAAGTGAACGCCCGTTTCGACCTGAAGGACTCGAAATCGACCATCAAGCTGGAGGAGAGCGACACGCTCATCCAGCTTGCGTCGGCAGACGAGTACAAGCTCCAGGCAGTCATCCAGATCCTTGAGCAAAAGCTGATCAAGCGCGGCATCTCCATCAAGGCGCTCGAGTTTGAGAAGGTTGAGCCGGCGACCAACAACAGCGTGCGCCAGAAGGTAAAGCTCAAGCAGGGCATCGCCGGCGAAAAGGCGAAGGAGATCGTCAAGCTAATCAAGGATGCCAAGATGAAGGTACAAGCCTCCATCCAGGGCGATACCGTGCGCGTTACAGGAAAGGATCGCGACACGCTCCAGGAGGCGATTGCGGCGCTTCGAAAACACGAGTTCGGGATCGAGCTGCAGTTTACAAACTTTCGTACCAACTAGGCGCGTTTTCTTGTTTATGACCCCACAAGCCGGCTTGCTCTTCTAGGAGCCGCCATCTGTACCAGCAGGCAGGGAGATCCCGACGTGGGCACAACCGCGATAGCGACGGCGAAAGAGGTCTTCGACCTGCTGCACGACGACCTGCGCGCGATTGAGCGTGAGTTCGGCAAGGATGCTGTCTCCACGGTTGCCGTCATTACCGAGATTGCCGACTACCTGCGCGAAAGCGGCGGCAAGCGCCTGCGGCCTTCGCTCCTGCTGCTGGCCGCGCGCAGCCTGGGGTATACCGAGCATGGCATGATCCGGCTCGGCGCCGTGGTCGAGATGGTGCATACGGCCACCCTCGTTCACGACGACATTATCGATGCGGCCGATATGCGGCGCGGGCGCCCTTCGCCCAACACGACCTGGGGGAACCCGAAGTGTGTGCTGGCGGGCGACTGGCTGTACATGCAGGCCTTTCGCGTGGCGCTCGACGAGCGCAATTTCCGCGTACTTGACCTGCTTATCTCGCTGACGCAGCAGATGGTGGAGGGCGAACTGCTGCAGATGGAGAGCCTGGGCCGCCCTGTCACCGAAGACGAGTACAACGAGCTGATTTATCGCAAGACCGCCTGCCTCTTTGAGGTGTCCATGCGGCTCGGTGCAGTGCTTGCCGGCGCGGATGAAGAAACGGAGCGCTGCCTGGGGGAGTATGGGCATGCGCTGGGGCTGGCGTTCCAAATCGTCGATGATGTCCTTGATCTGACTGCGGAAGAGACGGTGCTGGGCAAGCCCGTGGCAAGCGACCTGCGCGAAGGCAAGGCGACCTTGGCCGTCATCCATGCGCTCGCGCACTGCTCGCTGCCGGAGCGTAAGGCGATCGTCACGGTGCTGGCAGAGCAGAACTTTGAGAGCGTGCGGTACGAGGCGGTGCTCGACACCCTGCATCGGCATGGGTCGCTCGACTACGCCATGCGCGCGGCCGCTCGCCACGCGGAGATCGCCAAGGCCTCGCTCGACATACTTCCTGAGTCCGAATACAAGCGCGCCCTGCTGTGGGTGCCGGACTTCGTGGTCACGCGCGACCGTTAGCCTGGCACTGCTCGGCGAGCGGGGGGCCAGCGGCTCCCGACGCGCTGATTTCTCTCGTTCCCGGTGCACAGACTACATGCTGTTGGAGTATCGCTGCCACCGCAGGAAGACGGACGCGACCGGACGCGGGCAGCACATCAGCTAAAGCCCGGTAGGCGGCAAAGCTTACAGCGCGAGCCTTGTTGGCCTGAGTGCGCTCGGCTACCGGACGCCGCAAGGCATCCCGCAGCTCAGTTCCTACGGCGCGGTCATCGTAGGCCGCCCAAGCGTCGTACATGCAGGTGTGGACGATAGCTAAAGCTCGCGACGCCATCGGCGCGGGGAACTTGGTATCGCGGATGCTTTGTAGTGTAGCGCTGTCCCACTCAAGAACTACATTCCCCCTAGGCAACTGAGATGGGTATGCCTGTGACCTGAGCCCTGCAGTTCGTCCATTCGGGAATACGATTTGGACGAGGAAGAGGCATGAGCAGGAGCAAGCACACACAGAGGCAGCAATGATCGCGGCGCTGAAGCAGGTGGAAGCCGGGCGCAAGGTTGAGGATGTGGCCCGCGAACAAGGGGTCTCCAAGCACACGGTCTATGCCTAAAAGGCCGAGTACGGCGGCATGGATGTGAGCGAGGCTGAAGAGGTGAAGCACCTCCGGGATGAGAACGCGCGACTCAAAAGGCTAGTCGCCGATCTCAGCCTGGACAAGGACATGCTGCAGTCGGTCATAAGAAAAAACTCCCTCAGCTCGTAGTACGGAGGGCAGAAGTGAGGCGCTTGCGGGAGGAGTTCC
>CAXTPL010000258.1:0-2854 GCA_964246065.1 uncultured Acidobacteriaceae bacterium
GTCTTTATGGCAGCGCAGGCGATGACGGGCATGTTCGAGGTTGCGAATCAGGTTGCGAATCAGGTTGCGAGCCATGCGGGCGCCTATGAGGCCGCGTACCCGGGACGCGCGCAGCTGCAGGATGCGCACGAGGCGCGGATGCTGCGCGAGCGGCGCGCGCGCCGGGGCCCGACGCCGGAAATCTTTTTCACGCGGCGCATGGACAATTCGCGGCTCGTCAAGGCGCAGTGCCCCGAGCGGTCGCGAGAGATGCGCAGCTTTGCGCGGGCCATGGCGATGTTGTTTCTGCTGGTCATGTTTTACGGGTGGCAGCACTTTTCATCGATCGAGTATGGGTACCGTGTCGAGGGAGAAAAGCAGCAGCTGTTGCAGCTGCAGGAGCAGAACCGTGAACTGCGGTTGACTGAGGCGCAGCTGGGCGATCCCGCGCGGATCGACCGCATGGCGCGCCAGCTGGGCATGACGACGCCGCAGCCGGGGCAGGTAGTGCGGCCGGAGATGCCGCTGAGCGCCGCCCCGGGTGAGGGGCCCGCCATGGCGATGGCGCGGCCGCCTGCGCTGGGCCGGTAAGTCAGCTCTTCGGCGTAAACGAACTTATGGCATGCAGCGACGGTAGGCGCGACGGTCATGACGATTTGGATAAGTCGAGGAGCCATCCTTCACCGTAGATCGAACAACCGCCGATGAAACCTTTCTCGTTTGCGCGAAGCGCGCGCCCTGCCGACTCCAACATAGCGACGCCCATGCAGCGGGTCCGGGTGCTTGGGGTGGTCGCTCTGTTTGTTGTTTGGGCAGCGGTGATCGCGGTGCGGCTGGTGTGGCTGCAGGTGGGCCGGCACCAGGAGTTTGTCGATCGCGCAGCCAGGCAGCAGCAGCGGACGATTACGGTTTCGCCGCGCCGCGGCATCCTGTACGACCGCACACTCCATGAATTAGCCATGACCGTCTCGGTCGACTCTATCTATGCGGTGCCGGGCGAGATAGAAGAAGCGCGGCGGCCAGTTGTGGCTGCGGCGCTGGCGCGCGTGCTGCATACCGATGCGACAGACCGCTTTACGGCGCCGGATGAGATCCTCAAGCGCCTGGAAACGGCGCGCTACTTTACCTGGGTGGCACGCAAGCAGGATCCGCGCGTAATTGCCGAGGTGCGCGCGCTGGGGCTGAAGGGTGTGTACTTTCAAAAGGAGTTCAAGCGCTTTTACCCGGAGAACGACATCGCCGCGCAGGTGCTCGGCTATGTCGGCACCGATGACACGGGACTCGGCGGCGTCGAGCAGAAGTATGACGGCAAGCTGCATGGTACGTCCGGGCGCATGCTTACGGCGCTTGATGCCCGGCGGCACGTGCTGGGGTCAGAGGAGCGGCAGCCGCTGCCGGGTGCAAACCTGGTCTTATCCATCGACGCGAACATCCAGTTTATGGCCGAGCAGGCGCTCGACCATGCCATGGCCAAGGTTAAGCCGCTCAACGGCACCGTGGTCGTTCAGGACCCGCACACAGGGCAGATTCTGGCGCTTGCCATCAGGCCCACCTTCGATCCCAACGATGTAAAGCACACGTCGACCGAGCTGCTGCGCGACCACGCCGTGAGTGACGTGTATGAGCCGGGATCGACGTTCAAGCTAGTTGCCTACTCGGCAGCGCTGGAGGAAAAAGTAACAACGCCTGAGCAGAAGATCGACTGCGAGGGTGGCCGCATTGTCGTCGCCGGACGTACGGTGCACGACGACCACTACAACGGCGTCATGTCGACAAGCCAGGCGCTGTGGGTCTCCAGTGACGTGGCTGCGATCAAGCTGGCCGAGCGGATGGGCAAGGATACCTTCTATAAGTACATCCACAGTTACGGATTCGGCATGCGGTCGGGCCTGGAGGTGCCGGGCGAGACGCGCGGGCTGTTGAAGCCGCCGCAGCGGTGGCAGCCTACGACGATCGGATCGATCCCGATGGGCCAGGAGGTCGGCGTGACGCCGATCCAGTTAGTGTCCATGGCGTCGACGATTGCAAATGGCGGCGTGTATCTGCCGCCGCACTTGATCCTCGCATCGACAGACCTGCAGCGCGGCAATCCGGGGCTGCAGCCGGCGCCCTTTCATCCTGGTGACGGGCTGCCCGCCCCGCTGCCGGAGGGCGCTCACCGGGTCATCTCCACCATGACCGCGGCCCAGATGCGCACGATGCTTGAAGGCGTAGTGCTTTATGGGACGGCCAAGGGCAACGCCAACCTCAACGGGTACAGCGCAGGCGGCAAAACAGGCACGGCGCAAAAGATCGATGTGCGAACGCACACGTACTCCAAGACGAAGTATGTCGCCTCCTTTGTAGGATTCGCGCCGATCAACAATCCCGCAGTCACCATCGCGGTTGTGGTCGACTCGCCAAGCGTCGGATCGCACTTCGGCACGGCGGTGAGTGCGCCTGTCTTCCAGGAGCTGGCGCAGCAGGTGCTCGAGTACCTGGGCGTCCCGCATGATCAGCCTTTAAAATCCGGCCCCGTCAGGGCAGCGCCCGGCCCGCATGAAGAAGAAGTCTCCGAACCGATCGGAGACCTGAACGCCTTGTTTGCCGAAGTAAATGAGCTGCCGGCGGACGATCCTCTCCGCAGCCCGACCTCTCTGCAGCCGGCGCCTGGAGCCAAAACCGAGAGCGAAGGAGCGGCAGCCGCGGCAGCGGGCGTGCCTGCCGGGGTTGGCTTGGCTGGGGCTCAGAGCGCCAGTGCTTCAACGCGCTTGCCTCCGAACAGTGGAAGCGCGTCGCAGGGAGATACGCTGGCTGCCCCACGCGCAGCGACCGCGCTGGTGAGCGCCCCTGCGCGCGTGAGTGTGCCTGCGTTTGCCGGCGCCTCGGTCAGGCG
>CAXTPL010000258.1:2864-3213 GCA_964246065.1 uncultured Acidobacteriaceae bacterium
CGCGGGACAGAGCAGGCGGCGGCTTCCGGGCTGGGGCGGCGCATGAGCGGCAGCGGCATAGCGCGCGACCAGGCGCCCGCGCCAGGCTCGCTGGTGCCGGCCGGCACCGAGGTCGTGGTGCGCTTCCGCCGCTAAAGGCAAACTCAACGGCAGGTCTTCCGCAGATCATTCGCTTTCCCCCTCGCAGCCCATCGTGTCGGCCAAGGATGACAGGCTTCCTTGCGGATGCTGGTCCGCGTAGCGCACAGGTCTGTTTACCCGGCAATCTCCGCGCAGGGTTAGATTAAAGAAGGGCATCGACAATGCAATTTGAGGAAGTGTTGCGCGGGGTGGACGTGGTGCGGCGGGG
>CAXTPL010000259.1:0-3110 GCA_964246065.1 uncultured Acidobacteriaceae bacterium
ATGATAACCAGGAGTTCGCGCGGCAGCTTGCCGCCAAGGGAACCGTGACCGGCGAGAGCGTGCCGATGAAGGCGCTACGGCAGCAGATCAAGCTGATGGCACCGACCAATGGGCGGGTGCTGATCTATGGCGAGAGCGGCACGGGCAAGGAGTTGCTCGGGCGCGCCATGCACGCGGAGAGCCTGCGCAAGGAACGGGTGTTCGTGGAGCTGAACTGCGCGGCGATCCCGGAGGACTACATCGAGACCGAACTTTTCGGTTATCGCCTTGGCGCGGGACAGGCCGGGCCAGGGCGGCCGTCGGAGAAGCGCGGGACCTTCGAGCGCGCGGACGGTGGGACTCTGTTCCTTGACGAAGTGGGCGACATGAGCTTGAAGACTCAGGCGAAGGTGCTGCGCGCGCTCGATGAGCAGCGGTTTCTGCCGGTGGGCGCGAGCCACCCGGTGCATGTGGATGTGGGGGTGATCGCGGCAACCAATTAGGATTTAGAGGAGGAGATCGCGCGGGGAAACTTTCGCGAGGACCTGTTCTACAGGCTCAATGTCATTCCCTTCTTTGTGCCGCCGCTGCGCGATCGCCGCGAAGATATTCTGCCGCTGGCGCGCGGCTTCCTCGCCGAACTGGGCCGTGAGTACGGCAGGCCGCATGTCGAACTCAGCGAGGACGCCCTGGACGTGATGAAGGGGTATCACTGGCCGGGCAATGTTCGCGAGCTAAAGAACATGATCGAGCGCGTGCTGATCCTTAACCCGCAGGCCCCGCGCATCGAGCGCAAACACCTGCCCATGCTGATGCATCGCACCGCAGGCAGGCAGGGCGGCCGAGCAGGCGAGGAGTTCAGCACCCTGCAGCAGGCGCGCGAAGCCTACGAGCGCGACTACATCCTGAAAAAGATCGACGAGTGCAGCCATAACATGAGCCGCGCCGCCGAAGCCCTGGGGCTTGAACGCTCCCACCTCTACCGCAAGATGCGCACCCTCGGCATTCTGGTACGCGAGAACGCGCGCGACGGCCAGTTGTAGCCGCTGCACGTGGTAGCTGTCGAACGCAGCCAAACAGAAGGGCCCGCTCACGGCGGGCCCGGTTCGAGGCGTACGGGAGAAAGGAAGCCAGGACGGATGCTAGGACGACTTCGCCCGGGGGCGAAGTGCGGGTGGGGGGCACAGCACAGGAAGGGACAAGTTCAGGGATGTAGCCTCGAAGATTGGCACTAGTATACGCAATTGGCTCGCCAAAGCAATCTCTTTGTCATCGACGGCCAACCCCTGTACAAAATAGCCAAAGTGTAGACAATCCGCCACTTATTAGAGGTTACTTTGGAGTCTCCGCGTGGCCAGGATGGGACAGCAGGGTATCAAAGTGCGGTCTGCTTGCCCGGCCCAGGGGATCAGTCCACCCGGAACAACGCTGCTCCATGGGCCGGAACCGTCGCCTTTAGCTCCGGCAAGCGCCCCAGCTCCTGCGCCTGCCAAAGGTCGCGGACCTTGTGTTCGCCGCGCCCAAAGCCCAGCTCCTTCCAGTTCAGGCTGATATCCTGCGGCGCATCGTCCAGGTTGAAGAGTGCGACAAAGCTGCGCTTGCCGCCTTTCGGCTCCTCGGCACGCCACACTACCGCCTTGCCTGGCGCGCCCACCCCGGTCAGCACGTGGCCGCCGGTAGAGTGCTGGTCGACGAACAAGACCTCACGGTTGGTCAGCATCGTCTCGGTAAATGCGTCGAGCTGCGGCAGGTTCGCGCCTAGGATCAGCGGCGAGCGTGCAATCGACCACAGCGTCAACAGGGTTCGCGTTTCGTCATAGTTGAGCCGGGACACGCGTGGCTGGCCATACCCGGGGCGCGGACCCAGGTACCCGATCGGCAACATGTCGCCGTCGGGCCAGTGCCCATCGCCGGCAAATGGCGCCCAGGCTGCCAGGTTCTGAAACTGGTTGGTAAGCGACTGCGGAAAGGCGCCCTGCGCTACGGCCGGATTCTTCCAAACATCCCAAAAGTCGTCCGAAATACGCCACTGCTGCGCATACCGGATCACGTCCTGTGCCTGATCGAGGGGCGTGGGCCCGGGTGAAAGGCTGAGCACGATGGGCCTTCCGGTCTTTTGCAGCGCCGCACTGATCATGTGGATCTCGTGCGCGTTGTAGGGCTTGGCGATACAGTCGACCTTGAGAAAGTCCACGCCCCAGCCGGCATAAAGCTGCGCGACGGAGTCGTAATACGCCTGGCCGGCTGCGTTGTCTTTCACGCCATAATTGTCCGGGTTCCAGCGGCAGGTGTCCGTCTGGTCGACGGCATCTGCCGCATGGAAGACCGGTCCGCCGGGCACGCCGACGATGGGCAGGTTCTTCTCTACTGCCTGCTTCGGAATCCCTTTGATGATGTGGATGCCGAACTTGAGCCCGCGTGCATGCGCATCGTCGGCCAGCGCCTTCAGCCCGCCGGGAAAGCGCGATTCCGCCGGGATGTACCGGCCGTCGGCATCCATGGTGTAGCCCTGGTCGGCGCCATTGGTGCTTGCATTTTCAGGGTGCGCCAGGTACCAGCCTTCATCGACTACCACATACTCCCACCCGGCCGGCTTCAGGTGCTGCTCAAACCAGTCCACGTTCCGCTTGAACTCGTCCGCGGTAACGGTCAGCCCATAGGAGTCCCAGCTGTTCCAGCCGAGCGGAGGGGTGGGTGCCGGGCTGCTGACGACAGGCTTTTTTTCACGCGCCTGCGCTGTTTGGGGCGCCATAACCACGGCAGCGGCAAGGAGCACAACCGCAAACCGGAGAGCGGCAGCGGAGCCGCGAACGAACGAGAAAACTTTACGCATGAACAGGGAGGGCACTCCAAAAGCGCTTATTGCCTATGAGTGTACCCTGTGGGCCCCGCACCAAACTGCCATGCCGGCGGCGGCGCGGCAGGGTTGCTCTGGCTGCTGCTACCGGCGGCTTGGGTCAGCCAGGCGCGCTGATCGGCCACCTGGCGCCTCAGCATCTCAACGCCGGGTGTAAATGGCGCGTCACCGAGGAGAGTAGCCGCGTTTCCATTGTGCTCCAACGCCGCGGGGAACAAACCAAGAATGGCCTCGGATGCGGCCCACATGGTTTGAGTCAGTACCTGCGTGGTCA
>CAXTPL010000260.1:0-3082 GCA_964246065.1 uncultured Acidobacteriaceae bacterium
CATTTTTCTTCTAGGCGTTACCGACCCACGAGGCGTCTGTAGGCCTCAAGGCAGTCCGATCCGCGGCCGTGCTCGGCCGCAAGGTAGCCCATTCGCGGCGATTCGCGGACGCAAGGCGGGTCGATTTTCAGGCCTCGCCCGCAAGCGCACGAATGCGTCGCGCGATCCGTTCCGCGGCATCCGGGTGCGCCAGCCTTCGGGCCCGGCTTCCCATCTGCTCCAGTTCCTCCTTTGCCTGCAGCAATGCAAGCAGCGCCTTCAATAAGGACTCGCTGCCTTGCTGCACTTCCGCCTCCGGCAGCAGAACAGCCGCGCCTCCCTCGGCCATGACCCGGGCATTCTTGGTCTGGTGGTCGTCTGCTGCGCGGGCAAACGGCACCAGCACCGCCGGCTTGCCTGCCGCGCAAAGTTCAGCGACCGTGCTGGCACCCGAGCGCGCCAGCACCAGGGTAGCCGCCTCAAAACGCCGCGCCATGTCATCGAGAAAGGGCTGCACCTGCCACCGGAGCGGGTCGGCACCGGTCGCCTGGTAGGCCGCCAGGGTGGTCTCCGCGAGCCGGGCCCCGGCCTGGTGCAGCACGGTGAGCCCAGGTACCGCGGCCAGCAGCCGGAGGATCAGCCTTGGCATCGCCTCGTTCAAGACCCGCGCCCCCTGGCTGCCGCCAAAGACCAGCAGGTGCGGCGGTGCGAACGGACTGGGGGCGCGTAGCTGGAAGAACTCGTCGCGCACCGGGATGCCGGTCACCTCCGCATGGCGAAAGTACCGCGCGGCAGGAGCGAAGTTGACGGCGGCCGCGCTGACCCAGCGCCCTACCAGGCGGTTGGCCAGCCCGGGGCCAGCGTTCGGTTCAAATGCCAGCGTTGGCACCCTGTTCAGCAGCGCGGCGGCCATGGCCGGACCGGAAGCATACCCGCCCACCCCGACAACGACCTGCGGCCCGAAGCTGTGCAAGAGCTTTTGCGCCTTGAGCACGCTGCGCGGCAGGTCGCCCAGCGTTTGGAGACGCGTCTTCAGGCTGACGTTTTTAAGCTGTCCGACGTCAACCAGCTCCAGCCGGTAGCCCGCCTGCGGTACCAGGCGCGACTCCATGCCGCGCGGCGTCCCTAGGAAGAGCAGCTCAGCGCCGCCGGGCCCGGCCTCAAGCGCCCTGGCAATGGCAAGCGCAGGGATGATGTGCCCGCCCGTGCCTCCGCCGGCAATCAATACGCGCAGCGCCAAGCCTACTCAAGCTCCCGGGTGATGTTGAGCAGCACCCCGACTGATGCCAGGGTGATAAACAGCGACGTGCCTCCATAGGAGACAAAGGGAAGCGTGATGCCCTTGGTTGGCACCAGGGCAAGCACTACGCTGATGTTGAAGAAGGCCTGGATCAGGATGGTCGCCGTAACTCCAAAGGCCAACAGCCGCGCAAATGGGTCAGTGGACAGAATGGCCGCGCGAAAGCCGCGATACCCGAAGATGGCAAACAGAACCACGACGGCCAGCGCACCGATCAATCCGACCTCCTCCGAGATGTTCGCGAAGATGTAATCGGTGTGCGACTCCGGGAGGTAAAAGAGCTTTTGCCGCCCCTCCATGTAGCCGAGACCGCGCAGGCCGCCCGTCCCTACCGCGATCAGCGATTGGATGATGTGGAAGCCCTTGCCCAGCGGGTCCGACTCAGGATTGATAAAGGCCAGGATGCGCTCTCGTCGGAACTTGACCCGGAAGAGCAGCACATAGAGAAAGGGCGCTGCTGCGAGCAGCGCGTAGCCCAGGTATTTGCCGTTCATCCCCGCAAGGAACAACAGCAGGGCCGTCACAGCGGCACACACCAGCGCCGTGCCCAGGTCGGGCTCTTTCACAATGAGCGCAATAAACATCAAGCTGGGGACGGCGGCAGGCACAATGGTCTGCCGCAGATCATCCATGCGATGCATGCGGTCTTGCAGCCACCAGGCCAGGAAGAGCACCAGCGTCGGCTTGGCCAGCTCCGACGGCTGCAGCGACAAGGGGCCAAGCTTGATCCAGCGATGCGCACCGTGGGAGTCGTGCATCAGAAAGGCGGCCAGCAGGAGCAGAATGGTTACGCCGATCGCGGGGTACACCACGGCGGGCTTGTTGTACTGCCGGTAGTTCACCTTCATCAGCAGGGTCATCGCGGCCAGGCCGGCCACCGCCCAGATCGCCTGCCGGCTGACGAAGTTATACGCCGACCCGTACCGCTCCTTGGCCATGACGGCCGATGCGCTGAAGACCATCAGCAGTCCGACGACGACCAGCACCAGCGTCACGCAGAAGATCCATTTGTCGACGCCTACGCGTTTTGCCATACGCCCAGCACCAGCTCCTTAAAGGTCCTGCCGCGCTCCTCGTAGTTTGCAAACTGGTCAAAGCTCGAGCAGGCGGGCGCCAGCAACACCACCTCGCCGGCCCTGGCCGCGCTGCCCGCCAGCTCAACCGCACGCTTCAGCGTCCCGGCGGGGACGACAGGCGCGGCTCCGTGCAGCTGCTGCTCAATCTTTTCCGCAGCCGAGCCGATGGTATATACCGCGCGCACCCGCTCCTCCACCAGCGGCCGCAGCGCCCGGTAGTCCGACCCTTTATCCTTGCCGCCCAGGATCAGGTGGATGCCTGCGGGAAAGGAGGCCAGCGCCTTCGCCGCCGCGTCCACGTTGGTTGCTTTCGAGTCGTTGTAGTAGTCCACGCCGTCAATCTGCGTGACAAACTCAAGCCGATGCTCGACGGCGCGAAAGCTCTCGACCGCCGAGCGGATCGCTTCGGCTTGCACACCGGCCAGCCGCGCCGCGCACACGGCCGCAAGGACGTTTTCAAGGTTGTGCTCGCCTTTGAGCGGGATCGAGTTGACTGGCAAGACCGGCTCTGCCGGTCCGTGCTCGGTTGCCCTGAAGCGCACGACGCCCTCATGGACAAACGCGCCCTGGCGCACCACGCGTGAGCGGCTGAACCAGTACACCCGGCCGGGCGCGCGCGCCGCCGCCCGCGAGCCGACCTCGTCCTCCGCGTTCAGCACCCGCGCGTCGGCAGCCGTCTGGTTCGCAAAGATGCGCTCCTTGGCCGCGACATAGTTCGCAAAGGTTC
>CAXTPL010000261.1:0-3064 GCA_964246065.1 uncultured Acidobacteriaceae bacterium
TGATAGGGACGGCTTGAAACCCAACCATCCCGCCCACCGGAGATACCTTCGAACCTTCCTTGAAAACGGTCAGTTGCGAGCCGCCGGACCCGATCTCCTCCGCTGCCTCTGCACTACGTTAAGGGCGACCCGCTTGTCAGCGCCGGTGTCATCACCAATTAGAAGATACGTCCTATGGCGTATTGGTCAGCGCAGCAAACAGTGGGCGCGCGCTTAGACGCGACTCGTTTCAGCAGCAATGCTCAGGATTCCCTAACTTTAAGGAAATGATCGCGGACAATTGAAATTCCGGCGGGGACAATTAGAATTCCCGAGACCTAGAGGAAGGGAAGCTATACAAGTCGAAGGCGACTTGTATGGTGAGCGATCGGCAGGTTAAACGGCTGTGGCGGCTGGTGCAGAAGTTACCGGTAGAGGCTGCAGCGGCAAAGTCCGGGATGGACTCGAAGACGGCGCGGAAATACCTGCGAGATCGAAGACTGCCGAGCGAGATGCAACAAAAGCATACGTGGCGGACGCGGTCAGATCCGTTTGCGGAAACGTTTGAAGAGATTCGGCAGTTGCTCACGGCTGAGCCGGAGTTGCAGCCCAAAACGCTCTTTGAACACCTGCAGAGAACGTATCCAGGGCGGTTCCAGGACGGACAGGTACGGACTCTGCGGCGCCGGATCAAGTACTGGCGGGCAACGGAAGGACCGCCGCGCGAGGTCTTCTTCGCACAGGAACACCGCCCTGGTGAGTTGTGTCAATCAGACTTCACACATTGCCGAGACTTGGGTATCACTATCAATGGGCAAACGTTCCCTCATCTGATCTATCACTTCGTTCTGACCTACTCGAACTGGGAAACTGGGACGCTTTGTTATTCGGAATCGTTTGAGAGCTTGAGCGAGGGACTGCAGAACGCGCTTTGGGAGTTGGGAGGCGTTCCGCTCGAGCACCGGACCGACCGGCTGAGCGCCGCTGTGAACAACCTGGTTGACACTCGAGAGTTCACGCGAGCATACGACGGACTGTTGCGCCATTACCGGATTCATGGTCAGAAGGCTCAGGCCGGACATGCGAATGAAAACGGCGATGTGGAACAGCGGCATTATCGATTGAAGAACGCTGTTGATCAGGCGTTGATGCTGCGGGGCAGTCGCGACTTTGGAACGGTGGCAGCGTATCAGGTATTTCTTCAACGGCTGTTCCAACGCTTAAACGCCGGCCGTCACGACCGTCTTCTCGAAGAAGTGAGCAGACTGCAGCCGTTGCCCGAATATCGCTTGGAAAGTGTACGGCGAGAGCGAGTGCGGGTCAGCCCTGGCAGTCTGGTGACGGTTCATCGCAACACGTATTCGGTGCATAGTCGTTTGATCGGCGAAATGGTAGAAGCCAGGGTGCTGCCCGACACGGTTGAGATCTGGTACGGCGATCGCAAAGTCGAGGAGTTGCCGAGGCTGCGCGGCCGCAGCAAACACCGCATCGACTACCGGCACATCATCGATTGGCTGGTTCGCAAACCCGGCGCCTTTGAACACTATCGCTACCGCGAGGATCTGTTTCCAACAAGCTGGTTTCGGCTTGCATACGATGCGCTGCGAGAAGAACACGGACCTAAGCGGGGTGCAAAAGAATACTTGCACATCCTCGCCTTGGCTGCCAAGCGCGGCGAGTCCATGGTGGAAGACGGCGTTCGCGTCCTGCTTGGCCGGCGCGATCCCCTGAATGCCGACGCTGTCGCGCATCTCACCGAACAAGGCGCTCCGTCGCCATTGACGACCGTGGAGGTTGCTCCGGTATCGCTGGCGGTGTTTGATGAGCTGCTGTGTGGCGAAGGAGCGGCGGCGTGACCACCACCGAAGTCACAGATGTGAAGGCGGCGCTCACAACCGGGCTGACCGAACTCCGGTTGCCCACAGTTCGACACTGTTATGAAGAAACGGCACGGCTGGCGGAACGGGAAACGCTCAGCTATGAGCGTTTCCTATTACAGTTGGTCACGCGCGAATGCGAGGACCGGGGGCGGAAGCGCATCGAGCGGCTGCTAGCTCAATCGCGCATACCGGCCGAAAAAGCATTGTCGAACTTCAGCTTGAAGCGACTGCCGCCGAAAGTGGCGATGATCACCAAGACGCTACTTGAGGGCGAGTTCCTGGATCGTCGGGAAAACATTTTGGCCTTCGGCAACCCTGGAAGCGGCAAAACGCATTTGCTCTGCGCCATTGGTCAAGAGTTGATTGCGCGGGGACGCCGCATCTACTTCACCACGTCGGCTTTGCTCGTGCAAGACCTGCTGGTCGCCAAACGAGATCTCAAGCTCAGCCGATTCATCAAGCGCCTGGCTGCATTCGAAGGTCTCATTATCGATGACCTCGGCTATGTCCAGCAGAGCCGTGAAGAGATGGAAGTGCTGTTCACTCTCTTGGCAGAACGCTACGAACGTGGCAGTGTTCTGATCTCCAGCAACCTGCCCTTTTCCAAGTGGGAAGGCATTTTCAAAGACCCGATGACTACAGCTGCGGCCATTGACCGCCTGGTGCACCACTGCGTCATCCTCGAGCTGAACATCCCGAGCTATCGCGTTGAGCAGGCTAAGAAAGCGAAAGCAGAACCCGCGGTCGAATAAACAACGGCCTGTGGAAATGACGGACTGATGGAAAGCAAACACCGCTTCCCACAGTCCTTGGAAATCGCTGAGCGATTCCCACATTCCACACAGGCCCGACGACGAGGCGGATGGAAAAGTGGAAAACCAAAACCAGGTTTCCCACTTTCCCACCGCACGATTCCTCCCCTCTCTAAAACAGAACAACCCCGTGCTCGGCTTTCAGCCTCGCTTAGAAGTCTCCATCGGGAAAAATAGTTGTCCCCAAAATGGAAAAATACTTGACCCGAATCACGGGGCGTTACTCGATGATGCAGGCCTTATCCCTGGTTTACAGCACGTGAAAAGATCGCGTACTTCGGCGAGCTTCGTGGGCTTCCTCCTTGGTGGCGAAGCAACGAGCTGCTGAGATCTTGGACGTTTTGGGTTTCCAGGCGATGGCGGAACGGGCGTGGGGGCATGGGCTCTTGGCCC
>CAXTPL010000262.1:0-3042 GCA_964246065.1 uncultured Acidobacteriaceae bacterium
GCTACGACGACCGCCAGCGACGGCGGGAGGAGGCGGTTGCCGGCGCTTGGCAGAAGGGCCGGGCCGATCCGCGCGTGGCCGGCGAGCTGGACCGTTTCTTTGCCTCCGCGAGCCAACGGCTGGGCGAAGAGGGCGAGCGGGCCGCGTCACGCGCCGCCAGTAGCGGCCGGCGCATGGAGCTGCCGGGCATCGGGCGCGAGCACCAAAACGGGCTGGACGAGCTGGCGCGGTACCTCGTGCAGGTGCGGGAGGGGGTGACGCTTAACGCCAGGTGGGAGCACCGCGTCAAGCAGCAGGCGAGCGAAGCCGCAAGGTGGCAGGCGCGGCAGGAGGAGCGAGAGCGCCGAGGACTGCCGCGAGAGCCGGAGCAGGACCGGGAGCGGGAACGGCAGTCGCGTGGGCTGGGACTGGGCAGGTAACCATTCATTAAGACGTTTGATGCGATATGCTGCGCAGTGCGTATGGGGTATGCACCGTGCATCACTTCGGTCTAACTAGCTCAAGTGTTTCCCAGGACGATTCGCATGCCGAGCAAGGACGGTGTTCGCACCACAGTGCTCCTCCCGGAGGACATAGCGGCACGACTTCGAGCACTCGCTGATGCGAGTGGCGTCTCGACCGCTTGGGTAGTCAGGCAAGCAGTGCAGAAATTCCTTGATGAGCACGAAGGACAGACTGAGTTGCCCCTTCGGATCGCTCGAAGCAGGACGCAAGGATCACCTTCGTCGTGACTCACCTTGTACCCGCTCAGACATTGATTTTCCCAAATGTGTCGAGGTCAGTTTCGCTTGTTGATGAAAATCATCTTGCTGTGCCCCGACGTGGAAATGTCCTTACGACCGTGGGGGAAAAACATGGTGGTCCCCTACGACAAGCGGCGCAGCACCTCGCCAACTTCCTTTCTGAGCACGACGCCGCGCGCCAGCAAGCTTCTCTCCTTAGGCGTCCTTGCGCTGAGGAGATGTCTTGCGGGTTAGAGCGGCCTCTCGCCGAGACGGCAACATGGACGCTTGTCGCGGCTTGGGCCGTCGCCGTGGCACTTCGGTCCCTTCGTCCGTGCGCCTCACTGCTGGAGGCTGAGGAGTGGTTTGGGACGGTAGGCACTGACGCCAGCGTGTGCCGGTTGCTTCCGGACAAGGCCCAGCGTGAGGCTCAGGCACTCGTGCGCGGTAGTGACCCCGAGGCCCTCGCGCAGTTATTGCCCTACGTGCTCGACCCGCACGGCCCCGGCAGCCGGCTCAGTGTGATGCAACGGCCAGAGACGCGCGAGGCGCGTGCCCGCAAGCGAGCCGAGGGGGTCTTTTATACGCCGGCTGACGTAGCGGATTACATGGCTGGCCTAGTGCTGCTTGGCATGTCGTGGCCAAAGCCCCCGGTCCTGCTGGACTTGGCTTGCGGCACGGGGGTCTTTCTACGGGCTGCACTGAAGCGGCTTGCTGCCGTTGTCCCCGGCGCAGATGTTGCCGCTCTTGCTTTGACCTCTCTCCACGGCGTGGATATCGACCTGACGGCGCTCAATGGCGCAGCCTTCACGCTGTTGCACGACTGCGGGGGCGGTGCCACGGCAAGCGTGCCGCCAGTTGAGCTTTGGCGCTCACTGCGTGCCAACCTCCTTCGTGCCGATGCCCTCAGTCTCGACCCGGGTCGTGCTGCCCGCAGTGGCTCAATACGGAAAGAGGGCAGCGCCCGCCGCAGCCTGCTGGGTGACCGCCTTCCGGCGCTCGCAGGCGGTGCTGACGTAGTAGTGGGTAACCCGCCCTACGCCGACGTCGGACAGCGGGACGACTTCGCCACACTAGCGCGCGTGTTCGAGACGATCGCGGCTATACCGACCCCCAAGGCCGACCTCTACCCCGTTTTCGTCGAGCAGATGATCCGGCTTTCAGCCCCCGCTGCGGCGGGCAGCCTGGTCCTGCCACTGTCGATAGCCTGCAATGGTGGCCCTCAATTCGTGGCCTTGCGGCGGCTCGTGGCCCGTACGTCGGGCACGTGGCGCTTCGCATTCTTCGATCGCCAGCCGCATGCGCTTTTCGGCGAGGACGTGAAAACGCGCAACGCGATTGTGGCGTGGGAACGCAAGCCTGAAGGCGTAGGTACACAAATCCTCACGGGTCCTCTCAGGAAGTGGCGTGCGCAGGCGCGCGCTGCGATGTTCGAGCGAATCTCTTTCACGCCTCTCTCGGTGCCGGTTGCATCGGGCATTCCGAAGATCTCGGGTCTGGTGCAGGCCGAAGCACTCTTGTCTCTATCCGGCCGGGCAATGACGCTGGCCGGTGCCGTGCAGGGGTTCGGGCGCCGCGCGCCCGTCGCCTTCGGCCGCGGACGGCCGACCGTCTTTGTGGGCGCGACGGCGTACAATTTCCTTAATGTTTGTCGGGAGGTAACCACCGCGACACCGAACGGTCTGACGCCGACGAGCCATCACCCGCACGCGCTAGACTGTGTCTCTGAGCGCGACGCCCGAGCAGTGCTCGCGCTACTGGCCAGCGGCACGGCTTTCTGGTGGTGGCACGTCCATGATGACGGTTTCCATGTGTCGCGCTCGACGCTCGAACAACTGCCCGTCGGGATCGATATCCTTACGGGTTCCACGGCCGATGAGCTTGCGGAGATCGGCGCTGACATTTGGGCGAGCGCAAGGAAAGCCTTTGTTATTAGCAATAATGGAGGCAAGGCCTCATTCGCCTTCCCTCCTTCAAGCTACGCCGCAGCCCGTACCGCGGCAGATCGGGTCCTGCGGCGTGCCTTAGGCCTACCGCCCGCCTTTGAAGCCGAACTTAACCACTTCCTGCACGACGTAATCTCCGCAGGGGGAGGGTCGCGCGCGCACCAGCATGGGGAAACCAACGCATGAGATCGACCGTCCCGCCCGAAGCGAAGGAGCTCAGCAAGCTTACGAAGGAGGAGTGGCGGGAATACACGAAAACGGTGTGGCACATTGCTAATACCAGCCGCCCTGATCATCCCGCAGTTTTTCCAGAAGAAATCCCCCACCGTCTGACCAAACTTTTTACTTTCTACGGCGAGACGGTGCTCGATCCC
>CAXTPL010000263.1:0-2958 GCA_964246065.1 uncultured Acidobacteriaceae bacterium
GGCGACGTTCATCACCACAGCGCTGGAGAACGGCGCCGCGTTGGAGGACGTGCAGAAGGCTGCCGGGCACCGCGACCCGTCCACCACCAAGCTCTACGACCGGCGCGGCTACAACCCCGAAAAAGCCGCCAGCTTTTTCGCAACCTATTGAAGCACGCTCATGAAAATTTCTCGTGTCACCATCCGGAACTGGCGATCCGTGAAAGAGGCAGATTTCGAGCCGGCGGACATGACCGTTCTGGTTGGAGCGAACAACGCTGGCAAGACCAACATCCTCAGCGCGATCAATTTCCTGATGGGCGACCGCTGGCCGGCGCCGGGCAATTTGCTCGACAGCGATTTTTATCTCAGCGACCGCCGGCGCGAGATTTTCATTCAGTTGGACTTCGACGACGCACCCTATTCGCGGCTCGACTTTGACACCTCGCGCAACTCCTACACCATGCAAGCCTACGACCGGCGCGGCATCGTGGTGCGCGGCTTCAACAACGAGCAGCGCACGACGCTTGCCTTCGCCTATGTCGATGCCAGCCGAAATTTTGACCGGCAATTCGGCGTCTCGCGCTGGACCCTGTTCGGCCAGGCGGTACGTTTTCTGCATGATGATCTGCTGCGATCCGACAGCGATCGGCTGCCGCAGCTCCAAAAGCTTCTCGACCAGGCGCACGGGCTGCTGAAGACCGAACTTTACACCAGCTTCGAAACGGCGCTGCGCGAGGCGTTTTCCGAGCAGTTGCGGACATCGCGCTATGACGTGCAGTTTCAGTTTCGCACGATTGACGAGACAAATCTTTATCGCAGCCTGTATCCCACCCTGATCGAGCGCGGCGCTGCCAAGTCGCCGGGCGAGGCCGGATCGGGAGTCCGCAACCTTCTAGTGCTGGCGCTGTTTCACGCGTTCGCCCGCGCGTTCAAGGGCGGCGCGATCCTCGGCATTGAGGAACCAGAGCTTTTTCTGCATCCGCACGCGCAGCGCAGTTTGATGGGGCAATTCGAGAGCCTGGTCGCCGAGGGCAATCAGCTGTTCGTATCGTCCCACAGCGCCACGTTTCTCGATATCACGCACCCGGAGCGCATCGTCGTGGTCGAGTGCTGCCCGGACGACGAGGACGAATTTTGCACACAGGTGCGAACAACGACCGCGGCTAAGCTGCTGGCGGTGCGGCAATGGCTTCATCCCAGCAAGCCGATCAACGAAACCTCTATGCGCGCATTCCTGCGGAACATTCGCACGGTGGAAATGGCGGAGCCGTATTTTGCGCGGCTGGTGATTGTGGCGGAGGGGCCGTCCGAACGCGAGGCGCTTCCCTTGCTATGCGCGCATCTCGGGCTACGGTTCGACGAGGAAGGCGTTTCGATCATTGCCGCCGGCGGCAAGACGGTGATCGACACGCTCATGCAGGTCTACCAGGCGCATAGAATCCCGACCTATGCGGTTTTCGACAACGACGCCGGACGGCCGCAAGATCGCGACGCCAACAAGGTCATGTGCCGTTTGCTCAGTATCACTGAGACCGAGACGCCGGCACCCCAGATCACTACGAAACATGCCGTGCTCGGTGGCGACTGGGAAACGCAGATGAAAGCCGACCTGGAGGCGATCGAGGCCGGCCTTTACGATCGGCTTGTCGCCGACGCGCGGCAAAGCCTCGGTATCGGACACGGCAAAAATAAGCCGCTGATCGCCCGCTACGTGGCGGAGCAGCTGGTCTCCAGGGATGTCGTGCCGGCCTTCGTGGCGGACATCGCCCGACACCTTAAACAGAGGCTCGGCCTGGCGCTGCCGCCCGATACGGCTCTTGCCGAGCTGGACGAGGTGATGCCCTGGATCGCCGACGCGTCTCTCGATGATGAGATTCCTTTTTGAGCATTCTTGCGTCCGCTTGCCGTTCCGCCTAGTGTGTTAGCACGCAATCAAGGTTGCAAGGTAACATGTTAACGGTCGCGATTATTAGCCAGAAGGGCGGCGCGGGAAAGACGACCCTCGCAGTTCATCTTGGCGCTGCGGCCCATGCAGCTGGGCTACCAACAGTCATTGTGGACACCGATCCCCAGGCCACGGCCTCCCGTTGGGGCAAGTGGCGCGCGGGGAAAGACCCTGACGTGATCGACTGTGCTTCCCACAGCCTCCTTCCCGACAAACTTGCTGCCTTGGCGCACGCGGGCGCCGCCTTCGCTGTAATCGACACGCCCCCGGCGGCTGACATCATGGCGCGCGAGGCGTGCCGAGCGGCAAGCTTGTTGCTTATTCCTTGCCGTCCCCGAGCCTTTGACCTTGATGCGGTCAGGGCAACCGCCGAACTCGCAAAGGCAAGCGCGAAGCCGGCCTTCGTGGTGTTCATGGCCGGACCTCCACGCGGCTCCATTTTGTATCCAGAGGCAAGCGAGGTCGTGCGGCGGATCGGCTTACAGATTGCTCCGGTCATGTTTCCAGAGCGAGCTGCTTTCCATCACAGCGTGGCAGAAGGGAAGGTTGCTTCCGAATTTGACGCCGGGGGGAAAGCTGCCGAGGACGTGACACGTCTTTGGCAATGGGTCAGTAAACACGCTAATTTGCTATCAGGTAAGCAAGCTAGCACGGTGACGGCATGACACGATTTGCAGGACTCAAGGAGGATTTGGCGCCCCCAAAGCCAACCCTCGCTCAAGCTACGGAGCCGCCGCCATCCTCAGGGAACACCGCTAAGCGCCGACCGGCGCGGGAGGGCAAGAAGGGCATTCTTGGCCATTTCAGCCCCGAGTTGAGCCGTACGCTTAACATCATGGCAATCGAGGAAGGCTCGACCGTCCAGGCTCTCATGGGAGAGGCGTTCGATCTTTTGATGCGCGCGCGCGGGAAACACCCATTCGGCGAGCGCTAGGCCGCTAGTTTGCTAGCACGTTATCTGGCTCAATGACTTCGACTTGGCCCCGCAGCCGCGCCATGCGGCCAGCCTTCGATCGCTGCCGTTCCGGATA
>CAXTPL010000264.1:0-2952 GCA_964246065.1 uncultured Acidobacteriaceae bacterium
GTGCTTTCACGTATGCCGAACGACCCTGCACCCATCATAGCGCAATGGCGACACTTATCGTCGTATATGCCCGCCGCCTCATGGAAGAGGCAGAGAATCGTTGAAGGGACCTTAACGCTTGCCGTTCATAACGGATAGCGTTACTATGGGGTGGTGATAGCCGGTTTTCGTGACGCTGATACAAGGCTGTTGTAGGAAACAGGAAGGAGTCGCCGTATCCCGGCAAATTTGAGGCATGTCGCCATCCGCAAACTTGAGATCCTCGACGCGGCCCAGGAACTGGCTGATCTCGCCGTACCGCCCGGCACTAGGCTTGAAGCGCTACGGGGGGACCGGGAAGGCCAGCACTCCATTCGGGTGGACGACCAGCATCGGCTGTGCTTCACCTGGAAGGATGGCAGTGCTACGAACGTAGAGGTAGTGGACTACCACTGAGGAGAGGGTATGACCAAGAGAGTCGCGATCCATCCCGGAGAGATACTGCGCGAAGAGTTTCTAAAGCCGATGGGATTGACCACCTACCGTTTGGCCAAGGAGCTCCAGGTGCCTACGCCGCGTATCAACGACATCGTGCTCGAGAAGCGCGGCATCACGGCCGACACGGCCCTGCGGCTGGGGCGCTACTTCAACATGACGCCCAACTTCTGGATGAACCTACAGACCCACTATGAATTGCGGGTCGCCGCGAATGCCGCAAGCCTTGAGTCGATCGTTCCACGCTCGGCAGCCTCAGCAGCTTGACTTGGATTGTGTCTAGTTGCAGCCGTGCCATGTCTAACCGAACTCTTAAAATCCACGCAGAAGAGGCCGCTCTCTGGCGAGAGCGGCCTCATTCGGCTCAGACTTGACCCGGTAAACCCTACGCCGCCGAAAATGAAGAGATAGCTGCTGCCTCATCATCCTTAACATCGAAAACCGTATACAGCTTCGTGATCTGGAGCAGGTCGTGCACTTTCTTGGTCAGGTTCAGCAGCTTGAGCTCGCCGCCCTGGTTGCGCACGGTCGTATAGGCGCTGACCAGCTCGCCCAGCCCTGAGCTGTCAATGTAGTTCACCTCGCCCAGATTGAGCAGGATATGCTTTTGCCCCTTGGCCAGCAGCTCCTTGATGGAGTTGCGGAGCTCGATGCTGCCCTCGCCAAGGACGATGCGGCCGCTGAGGTCCAGAATGGTGACGCCGTCGACCTGGCGCGTAGTGAGCTTCATGCTGCTCATCGAGTGTGTTCCCCCTTTTTCAATCGCCCGCGTGTGCGGAGCGGGTGTGCAGAGTTCTAGGAAGTGGTGCCGAGATGCTTGATCAGGGTGAGTTCCGTGCCCGGATCAAGCTGCCTGAAATGTACCTCATCCATGAAGCTGCGGATGAGAAATATGCCGCGGCCAGAGCCGCGCAGCAGGTTTTCGGGCGCGAGCGGATCGGGCAGCGTTTCCGGGTCTAGCCCCTTGCCTTGATCGGAGACGGTAAAGACCAGCGACGAGCCCGTATTCTCAAAGGTGGCAGTAATCTGCTTGGAAGCATCGCCGCCATTGCCGTGCATGACCGCGTTGACCGCGGCTTCCCGCACCGCCATGGTGATGCCGAAGATCTGGTCCTCGTCTACGCCCGCCTGGTGCGCCACCTCGCCGGCCGTGTACTCCACCTTATCTACGCTGCTCAGCGAAGATTCCAGCGTGTAGGTGATCCGGCTATCGGGTCCTGTCATGGCAGGGTCCTGCGAACTTTCCTGGGGCTTGTCCTCGCCTGGGAGCATGGCGCCTCGTTGTTGGGTGCTCGATATGTCCCGCCCTCGCAGTGTGCTTGCTGGGCAGGGGCTTGTCAAGCGGTTCCATCGAGCCTGCCGCGCCCGCCGGTACGCTCGCATCGCACACAAACGGGATACCAGCCCCCAGCCTCAAAAACTTAAGAGCCTGATTAGAATGGAGCGGTGCAGCGAAGCGTCCCTCGTTGCCGCAGGAGCCCCTGCCTTGCCGCCACTCTCTCCCTTGAAGCATCTGCCCGTCGCTCTCCTGCTCTGGGCCTGGGCGTGGCTGGGCCCGGGCTGCGGTCTCGCGCGTGCGCAGAATAACTACGAGATCCAGGTATACGGCGCGGACACGGTCGCCCCGCGCTCCACCATGTTTGAGCTGCACAGCAACTATACGATTGAGGGCGCCCAGCCCCTTGTGAACTCAACCCTGGGCGCCGGCGCCCTGTACCCCACCAACCATGCCGAGCATGAAACGGTGGAGATCACGACCGGCATTAACGACTGGTCTGAGGTCGGCTTCTACATCTTCACCTCAGAGCGCAACGGCCAGGGCGTGCAATGGGTGGGCGACCACATCCGGCCGCGGGTACGCGCACCCGACCGCTGGCACTGGCCCGTCGGCGCCAGCATCTCCATGGAGTTCGGCTACCAGCGCCGGGTCTTTTCAAGCGATACGTGGACGATGGAGCTGCGGCCGATCATCGACAAGCAACTAGGCCGCTGGTACCTGGCTACCAACCTGGCGCTCGACCGCTCTTTCCATGGGCAGAGCGTACCGATGGGCGTCACCTTTGCGCCCGCCGGCAAGGTCGGCTACGACTTTACTCGCAAGGTTTCGGCCGGCTTCGAGTACTACGCCGACTATGGCAACATCACCGCCGTAGACAGCCTGCACAACCAGCAGCAGCAGCTTTTTGCCGTCAGCGACCTGAACGTGTCGCCCGAGTGGGAGATCAACTTCGGCGTGGGCATCGGGCCGACCGCGGGGACCGATCACCTGATCGTCAAGGGCATCCTCGGGCGCCATTTCAACTGGGGCCGGCAGCCGCGCGCCGGCACCTCGGACAGCATGCCGTGAGGGACACTTTGGCTTTGAACCTGAAAACAGGCCTGGACCGCCGCACCCTGTTGCGCGGGGCAGCGGCTGCGATGGCCTCGGCCGCTCTGCCCGTCGACCCTTTTGCGTGGGCGCAGGGGTCGCCCGACTAC
>CAXTPL010000265.1:0-1597 GCA_964246065.1 uncultured Acidobacteriaceae bacterium
GCCTCATGTTTACCGCGGCGGTCAAGCTGGTGCTGGTTCCCACGCAGATCGCTCGCCGGCAGGTGTCCTGGCGCGTGCTCGGCCTGATGCTGTGCGGCGGGCTCCCGGGGGTTGTGCTCGGCTCGCTCGCCCTCCGCCACCTCGATGTGCATGGTCCGCAGCTGCTGCTCAACGGCCTGCTCGGGCTCCTCCTGGTGCTTACCGCTCTTTGGCAGATCGCCTATTCGTTCCGTACCGGGCCGGCGGCGGTGCGGGTTCGCGACCGCAGCCGCCTGCTTTCGGTGCTGATGCTGCCGGTCGGCGCGGAGGTGGGGTTTTCTTCCGCCGGCGCCGGCGCCCTCGGCACGGCTGCGCTTTTAAGCCTTACCGACCTTACGCCCGGGCAGGTGGTCGGCACCGATATCGCGTTCGGCTTCCTGCTGTCGCTTGCCGGGAGCGGCGCGCACGGCTTCTTCCACGGGGCCGACTCCGCCTTGCTCACCCACCTGGTGCTCGGCGGCCTTGGCGGCGTAATTTTAGGTACGGTGCTGGCCCGCTCCGTTCCCAGGCGACCTTTGCGCTTCGCCCTTTGGGTCTGGCTGCTGGTCATCGGAGCGCAGTTTATCTATGCCAACGCGCACACCGCCCTCACCCGGACCGAGCCGGCGCCTGCCTACGGCAAAACGATCCTGCCGCACGCGGCATCGTAGGCGCGCTCAGCGCGCAGCGCTCCCCGGCCGATAACCCTGCCACACGTACTCGAGCGCTTCGGGCAGGGTCTGCTCCTTGACCGCACGGTCGGTGTGGCCGGCATTGCGCGCAAACACAAACTGGTAGTGGTACCCCTTCGCCGCCAGCACCCGCGCCATCTCCTCGTTTGCAACCACCCAATCGTGATATCCATCTCGCATCGTATTCGGGTTCAGCAGGTCGCGATCTCCCACCTCCAGCCACAGCCGCAGCGGCTTGCGCGGCGAGTCCGGGATCGCATGCTCGTGGAACTCCCAGGCGCCGTGCGGCGTCGCCGGATCAAACGGCCATTGCTGGTTCACATACGTGCCGGAGTAGGTGAGCACGCGATGGTACAGCTCCGGGTGATACCAGGCCATGATCAGCGCGCACGACCCGCCGGAGCTCCCGCCCATGGCGGCTCGGCCGTCCGGATCATGGGTGAGCCGGACATGGAAGCGCTTTTCGACCTCGGGTAGCACCTCTTGCTCGACAAACTCGGCGTAGCGGCCGGACATGGTGTCGTACTCCAGGCCCCGTTCGCTCCCCTGCGCGTCGCCGCCGCCATTTGCAATCGAGACGGCGATCATTGCGGGCACGCGGTGCTCCGCGATCAGGTTGTCGAGCGTAGCAAACAGCAGCGGATCGGGGCCGTCTGCGCCCACGATCAAGGGCGCCGCCGTGCCCGGCCCCAAAAGACCGGGCCCCGGGGCCGGGGCCGCGCCCCCGGGGGGGGCCGGGGGCGGCGGCCCGGCGGGGCGGGCCTACCTGGCGTGGGTCGCTCTGTAGCGCGGCGCGCGGCGCCCAAGATGAACAACTTAACAAACTTAACGCCGGGAAGCGTGTTTCGCGCGGCCGGCCGGGCCGGGCCAGTCCTACAGAAGTAAAC
>CAXTPL010000265.1:1607-2934 GCA_964246065.1 uncultured Acidobacteriaceae bacterium
CGTGGCGGGGTTCTGCGGAGCGGGCGTGCCGGAGGGCCCGGCGTCGCGCGCAATCCCTGGGAAGACCCTGCTGTTCTCAGAGCGAAGAAGAACGGCCGCGACCGCTCCCTGCGGCACCCCCGCCTGGGCCTGGGCGTCGCGGGCCGGGGCGTGCGCGGGCCCCAGGATGAAGTTGCCGTCGGCATCAGGGAGCGGCAGGGCTCCGTCGGCGAGCTCCGTAGCCGCCACAAATCCTGGCGAGTGGGGATCGCGCGTGGGCGGCGCAGCCCTGCCTGCGCCCGGGCCGCCAGGCTGCTGGGGCTGGGCCATACCGCAGGTGAAGATCAAGGTTATGCCGAGGACAAGGGAAGAAGAATGCATGTCGCGGCAGTATAGCCTCGGCAGCCGGGCGCCTGCACGCGAGGCTACCGGCCGGGGCCGCGTTTTTGCTGCTGCTCGGTAAGCTGCGCAACAATGGCGCGCTGCTTGGCTCCGTCCTCGGGCCGGTGCAGCCGGTAGTACACGCTGGCCAGCTCCACATGCGGCTCCAGCCAGTCAGGCGCCTGCTTTGTGATCGCCTCCAGGTCAGTCGCGGCCGCGGCGTACTCGCCGGAGGTGCTCTTCCAGATGGCCGACTCATACCGGGCCATGGTCGCCTCCGGCTGCAGCGCAAGCGCGCGGTCGAGCAGCGGCTTGGCCCCGGCCAGGTCGCGCTGCTTGGTCAGGATGGCTCCCAGGTAGAGGTTGGCGTCGTAATCGTCGGGGTTCTGCTGCAGGGCCACGCGAAAGGCCTCGGCGGCGGCCTTCTGGTCGCCGGTCTGGTCGCGCGCCATGCCGTCGAGCGCCTCGATCCGGGGCAGCGCCGGGTTCATCTGCAGGGCGGTGTCCAGATCCTTGCGCGCCGCTTCCCCTTCGTTCAGGTCCAGCCAGGTAGAGCCCGCGAGAAAGTACGCATCCGCGCCATTGGTCGCTTCAGCCACCTTTTGCAGACGGGTAGCCCCATCGCGCCGCTTGCCTGAGGCGAGCAGCGCCGTACCCAGCACATACTCATAGTCGGGGTTGGCTGCGTTGGCCTCTTCAAGCGGCGCAAGGACGGCCAGCGCTTCAGGCCCGTGGCCCGAGCGCACCTCGCTGTCCCCCAGCAGGATGGCAATCTGCACGTCGTCAGGCGCCTGCTTGTGCACCTCGCTGAACTGCTCGATGGCCTCGGGGAGATCGCCTTTCTTGTAGTAGGCCAGGCCGAGATTCTTTTCGATCTCGGCATTGCCGGGCACCCCGGCGAGCGCTAGTGTTATGTCCCAGATATAACTAGTAAAACAGGTCAAGATCCGTTAACCTCTCGTATGCC
>CAXTPL010000266.1:0-2925 GCA_964246065.1 uncultured Acidobacteriaceae bacterium
GGGTCTCTTTTCCTTGGAGGATGCGGGCCAGGCGAGCTGCTGCGCGCGGAGCTTGCTCTTTCCACTGTGCAGCGAGCGGCGCGCTGTGGCAAGCCTCCTTTGGAGCGGCCCGGGGCGCAGCCCGCCATTTCGCCGCTGGCGAGCGCAGCTACGCCTGCTAGACTGAGGCCGCGCAAAGGAGCGGCGAGCCCGGGAGCTTCCGAGGTCTAGCCACTTTACCCTTTTTCCCTTAACTCCAGTAGCCTGGGCAAGGGCAACTGCAGGCGGGCGCCAGGTGGCAGCGATTCTCGCTCCCAAGGCGACCCGGCCACAGCGGCGCTTGCCCTGCATCGGAAACGCATGATCCGACTCGCGCCGAGCCTTGCCATCCTGGCCGCCCTGCTGCTTGCGCAGCCGTGGCGGCTTTGCTCTGCCTCCGCCGCGTCCACGCTCCAGACAGAAGATATCTTCACTGCCGCTCCGTTCCCGTCCTGCCATGCTTCCACCCTGGTGGAACTCAGCAACGGAGACCTGCTCGCTGCCTGGTTCGGCGGCTCGGGCGAAGGCAAGCCGGATGTGGCGATCTGGTCAGCGCGCCAAACGCATGCCGGCTGGTCGGCGCCTTCCGTGCTGGTGCGCGAGCCGATTATCCCCAGCTGGAACCCGGTCCTGTTCCACACGGCGACCGGGCGGTTGTGGATGTACTACAAGTTCGGCCCGGTAGTTGCAGAATGGACCGGAGTCCGTATCTTCAGCGACGACGAAGGCCGGACCTGGTCAGCGCCGGAACACCTGCCCGCCGGCGAGCTTGGGCCGGTCCGCACCAAGCCGTTTGTTGCGCGGGATGGGACGGTGGTCGCCGGCTCCTCTACCGAGAGCTACCATGCGTGGGCGGCCTGGATTGAGCGTTCTGCCGACGACGCGCAAAGCTGGCAGCGGCTCGGCCCGTATACGCTGCCCGATGCCGCTGTGCGCAGCCTTGCGCCACTCCCTGCCGCCATGGCTCCGCCTCTTGCGGCGCCATCGCCTGCCGTGGGGGAGACGGGCCCGGCAATCACCACCGGGCTCATCCAGCCCAGCGTTGTTCCGCTCGGCGGCGGCCGCCTGCGCTTTTATGCGCGATCGTCGAGCAATATCGGTCGCATCTGCGTTTCGGACTCTGACGACCAGGGCCGTACCTGGTCCAGCCCACGCCCGCTGGCGCTGCCGAACCCCAACTCAGGCATCGACGCGGTGGCCCTTCATGACGGGCGCATTGTGCTGATCTACAACGCGACGAGCACCGGTCGCACGCCGCTCAACCTGGCCGTAAGCCGGGACGGCGAGCACTTCAAAAACTTCTACACGCTTGAAGATGGTCCGGGTGAGTACTCCTACCCTGCCCTGATCGAGGCGCGCGATGGCAGCCTGCTCGCAACCTATAGCTGGCGACGCATGCGTATCCGCTTTGCCCGTATCCCGCTCGCGCTGGTGCCCTAGCGCGGCAGCGCCCGCGCCGCCGCGGATACAAGCCAGGCAGGTATGATAGGGTCCAAAGCTTGCCCCGGGGGCAAACTACCCGCATCAAGGAGTTCTCACGTGAGGCTGCATGTTTCTGCACTGGCCCTGGCATTCGGTGCGCTGATCTCGATGCCCGCGACCGCTTCGGCAGCTGACCCCAACCAGGAGTTCCGTTCGCTGGTGGACCAGTTCTACAACCTGGCGCTTCCTTATCAGCCCACCATGGCAACCGCGCTCGGGCTACACACCTGGGACGGCAAGCTTGAAAACTACAGCCACGGCACGGTCGACCAGGAGATACGCGGGCTCCACTACTTCCTTAAGAAGTTTGAAGCCGTGCAGCCGGGCCGGCTCGACGAAAGCACCCAGGGCGACCTCCTGATGATCCAGAACAACCTGCGCTCGCAGTTGCTTTCCCTGGAGACGATCCGGATGTGGGAGAAAAACCCGGACACCTACTCGAGCGGGATCACCAACTCGGCATTTGTGCTGATGGAGCGCAACTTCGCCTCTCCGGACGAACGGCTGCGGTCGCTCATCTCACGCGAAAAGCAGATGCCTGCGGTGTTTACCGCGGCGCGCGAGAACCTGAAGAATCCGCCCAAGATCTACACCGAAATTGCGCTCGAGCAGGTTCCCGGCATTGTGTCTTTTTTTGAGAACGATGTGCCGGCCGCGTTTACCGCCGTGACCGATCCGGCGCTCAAAGCCGAGTTCGCCAAAACCAATGCCGCCGTCATTGCGGCGCTCCAGGCATATGGGCAGTGGATGCAGACCGACCTGCTCCCGCGCTCGAACGGCGACTACAAGTTTGGCGCGGAGACCTTTTCAAAGAAGCTCGCATACGACGAGATGGTGGATACGCCGCTCGACCAGCTTCTCGAGATCGCCTACGCCGACCTGCACAAGAACCAGGCCGAGTTCGCCCGCGTTGCCAAGGAGGTGGACCCCGGCAAGGACCCGAAAGATGTGCTCGCGGAGCTGGCCACCATTCACCCTGCGCCCGATCAGCTCCTGCAGTCCTTTCAAGGTACGTTTGATGGGCTGATTGCGTTTATTCGCGAAAAGAAGATCATCACGATCCCGTCAGATGTTCGGCCGACGCTGGAAGAAACGCCGCCGTTCATGCGCGCGACCACGTCGGCCTCCATGGACCCGCCGGGGCCCTTTGAGACCAACTCCAAGACCGCCTACTTCAACGTCACGTTGCCGGAAAAGAGCTGGACCGCGGCCCACATCGCCGAGCACATGGCAGAGTTCAACGTCGGCACCATCGTGAGTACCTCGATCCACGAGGCCTACCCCGGGCACTACACGCAGTTTCTCTGGGTAAACAACACCCCGTTGAGCAAGGTGCGCAAGATCGTCACAGCCAACACCAATGTGGAAGGGTGGGCACACTATTGCGAGCAGATGATGCTCGACCAGGGCTACGGGCAGCCGGGC
>CAXTPL010000267.1:0-2865 GCA_964246065.1 uncultured Acidobacteriaceae bacterium
TCCTGATCCTCGAGCGCGGCGACTTTCTTCCGCAGGAAAAGCTGAACTGGGATACGTCCGCAGTCTTCCTCGAGAACCGCTACCACACCAAGGAAGTGTGGCAAGACAAGGACGGCAAGGACCTGCACCCGCAGCAGGCCTACTATGTCGGCGGCCAAACCAAGGTATACGGCGCAGCCATGTTTCGCATGCGCGCTGAGGACTTCGGCGTAATCGAGCACCAGGGCGGCGTTTCTCCTGCGTGGCCCATCTCCTACGCCGATCTTGAGCCTTACTACACACGTGCCGAAGAGCTCTTTCATGTGCACGGCGACCTGGGGGAAGCGCCGGCGGTGCCGGGCGGCTTCGGCAGCTCGTTTGACCCGACCGAACCCTTCCACTCAAAAAAATATCCCTATCCGGCTTTGAGCAACGAGCCGCGCATGCAGTCCATTGAAGACGAAGTGCGCAAGCTCGGAATCCATACCTTTCCGATTCCGCTTGGACTCAAGCGCAATGCCGAAGACCCCGCGGCCAGCAAGTGCGTGCGCTGCGATACCTGCGATGGATACCCCTGCCTGGTGCATGCCAAGTCTGACTCAGATATCAACTGCATCCGCGAGATCATGCACCTGCCAAACGTGCACCTGGTGCGCAATGCGCGCGTGGTGCGCCTGTTGACCAACGCAACAGGGACCGCGGTCACCGCGGTCGAAGTCGATCCCGATGGGTCAGGCAAGCTCACGACCTATCAGGGCGAGATCTTCGCGGTCTGCGCGGGCGCGGTCAACTCGGCGGTGATCCTGCTGCAGTCGGCCAATGACAAGCACCCGAACGGGTTGGCAAACAGCTCAGACCAGGTAGGGCGCAACTTCATGTTCCACCAGGCCGATGCGCTGCTCGCGCTTTCTACCCATCGTAACGAGGACAGTTACACAAAAACCTGGGGCACGAACGACTACTATCTGCGCGATCCTGATCCCTCCTACCCGTTTCCCCTGGGGCAGGTGCAGCCGGTGGGCAGCTTCCATTTTGAGATGATGAAGGACCAGGCCCCTGCAATGACGCCCGGCTTTGTGCTTGAAGGCATGAAGCACCACGCGGTGCCATGGTGGCTCACGACCGAAGATCTGCCCTCGCCTGAGAATAGGGTCACGATCGCCAATGCCACGCCGGGCTCGGTCGCGACCAAGCAGCCGGGCGTTGCCGGGGCGCATCCGGCGTCGGACACCGGACATACCAATGAAAGCGCTACCGTGCAGGTAGCCCCGCCGCACCACATCCGTTTGAGCTACACACCGAACAACGTGCAAAGCTTTACCCGGCTGAAAGACCGATGGGTAGACACGCTGAAAAAGGCCGGCCACGCAGCCACAACAATGCCGCTCGAGGCCTACTTCAAGAAGCGCATACCGCTTGAGGGCGTAGGGCACCAGAACGGTACTTGCCGCATGGGGCACGACCCCGCAACAAGCGTTTTGGACGCGCACTGCAGGGCCCACGACGTGGACAATCTGTATGTGGTCGACGCATCGTGCTTCGTGTCGGCCAGCGCTGTCAACCCCAGCTTGACCATCATCGCCAATGCGATTCGCGTGGCAGACCACCTGATTGCGGAGCGCTTGTAGCGGCGATCAATCGCCTTCAAGGCGCGCCCGCCCGCGAGCCGGACTAAGTAGCCCGGAACCGAGACCCGGCCGGGCGACTTCCTGACCAATACCCGGCCCGGCCGGGCCGGGCTCTGCCTACTCGGCGTCGGCGAGCAGGATGCGGATGTCGCGAAGGTTGTTGTTCGTCGGCCCGGTCATGATCGCATCGCCGAGCGCGGTAAAAAGCGGGCAGCTGTTGAACTGGGCAAGCGACTGGCGCGGGTTGAAGCGCAGCTCTTCGGCCCGCAGAACGGTGGTGGGGTCGGCAATGGCGCCAGCGGCGGGGCTGTTGCCATCGAGGCCGTCTGAGCCGGCACTCAGCACCGCCAGCGGCTGCTCTTTGCACGCAGCCAGGTGGATGGCTGTTGCCAGGGCGAACTGCTGATTGCGGCCGCCGCAGCCGCACTTTCCTTCAATGGCCACCGTCACCTCCCCGCTTGAAAGCAGGCACAGCTTGGGGAACTCGCGGCGCAGCGTGTGGAAGCGCTCCAGCAGATACGATGAGGCCTCATCGTAGGGCCAGTTATCGCAGGTGTTATCGATGACAACCTTGTAGCCGAGCGAGCGAGCCTGGTCGCGGGCGGCGTTCACAAAATCGTGGTTTGAAAGCAGGGTATCGAGCTCGGTATGACGAAAGGCGCTCGGCGGCGGCGAGGCCGAACCGGCGCGGCGCAGGGTGAGAAAGTAGTCGCGCACCGTGGCTGGAAACTTTTCAAGCAGGCGGTACCGATCCAGCAGATGCTCGCAGTCGGCAAAGGTGGAACAGTCAGGCAGCGTGGGCGACGAGGCAACCATGGCCAGATCTTTGAGCGGAACATCGGCGAGCAGCAGCGAAAGTTTTTGCGCTTCGGGCGCGGTTTGCGCCAGGCGCCCACCCTTCACAGCGGAAAAGTACTTGCGCACGGTGTTGATCTCCGTGATGTCGGCGCCGGAGGAGATCAGCGTTTCGTGAAAGGCGCGCGTGTCGTCAAGCGCCATGCCGGGAGCAGCCGGCAGCTCCAGCATGGCTGAGCCGCCGCCGGAGATGAGGAAGAAGATAAAGGTATGCGGCCCGGCCTTGCGGAGCAGGTCCAGCGTGGCTCGCGCCGCGGCAAAAGAGTCTTCGTTCGGCAGCGGATGGCCGCCCTGAAAGTAGCGGATATGTTTGTGGCGGTGCCTGGGCTCGCCAAGTGCGGAGCAGACGCCTTCTACCCGCAGCCTGGACGGCAGGCGCGCCATCAACGCGTCGAGCATAGGC
>CAXTPL010000268.1:0-2843 GCA_964246065.1 uncultured Acidobacteriaceae bacterium
TTATGGGGAGCGTGCGGCCGCGGGCAAGCTCGCCGTGGCCCGCCGCGCGCTGGCTGAAGCCGCAGACTTTACTAAACTTACCCGCGAGCGCGAGCAGGTAGGCGAAAGCGCGCACGCCGACGTGGTGCGCGCCGACCTGCAGGAGCAGCAGCGTACGCGCGACCTGGCCGATGCCACGCTGGCGGCCGATCGTGCCCGCCTTGAGCTGGGCGTGCTGCTCTTCGCCGACCCGCGCACCCCCTACACCCTTGACGCCGCACCGGCAAAGCCCCTGCCTGCGCGCGCTGAGATCGATGCGGCTGCCGCTGCCAACGACCCGGTCGTCAAAGCCGCCATCGCTACCCTGCACGCCGGCGATGCGCAGGTCCTAAAGGCACGCGCCGCCTACCTGCCCGATCTCGGCCTCAACCTGACCTACGGCATCAACTCTCCGCAGTTCGCCACCCGCGGCTACGTCATCCCGTCTGAGGCAGGCCTCCCGGAGACCGGCACGCACCACTTCCAGAACCTCGGCTACTCGGCCGCCGTCACCATCGACATCCCGGTATGGGACTGGTTCTCTACCCAAAAGCGCGTCCAGCAAAGCGAAATCCAGCGCGCGGTCACGCAGGTTGCACTTACCGCGGCGCAAAAGCGGCTCCTCGTCGCGCTCGATGAGTACTATGCCGAAGCCGCTACCGCGCAGCAGCAGGTCGCCTCGCTCCAGCAAAGCATCGTCACCGCGCAGGAAAGCCTGCGTTTGAGCAAGCTCCGCTACAGTGCCGGCGAGGCCACCGTGCTGGAAGTGACCGACGCACAAGCCGCGCTTGCGCTTGCTGAAAACGCCGGCGCCGACGGCGAAGTCCGCTACCGCGCCGCACTAGCCAATCTCCAAACGCTCACAGGATCTCTTTAAAGCAGCAAACGCAGGACGAAACGGAACGGAGCAGCGATGATCGCGGAGCAAAACAGCAAACAAGGATGCACCCTGTGAGCCACCAGCGCAGGGGAGCCGCCGCGCGAGGGGCAGCCCTGGCGGCCACGAGCCTGCTCTTTGGCGCCGCGCTTTTCTCCGGCTGCAAAGCCAAGCCCGCTGCTGACGACGCTGCCGCCACCGCCGTCACCGTGGTCGCCGCCCACCCTGAGATCGGCTCGATCACCGAGCACATTACCGCCGATGCGGTGCTTTCGCCGATCTCGCAGTCTGCCATCGCGCCCAAGATCAGCGCGCCCGTCAAGCGCTTTTATGTGCAGCGCGGCGCGCACGTCAAGCAGGGCGAACTGCTCGCCACCCTGGAAAACAGCGACCTTGCCGCCGCTGCGCTCGACAGCAAGGGTGCCTACACCGCAGCCCAGGCCAGCTATGAGACCGAGACCAAGGCACAGGTTCCGGAGGACTACCAGCGCGCCGAGCTCGATGTCGCCCAGACCAGGGCCAATCTCGACCTGAACCAGAGTATCGTCAAGGGTCGCAAGCAGCTTTTTGACCAGGGCGCGCTCGCCGGGCGCGATCTGGAAACGGCCGAAGCGGCGCTTGTGCAGGCGCAGGCCGCCTATGACACGGCCGCCAAGCACCTGGCGTCCATGCAGGCCGTCAGCCGCGAGGCCGCTCTGCAGTCGGCCAAAGGGCAGCTTACCTCTGCCGAAGGCAAGTACCTCGGCGCGGCCGCCCAGGTCAGCTACTCCGAGATTCGGTCTCCCATCGCGGGCGTGGTGACCGATCGCCCGCTCTTTGCCGGGGAGACTGCCTCAGCCGGCGCGCCGCTGCTGACCGTGATGGACACAGACTCCTTGATCGCCAAGATCCACCTCGCCCAGTCGCTCACCCAGCGGTTAAAGGACGGCGGCAAGGCAGAGGTCCTGGTTCCCGGCATCGACGACCCGTTGACGGCCTCCGTTTCGCTCATCAGCCCCGCCCTTGACCCCGGTTCGACAACCGTCGAGGTGTGGCTCAAGCTCGCCAATGCAAAAGGCACCCTCAAGGTCGGCACCCCGGTGCACGTCCGCGTAAGCGGCCGCACCGCGGACCACGCTCTGCTGGTGCCGGAGGCGGCGCTGGTAGCTATCAACGGCGGCGGCAGCTACGTGATGGCCGTCGGCTCAGACGGCGTCGCGCACAAGCGCAATGTGACCACCGGCATCCGCGATGGAGGCAACGCGCAGGTCCTTTCCGGGCTCAGCCAGGGCGACACCGTCGTCACCGAAGGCGCCTTTACCCTGGAAGACGGAACCAAGGTCAAGGTGGGCGAACCCGGCGGCAAGGACGAGGACGACGCCAAGCCGAGCGCAGGCAAAGGTGCTGATAAAGCAGCGGAGAAGGAATGAGCCAGACCCTCCAGCCGCACGATTCCCAGGCCACTGCTGCGCAGCCCCGCCGGCTCGCAACCCCCGCCGCGCAGGCCGCTCTCCCTGAGCGCCCCTTCTGGCTCGCCCGCTACACCCGCATTATCTTTTTTCTCGTCGTCGCGCTCACCGTGGCCGGCGTGGCGCTCACCTTTCAGGTGCCCATCTCTGTTTTTCCTGAGACCGACTTCCCCCGCGTCGTGATCTCGGTAGACAACGGCGTCATGCCCGTCGAGCAGATGCAGGTCACCATCACCAAGCCCATTGAGGACGCCGTCAACAGCGGCCCCGGTCTCCAGACGGTGCGCTCCATCACCAGCCGCGGCTCGGCCGAGGTTTCGCTCTTCTTCGACTGGCATGTGGACATGTTCCAGACGCTCCAACGGGTAGATGCCGCCCTGTCTACCGTGCGGCAAACGCAGCCGACCACTCCCACCATCAACACTCAGCGGCTCACCTTTGCCACCTTTCCCATCCTAGGCTACAGCCTCACCTCGGATACCGTTCCCCAGACCCAGCTC
>CAXTPL010000269.1:0-2338 GCA_964246065.1 uncultured Acidobacteriaceae bacterium
CTCTCATCCCGCGCCTACGCTGTGGCAGTCCATCCGCGAGGCGCTGCGCGGCTCCCACCACGACTAAAACACACGCAGCCTGAATCGGTCGATCCTGCTGCTTGCCATCCCCATGGTTCTCGAGATGGTGCTCGAGTCGTTGTTTGCTGTTGTCGATGTCTTTTGGGTAAGCCGCCTGGGCGCAAACGCTATCGCCACCGTGGGGCTGACCGAATCGATTGTGACGCTGGTTTTTGCCGTGGCCATCGGCCTTTCCATGTCCACTACGGCCATGGTGGCCAGGCGCATCGGCGAGAAAGATGCCGAGGGCGCTGCCATCGCTGCGGTCCAGGCGATCATTCTCGGGCTCATCATGTCGATGCTGATGGGCATTCCCTTTTTTCTTCTGGCGCCCCGCCTGCTGCGGGCCATGGGCGCTACGCCTGCCATCCTCGCCGGCGGAGCAGACTATATGCGCATCGCGCTCGGCGGTTCGGGCGTGGTGCTGCTGCTCTTTTTGAACAATGCCATCTTTCGCGGCGCGGGCGATGCCGCCATTGCGATGCGCCTGCTCTGGGTATCAAACATCCTCAACCTGATCTTCGATCCCTGCCTGATCTTCGGTCTAGGGCCTTTTCCCCGCATGGGCGTGACCGGCGCGGCGCTTGCAACCTTTTCTGGACGCGGTATTGGCGTGCTGTACCAGTTCTACCGGTTGGGCAGGGGAACGGAGCGGCTGCGGATCCTGCGCCGCCATCTTCGCGTGCAGGCATCCGTACTGTGGCGTTTGCTGCGCGTGTCGCTGGCCGGTATTCTGCAGTTTCTTATCGGGCAGGCAAGCTGGATCGGGCTGGTGAGGATCGTCAGCCTTTTTGGTGCACCAGCCCTTGCCGGCTACACCGTGGCCGTGCGGATCGTCATCTTCGCGATTCTTCCGTCCTGGGGCATGAGCAACGCGGCTGCGACGCTGGTCGGGCAAAATCTCGGCGCCGGCCACCCGGAGCGGGCGCGGCAAGCGGTTTGGCGCGCCGGGCTGTGGAACATGATCTTTCTCGGGTCGATAGGCCTGGTCTTTATCGCGCTGGCACCCGCAATCATCGGGCTCTTTACCCAGGATCCTTCGGTTGCTCCGACGGCGGTCCACTGCCTGCGCATCTTTAGCTGCGGCAATGCCGCCTACGCCTACGGCATGGTGCTCCTGCAAGCATTCAACGGGGCAGGCGACACCTTGACGCCGACCTACGTGAACTTCATAGGCTTCTGGCTGCTGGAGATCCCGCTGGCCTGGCGGCTCGCGATGCATACGCGGCTGCGGGTGGACGGGGTGTTTGTCGCGATCGTGATCGCGCAGATATGCGTGGTGGTCCTGAGCCTGGTGCTGTTCCGGCAGGGACGCTGGGCACGCCAGCGGATCTAAGCAGAGTTGCTCTCTGCACGAGAGCCAGGCACCGGATCCATGCTGCCGACAGCGGCCGGCTTCTTTGTCGACCGGCTTCCCGGCTTCCCGTGTGTGGCTCGCCTAGGCCGCGTCACTCACCGGCGGGGCCGCCGCGGGAGCAGCCCCGCGGATGCCGAGCAGGTTCAGGATGGGCGTAGTCGCAATCGTAGTGACCAGCGCCATGACTACCAGCATGGTGAAAAGCTGCGGCGATAAGGCTCCAACGTTGTAAGCAATATTGAGCACGATCAGCTCCACCAGTCCCCGCGTGTTGAGCAGGGCTCCCAGGCCGAGCGCGTCGCGCCAGTTCTGGCCGTTCCATCGGGCGGCAAGCACCGCGCCTCCCATTTTGCCGGCCACCGCGGCTACCAGAACAATGCCGGTCCAAAGCCACATATCGGCGTCGTTCAGCAGGTCGAGCCGCGTCCGCAGCCCGGTAAGCGCGAAGAAAAGCGGCAGCAACAGGACCGAGGTAATCATGTCGAGTCGCGAGCGGATGGCGTGCTGCCAGTGCTCGACGCGCGGAAAGCAGACCCCGGCGATAAAGGCGCCGAAAAGCGGGTGAACGCCGCTCCACTCGGTTACGGCTGAGGAGGCGAGCGTTGCCGCGATGACCACGCCTAGAAGCTCGATCGAGAGTTCAGGCTGCCGACGGCGCTGGACGGCCCGAGCGGCGAGCGGGCGCACCACACCGAGCATCACCAGGAGGTAGGCAGCGAGCGAACCGAAGCGAATCCACAACGATGCCGTGCTGCCATTGACGTCAATCAACGTCAGCGTGACCGCCAGCAGGAGCCAGGCCACTACATCGTCGACCGCCGCGCATAAGATCGCGGTGGTGCCGAGCGCGGTCGCCTGCAGCCCGCGTTCTTCCACAATGCGTGCGAGCACAGGAAAAGCCGTGATGCTCATCGCGATCCC
>CAXTPL010000269.1:2348-2795 GCA_964246065.1 uncultured Acidobacteriaceae bacterium
GCGCAAGAATGGCGGCGGCGACGAAGGGGATAACGATGCTGGTGCCGCTCGAAAGCACGGCCAGCGTGCGCTGCCGATACAGCTGCGCGTAGTCGAGCTCCATCCCGATCAGGAAGAGAAAGAGAATGAGGCCGACGGTGGAGATCGTCTCCATGGCGCCCAGCGAAGCGGCAGGAAAGAGAACGGCGGACGCATGTGGCGAAAGCCGCCCCAGCACGGAAGGCCCCAGCAGGATGCCGCCGATGATCTCGCCCACCACGCGGGACTGGCCCAGCCGCCGCGCTGTCCAACCGCAGGCCACCGTCACGGCCAGCACCAGCGACATCTGGACGAGGAGCAGGGTCATGGGCGCGATACCCGATGCGCGGGCCAGGGGAGTGCGGGGTGCATGCCTTATGGTGTCGCAGATTGGATCGGATGGCAAAGTTGCTTGGACCGCCCTCTCTC
>CAXTPL010000270.1:0-260 GCA_964246065.1 uncultured Acidobacteriaceae bacterium
ATTGAGGATGACAGCGATCTCCGGCCGGAAGGTCACGGTGGACTCCAGCTGAAAACTCGAAACCTCCAGCACGTTCCAGCTCTCGTCCGTGCTCGTCTCGGCAAGCGCAATCACCGGCACACCGATGTTGCCGCCAACCTGCACCGGCAAGCCACCGGCGGCAAGGATCGCCCCGCACAAGCTCGTGGTCGTTGTTTTTCCATTCGAGCCGGTAATCGCCAGCGTTTTGCCTTTCAAGTACCGGGACGCCAGCTCGACCT
>CAXTPL010000270.1:369-2773 GCA_964246065.1 uncultured Acidobacteriaceae bacterium
CCACCCCAGCCCCTTTGGGTCCCGCACGCGCCGCCGCGCGGAAGGGACGGGGGAGGGGCCAAGACCCCCTGCGCGGGAGGCGGTCACTCCGTGACGGGTATACCGCCCCTTTTGAGCAAAGAGCGCCGCAGGCAGTACGCCTCCCACGAAGTGGGCGCTTCCCGCGCAGGGGTCTTGACCCTTACCGTAATTTGAGCGTGGTGAGGGCGAAGAGGGCGAAGACCAGCGCGCCGATCCAGAAACGGGCAATCACTTTGGACTCGGACCAGCCCATGAGCTCGAAGTGGTGGTGCAGTGGGGCCATTTTGAAGATGCGCTTTTTGCGCAGCTTGTAGCTGCCTACCTGGAGGATGACCGAAAGCGCCTCGATGACAAAGATGCCGCCGATAAATGGCAGCAGGAGTTGCTGCTTGATGGCGACGGCGACTGTGCCGATCGCGCCGCCGAGCGCAAGCGAGCCGACGTCGCCCATGAACACCTCTGCCGGGTGAGCGTTGTACCAGAGGAAGCCGATGCTGGCGCCGACCATGGCTCCGCAGAAGATGGTCAACTCGCCGGCAAGGGGCATCCGCTGCAGTTCAAGGTACTCGGCGAAGACGATGTGACCGGAAACATAGGTGAGCACGGTAAGGGCGGCGGCGGCGATGATGGTGCACCCGATGGCCAGGCCGTCGAGACCGTCGGTGAGGTTGACCGCATTGCTCGATCCGACGATGACCAGCACCGTGAACGCGATAAACGGCACAAAGGCGAGCAGGCCAAGGTGGGGCACGCTGGCAAGCGCATGAATCATCAGCCCCGGGCGAATGCCCTTGACGAACGGCACCATCAGTTTGGTCGAGTAGTTGCCTTGCGTCTGCAGGCCGACCAGTGCGACGCCGACGAGGGTGGAAACCAGCACCTGCCAGCCGATCTTTGCGCGGCTTGTCAGCCCCAGGTTTCGCCGGTGCACCACCTTGATGTAATCGTCTGCAAAGCCGATGGCGCCAAAGCCGAGCGTGGACCCAATGACGACCCAAACCAGGGGGTTCGACAAATCTGACCACAGCAGTGTGGGCAGCAGGATAGCGATGCAGATCAGCACGCCGCCCATGGTGGGGGTACCGGCTTTTTTCTGGTGATCCTTGGGTCCGTCCTCGCGGATGTACTGGCCTATCTGGAACTCGCGCAGCTTCTCAATGACGTAGGGACCGATGATCAGCGCGATCAGCAGTGCGGTGAGCGAGGCAAAGGCCGTGCGAAAGGTGAGATAGCGAAAGATCCGAAACGGCCGGAAGTACGGAAAAAGTTTCTGGTAGAGCAGCCAGTAAAGCAAACGGCCTCCGGGTGGTGGTTGCGCCTAGTCTAACGCGTTGCAGGGCGGCGGATGGTCCGCGATCGCTCCATGTGGGTGACCGTTGTTATCGCGAGTGGTCGGTGAGCGCGGCAAGCGCTTGCTCCAGCCGCACTCCGCGCGAAGCCTTCAACAGCACCGCATCGCCTGCGCGCAACTCCGCGGCAAGCCAGCTCCCTGCTTGCTCCGGCGTTTCCAGAAAAAGGGCGTGCGCGCCCGCGGCGCTCGCTGCTTCCACCAGGGCCCGGGCCAACCCGCGGACCCCAAGCACAATGTCGATTCCGGCTCGTGCCGCTGCGCGCCCGCACTCTGCATGGAGCGATGCGGCCTCCGGGCCGAGTTCCAGCATCTCCCCCGCGACGACGATGCGCCGCTCCGCTGCCAGGCCGGCAAGGGTGCCGATCATAGCCCCGAGCGCCTCCGGGTTTGAGTTGTAACAATCGTTGATCAATTTAGCCCCTCGCAGCGTAAGCACTTCGCCCCGCTTGTCCCCGGGCGCCAGCGCTGCGAGCGCTGCTGCCGCCTCCTGGAGGCTTACGCCGGCCTCAAGCCCGACCGCGACGGCCGCGAGCGCGTTGGACACGTTGTGCGCGCCCAGCAGCTGCAGCCGTACCTCGGCGCCTTCTCCCCGGGCAGCCACGTCGATCCGCAGTCCTTCTTCGCCCAGCGGCTCGACCGCCGTGGCGCGCACCTCGGCGGCAGCGCTGCGGCCAAACCGCACGACGCGACGCGCACCTGCGTCAAAGCCGGCCACGCGCGGGTCATCCCAGTTGAGAAAGGCCACCCCACCCGGAGGGAGCCCGGCGACCAGCTCATGCTTGGCGCGTGCGATGCCTTCGATCCCGTCCGCGAAGTTCTCAGCGTGCGCGTTGCCGACGTTGGTCACCACGCCCCAGGCCGGCCCGGCGATCCGTGTCAGCGCAGCGATCTCCCCTTCGTGCGACATGCCCATCTCGATGACTGCGATCTCATCCTCAGGCTCCAGTCGCAGCAACTGCAGCGGTACGCCAAACTCGTTATTGAGATTGCCTTGCGACTTCAAGACCCGGTATCGCGCGCCCAGCACTGCCG
>CAXTPL010000271.1:0-1062 GCA_964246065.1 uncultured Acidobacteriaceae bacterium
GTGCATGCCGCGCTGGCTGTGCGCGCACAAGGCTCGTCCGCCGTGTGGCTCGATGCAGACGAAGGCCCGGCCCGCCCGGCAGCCAACTGCAAAGCCTTGACGCTTGACCTGGAGCCGTATGGGTCTCGGTTGCTGCTGCTGCAGGAGGGGGTAGGCCGCTTGCCGAAGCCTTGCGGCGCCGCAGCCGCCGGCACGTCCAGCAGGGTGCTTGCAGACCTGAGCCAGGGCTGGCAGGTGCGGTTTGCGGATGAGGCGGCCGCTCATCCCATCCCCGGCTTGAGATCCTGGACCGAGGAGCCCGGCAGGCGCTTTTACTCGGGCATCGCCGCTTACAGCAGGCAGATGACTCTTGCCCAGGTGCCGGCTCCCGGAAAGCGGATCATGCTGCATTTTGGCGAGGGCAAGCCGCTCGCCGAGCCCCCGAGCCATGCCGGTCACCCCGGCATGCAGGCTCTGCTCGATCCACCCATTCGCGAGGCCGCAGTGGTGCGGGTCAACGGCAAACGCACAGGCGCGCTTTGGCACCCGCCCTACGCGCTCGATGTGACAGGGCTGCTGCATCCGGGTGCAAACACGCTGGAGGTGGAGGTTGGCAACACGGCCATCAACGAGATGGCCGGGCAGGATCAGCCCGACTACCGCCTGCTCTCCGCGCGCTACGGCCAACGCTTCGCCCCGCAGGACATGGAGCACCTGGAGCCGCTGCCCTCAGGCCTGCTCGGCCCGGTGACGCTGGTCGAAACCGGCGCGCCGTGAGGGGCCGGGCTTGAGGCTGCAAGAAAAAGCGGGCGCGTTGCGGTACAAGGGGGCCGGCGCATGCCGGAAAGCAGGGTGGGCCTGCCCCAGGAAGCCGGCGCACTTCCCCTGCTAGGAATTGTCATCCTGAGCGCAGCGAAGGATCTGCGGTTGCTCTTCCTCTACAGCCCACCCTCTCTACAGCCAGCCCCTAAAGCGTCCTGCCATCCGCGCTCGGCAACGACACATCCGCCGCGGCGCGGCTCCAGCCGATCCGCAGGTCCTTTACCCCGTGCAGCGCAAACGCTCCTCCCGCGCCGCGCACTG
>CAXTPL010000271.1:1072-2770 GCA_964246065.1 uncultured Acidobacteriaceae bacterium
GGCGAAAAAGTCAGCACGCTCCACATCGTCCAGGTAAAAGGCGGGCCGCGCATCGGGCGACTCGGTTGCCACCTCCACATGGCTCATCTCGAGGTTGCGTATGTGGCGCAGGAAAAATCCATACGCGGGCGTGTCGCCAAACATGTTGGGCTCCGGATATTGATTTTCCAGTTCCGGCACGGCGCGCGTTGCCTGCTCAGCCGTGCCGCCGCCCAAAGCCTGCACGTAGATGTTGGCAAGCTTGAGGTCTGCAAGCGGGTACGAAGGAATGCCGCTCAGGATCGCTCCCAGCTGGGCAGGCGCTTGGTAACAATCGATGTTACTGATCAAAATGCGACGAAGCGTACCCACGTTCGTGCTTTCTTTGGGGCCGCGCAGGCGCGAGCCCAGACGCAGAAACAGAGGGCTCGACGATAGATCGCGCATGGTGATGTTGGTGATGGTGATGTCTTCTGCCAGCGCACCGTCTACCGTCTCGATGGCAAACCCCTGGCAGCCCTCAAAGACGCAATTGCTGACCGTGATGTTGATGAAGCCGCCATTCGACTCGGTCCCGAACTTGATCCGCCCCGTGTGCGGTGTTTTGTCCTCAGGCGCGAGCTTCTTGAAAGTCCCATCGAGCAGCGTCCCGATCACATACCAGCCGGTCACGTAACAGTTGGTGATCGTAAGGTTGCGCGTCGGGCGTGCATAGCCGAGTGCAAAGCTCGACTTGGGACAGATGCCGTCGTCCCAGGGAGAGTTCACGGTGCAGTTGGATACCCGCGCGTTCTGGCAGCAGTCCAGGTCCATGCCGTCGCGGTCGGTGTCGATGATCAGGTTGTCCACCGTCAGGTTATCCACGCCGGTCAGCAGGAGGCCGAAGTGGCCGCCCTTGAGGATAGAAAAATCACGCAGCAGGACGTTCCTGCAGTTCTTGAGAGCAATGGCCTTGTTGCCGACACCGGCCTGCTCGGCGACAAACGGCGCACCGCTGTACTTGCGCCCGCGCCCGTGCGAAAGCCCCTTGCCCCAGATCAACCCGGGCCCGGTAATGCTCAGGTCGTGGAGGTCCTCGCCCCAGAGCAGCGAATTGTGCCAGTGATTGTGACCATAATCCTGGTAGGCGTCATAGCCGGTCTTGGGCTCGGCCGCGTCATAGGCGCCGCCCCGGTAGCCGGTCTGCTCGCCCGGCAACGGTGAGTCTGCCGCAAGAATGGTTGCACCCTGCTCCAAATAGAGGTGTACGTTGCTCTTGAGCCGGATTGAAAAGCATAGGTACATGCCTGCCGGAAAGTGGACCATGCCACCGCCGGCGGCTGCCGCAGCCTCGATTGCAGCGTTGATCGCCGGCGTGTCTACCGACTTGCCGTCGCCGGTCGCGCCGTAGCTGCGCACGTTGTAGCTAACAGGCGCGGAGGCCGCGTGGGGCGGCGACCCAGCCTGTGCGGCCAGGGCAGCAGCGGGAAGTCCAAGAGCGGCTAGGCCTGTGCTTCCCAGGCGAAGCAGGTCACGGCGGGCGGGGCTGAAGGTGTGCATGCGAGGGAATGCTAGCAGGTCTGACCACTTGCTAGACACTCATCCTCAGGACGGATTCTCGAGGGGGGGGCTGGGCCGGGCGGGGCCGGGGGCGGGAGGTGTGCCTCGCTCGCGTTTATAACCCGTCCGTTCCGCAGCAGGCGTCGAGCAGGCACGCCCACCGCGCGATCGCATCGGCTG
>CAXTPL010000272.1:0-2725 GCA_964246065.1 uncultured Acidobacteriaceae bacterium
GCGTAAAGATCCAATCCGCGGATCAAGCAAAGGCCGGTATCCGGATCGCGCCTGTGGCTCTGCGCACGGTGCCGCAGACGCTGGTTGTGGCCGGGGAGGTCATGCCGGACGAGAAGCATACCGACCACATCGGCGTCCTGGCGGAAGGGCAGATTGAGCGAGTCCTGGTGCTGCCGGGTGATACAGTGCGTCCGGGGCAAACGCTGGCCTGGATGCACAGCCACATGGTGCATGAGACGGTGGGCGCGCTCACCCAGGCCTTTGCGGCGGTGGATCGGCAAACCTCCGGGGTGCAGTTTGCTACCGCCAATCGGGACCGCTACCGGCACCTGCTTTTGCTGCAGGTCGCATCGGCAGAAGAGGCCGAGCGCGCCGATCAGCAGCTGAAGCAGGCGCAGCAGGACCTGGCCGACGCCCAGGCCAGCGTGCACATGGAGCGGGAACACCTGTCGGAGCTGCTGCAGGTTCCGCCCCAGTCGCTCACCCCGGGCACGCTCTACCAGCGCGAGCTGATCCCTATCCGCGCCGTGGCGGCCGGCACCGTGATGACGCGCAGCGTTTCGCCGGGACAGGTACTCAACCAGGGGGATGAGGCGTTTACAGTCTCGGACCTTCGCAGCGTCTGGGTCTCGGCTGCTGTCAACGAAAAGGACCTTTCGGCAGTGCACCGGGGCGCACGCGCACGGGTCACGACGCAGGGCTACCCGGGGACGAACTTCGGTGCGACGGTCGCCATGCTCGGCGATCAGCTCGATGCGCAGACGCGTACCGTGCCCGTGCGGCTGGCCGTGCCCAATCCGGGAGTTCGGCTGCGTCCAGGCATGTTTGCCACTGCGAGCATCGACGAGCCGAACACACGCACCGCCCTTTTTGTACCGGATACCGCGCTGCAGGATGTGAACGGGCTGCGGGTAGTTTTTGTGTCGAACGACGGCACCAGCTTCCAGGTGCGCGCAGTCAAGGAGGGTGCGCACTCGCAAGGGCTGGTGGAGATTGTGGAGGGCCTTGTGGCGGGCGACCATGTCGTTGTCGACGGGGCGTTCATGGTCAAGGGCGAGCTGCTCAAGGGCAGCGTAGGCGAGGGCTGAGCGATGGGCAAGATCATGGACTTGCTGCTCGACAATCGCTGGCTGGTGGCCGGCCTGCTGCTTGTGCTGGTCGCGGGCGGCCTCACCGTCATGGTTCATCTGCCGCTGGAGGCTTTCCCAGATCTGACCAACAACCAGGTTGTGGTCACGGTGCAGTGCCCCGGCATGTCGCCGGTCGAGGTGGAGCAGCTGGTCACCTTTCCGATCGAGACAACGATGATGGGGATGCCGAAGCTGCAGATGGTCCGCTCCACATCGAAGCTCGACCTGTCGATGGTCACGATGATCTTTGACGACAGCATGGACAAGTACCTGGTGCGGCAGCTTGTGGCCGAGCGCATCAACCAGGTGCAGGGCCGGCTGCCCATGGGGCTGCAGCCCGTCATGGGTCCCATGGCGACCGCTTTCGGCGAGGTCTACCAGTACACCGTGCAGTCGCCCCGCATGACCTTGATGGAGGAGAAGGCGCTGCATGACTGGACAGTGCGCTACGCGCTGTTAACGGTGCCGGGGGTAAGCGAGATCAACTCCTGGGGCGGCGAAACCAAGCAGTACACCATTGAGACCGACCCGGAAGCGCTGCGGCGGTACAACCTGACGCTGCATGAGGTTGTGCGGGCCGTGACCGAGAACAACGCCAACTTCGGCGGCAGCTATATCGAGCACGCCGAGCAGCAGTACACCATTCGCGGCCTGGGCCGGGCCGCCGACATGGGGGCGCTCGGCAATATCGTTGTCAGCACCACCCGGGGCGTGCCGGTGTTGCTCAAGCAGGTTGCTACGATCGCCGAGCGCCCGCTGCTGCGCCATGGGGCGGTGATGCACGACGGCAAGGGCGAGACGGTCAGCGGGATGGTGATCATCCTGCGCGGCGAAAACGGGCAAAAGATCATCAAGGAGATCAAAGCCAAGATCGCCGATCTGAAGCTGCCGCACGGCGCGAAGATCGTTCCGTTTTACGACCAGAGCGATGTGATCAACGCGACCACGCACACGGTGGAGCGCAACCTCCTTGAGGCAGCCGTGCTGGTCCTGGTCATTCTGCTGATCTTTCTCGGGGACTGGCGGGCTTCGCTCGTCGTGGCGTTGACGATCCCCCTTTCGCTGCTGTTTGGATTTATCGGGATGGACTTGTTCGGCATCTCGGTCAACCTGATGAGCCTGGGTGCGATTGATTTCGGCACGATCGTCGACGGCTCGGTGGTCATGGTTGAAAACTGCATGCATCGGCTCGAAGGCGAAGCTGGGGGTGGAGAGAAAAGGGATCGCGGCGGGGTGCATTCGCGGCTGCTCGAGACCATCCGCGGCGGTTCGCATGAGGTTGCACGGCCGATCGTCTTTGGCGTGCTGATTATCATCTCGGTGTACCTGCCTATCCTTACGCTGCAAAGCCTGGAAGGGCGGATGTTCAAGCCGATGGCAGTCACCGTCGTCTCTGCTTTGCTGGGATCGCTTTTTTTAGCGCTCTTTGTGGTTCCCACGCTGTGCACGCTTGCGTTGCGGCATCGCGCGGGCGCGGTTGCGCGCAGCGGCGGCGCCAGAAAAGGCGAGGCCGGGTGGTTCGATCGCCTGCGCGGGCGCTATGTGCGCTCCGTCGACCGGGCTGAAAAGCATCGCACGCTCATCCTGGGAGCGGC
>CAXTPL010000273.1:0-1447 GCA_964246065.1 uncultured Acidobacteriaceae bacterium
GGTTGGGCGAGATATGCATGGGGCGATAGAGCGCGCCTACGACGCCGAGCGGAAAGCGGAAGCCCGCCGGCATGACACCGATTACGGTGTTGACGGTGCCGTCGACCCTGACGGTGGAGCCGATGACGTCCCTGCGACCGGTAAAGTTCTCCTGCCATAGCTCGTAGCTGAGAACGACAACGTCATTGCGGCCGGACTGGTCTTCTCCCGGTGCGAAGGTGCGGCCAAGCAGGGGTTTGACGGCAAAAACATCGAAGAAATTATCTGTCCCAAAGACAATGCGGACGGGCGTGGCGCCGGAGGGCGATTGCAGGTTTGCCGACGAGGGCAGAAAGCCGGCAAGGGCGGAGAGCGTCGCATTGTCGTGACGCCAGTCCAGGTACTGCAGCCAGGACGCGGGCTGACCATAGCCTTGGGGCGAGCGGGTCTGGAGTTGGACGATGCGCGCGGGGTCGTTGAAGGGCAGCGGGCGCACGACCGTCGCATCAAGCACGCTGAAGACAGCCGATGCAACGCCAATCGACAGCGCGAGGGTGAGGATGGCGACGGCTGCGAAGCCGGGGGAGCGGCGTAGCTGGCGGAAGGCGAAGTGCAGGTCCCGCGTGAGGGACTGAACAAGCGAGCGCATGGATTACTCCGTTCTTAGGGCTTGCATGGGGTCGATAGAGGCGGCGCGGCGTGCCGGCAGGAGACTGGCAACGAGGACTGCAGATGAGAGCAAGGCGCCGCCGGCAACAAGCAGCGGCGCCGGCGTACTTTGCTGCGCCGTTTGCGCGAGCGAGACCGCGCCTCCCAGCACCCGGGCTGCGGACCACGCACCGGCCGCGCCCAGCGCCACGCCTGCGACAAGGATTCGCCCGGCGCCGCGGAGCACCAGGCTTACCAGGCCGCGGCGCGTCGAGCCCAGCGCGAGACGCAGGCCGAACTCGCGCGTCCGCTGGCTGACGTCATACGCGACCAGTCCATATACGCCGACGACGACCAGCAACAGCGAGAGTCCGGCGAAGCAGGACAGGAGGGCGGCGTTGAGCCGGGGCTGTGCATAGGTCTGCCGCAGCGTGCCGGCGATGGTACCGAAGTGACCCACGGCTGCCGCCGCATCGAGCCCGGAGACGATGCGCTTGACCTCCGGCTCAAGCACCGCCGGGGGCAAGGTCGAGCGCAGGGCGAACTGCATGTGCGGCCAGCCGCCGTCTTCCGGCGTATCGACCTCAGGCTGCGGCGCGTCGGCCAGGTTGCCGCTCCCCGTGCCGTGCACATCTGCGGTCACGCCCACGATCTCTGTAGGAGCAAGGGTGCCGCTTACCCCGGCAGGGAGCAGCAGCCGCTCGCCGACCGGGTTGCGGCCGCCGAAATAGCGCGCTGCAAGAGCATGATTGACGATGGCCACCGGTGGCGCGCCGGGCTCTGCATCGTGCGGCTCAAACGAGCGCCCGGCGAGCAGAGG
>CAXTPL010000273.1:1457-2725 GCA_964246065.1 uncultured Acidobacteriaceae bacterium
GTGCTTGGCAGTGGGTGGACGGCCCGCGATGTCGAAGCTCCGACGCAGGCTAAAGGGCGAAAGCGGCAGGGCGGTAATCGCGCCCACGCTGGGAACGCCCGGCAGAGCCGCGGCTGCGCTCTCGACTGACCTGTAAAGCCGGTGCAGGCGCCCCGCATCGACGCCCCAGGGCATATCGACGCTGAAGGTGGAAATTTCCGCTGCTTGAAAGCCGAGGGGCGTGTGCAAAAGCGCGTAAAGCTGCTGGGCCACCACTGCGGAAAAGCTCAGCAGCACGAGCGACAGGGCGATCTGCAGCGAGGTGAAGAACTGCCCAAAGCGGCGCGTGTTCGGGAGCCTGGCTGCGGCGGTCATCAGGCTTGCGCGCGTAAAGGCGAGTGCCGGCACGATGCCGGTGGCCAGGCCGACCGCCAGCGCCGCGGTGCAGCAGATGGAGATCACCAGCCAGTCGAGATGGGGAGCCGAAACCTCCACCAGCGCTGCCGGGAGCCTGGCTGCCAGCGCGTGCAGCCCCGCCCCGGCAAGCCCGATGCCGAGCATGCTGCCGCCGAGCACGGGCAAGAGGCTTTCCGTCAACAATTGGCGGACCAGACGGGCACGCGTGACACCGAGCGCGGCACGCACCGCAAACTCTCCGCGACGGTTTGCCTGCCGGGACAACTGCAAGCCCGCGATGTTGACGGTGGTGATGGCAAGCACCAGCGCGACTGCTGCAGAAAGCAGGAGCAGCGCTTCCCTGTAGTTGCCGAAGAGGCTGTCGCGAAGGCCTGTGAAGCGGAAACCCCAGTCTGCATCGGTTGCAGGGAACTGCCGGCGCAGCCGCTCGGCCAGCGCATCGCCCACCACGCGAAACGAGGCCGGCGACTCGCGGGGATCGAGGCGCGCGATGCCTACGACGAAGCGGCTTCCGTCGCCGCGATAGCTCTTGAAATTAGCGAGCGAGATATGCCCGGCGTGCCACTCGCCGACGCCTGAAGGCAGGTCAAAGCCGCCAGGCATGACACCGACGATGCTGCCGTGCTTGGGGGCCAGGCGTACAGCTCGGCCAAGGACGCCCGGGTCGCCGTGGAAGGCGGAGAGCCAGACCTGCCTGCTGATCACGATCGCGAGCGGAGCATTGGGCAGGTTGTCCGAGGGGCCGAGCGTGCGGCCGAGCAGTGGCGCAACGCCAAGAGTTTTAAAGAAGTCGTCAGAAACGGCTGTGCCCGGTACGGCTATGTTTTTAAGGTCAGCGGTGCTGAGGGCCAGGTCGTCGAAATAATAAAAAC
>CAXTPL010000274.1:0-1873 GCA_964246065.1 uncultured Acidobacteriaceae bacterium
GGGGAGATCGATGCGCATGGCGTCGATCAGCAGGTGGTCCGGCGCCGGGGCCAGTTTTTCAACCGCCGCGCGCATTGCGAGGCGGGTGGCCTGGTAGATGTTGACCCGGTCGATGGTGGCGGCATCGATCTCGTGGACGGCGACCGAGCAGGCGCGCACATGGACCAGTGCGGCGAGGCGTTCGCGATCTTCAGCAGACAACTGCTTGGAGTCGCGCAGGCCGCGTATGCGGCAGTTTTCAGGCAGCACGACCGCGGCCGCGACGACCGGACCGAAAAGGGCGCCGCGACCGACCTCATCGACGCCGGCAACCTGGGTGGCGCCGCGGGCGCGGGCGGCTTTCTCGTAGCGGTGGCCACAGGCGAGCGAGCGCAGCATGTGCATCTTGCGGGTAGCGGGAGAAAGGGTGGGCTCGGCCTGCTCAGGATCGATAAAGAGTTGCCGCGGCATGGGCTTAGTGTAACCGGCTGGAAAAGGGTGAGTCGCTGCGGGGCTGCAAGCGTGGAGGCAGGCCGCAGGGCATTTCCTATGTTCGCAGGGCATTCCCATGTCCGAGGAGCGCAGCGGGCAGGCGGCGTGTGCCTTGGCGGAGAGGGTATTTCCTCCGGAGCGAGGCTTCGGGGTACTATCGAAGCCCGGCCCGGATTCTCGACGCCAAACTGTTCAGGAAGTGCTTCAGGGCATTTGCTTCAGCGAACTGCTTCGGGACACTACGCGGTGCGATCGACTTCTTTGAGGCGGGCAGCCTTGCCGCGGAGTGCGCGGAGATAGAAGAGCTTGGAGCGGCGCACCTTGGCTGAGCGCAGCTTTTCCACCTTGTCGATCACCTTGGAGTTATACGGAAAGATTCGCTCGACCCCCTGGCCGAAGCTCATCTTGCGCACGGTAAAGCTCCCTTGCGGGCCTTGCTTGGTGGCAATCACCAAACCTTCAAAGGCCTGCAAGCGCTCCTTGTCGCCTTCCTTGATCTTGACCTGGACACGGACGGTGTCGCCGGGGGCAAAGTGAGGATGGTCGGTGCGGTTCAGCTTTTCGGCGAGGCGCTGCATAACGGGATGAATAGACATGATGAGAAAGGATCCGTTCCTGAGGTGTAGTCGGTGTAACCCAATCCGGGGCTTAAGCCAGAAAGCCCAGTGTACAACAGGCAAGGGGCCGGCGGCACGGAAAACCCGCAGCGGGCCCATCCCCCGGGTGCCTCATGCGCGGTGCACCGCCGGCCGGATGGGGCCGCCCGCGAAAAGGCTGCGCGGCGCACGGTAGCTGAGGCTCGCATGCGAAACGCTTGGGAAGCGGACCTTGGAAGCCCGGCCGCTGGAACGCATGCGCCGGTCGGCCTCTGCCCATCCCGGCAGAGTTGCTTCTGCCTGGTGCCAGTGCGCCACTGAGGCTTCATCGCACCAGTGCATCAGGTGCGGCATCGCCGCGCGATGGCTGCCGGCCAGCATGTAGGCCCGCATGCTCGCCTCGCTGTCCCAGGCAGTCAGCGTCCAAAAGGTCCAGCGGCGGTCGGGCAGCAGCGAGCCTCCTTGAAATCCGGCTGCATGCTTGACTTGTTCGATTGAGCGCAGGGTTTGAAAGGCGAACAAGGGCAGAAACCGTATGGAGCGCAGGCGGAGGCGGGTGACGCTGATCCATGGCATGGTGTTTTCGCTCCTCTTGAAAGCACGGCGGCAAACGCGGCTGGCCGAAGGCCGCGCGGGTTTATCCTCGGGGCGCGCGGCACCCTTCCCGCGCGAATCACAGGTCGAGTTCGGCGAGAAACGCGCGCTCAGCCGGCGATAGCTCGGCGGCGGCCAGCAGATCGGGGCGATTGCGCGCGGTACGCACCAGTTGTTGTTGTCGCCGCCAGCGGCGTACTTCAGCATGGTTG
>CAXTPL010000274.1:1883-2703 GCA_964246065.1 uncultured Acidobacteriaceae bacterium
GCATGGTTGCCGGCGCTCAACACCTCAGGCACGGCGGCCCCGCGAAACTCAGCCGGGCGGGTGTAGTGGGGGTAGTCGAGCAGGCCGCCTGCTCCGTGGGTGGAGCAAGGCGGCTCTCCGACCAGAGGGTCGGCGGTTAGCTCGGCATCGAGGACGCCAAAGCTTTCAAAGCGGCTGGAAGCGGCATTGCCCAGCACGCCCGGCACCAGGCGAGTGACGGCGTCGACAAGCAGCGCTGCGCCGAGTTCGCCGCCCGAAAGCACGTAGTCGCCAACCGAAACTTCGCGGTCGGCAATCAGCTCAGCGACCCGCTCGTCGACTCCCTCATACCGGCCGCACAGGAGCACGATGCGGTGGAGGGTGGCCAGTTGCGCGGCCATGGGCTGGGTAAAGCGCACCCCGGCTGCCGAAAGCAGGATCACCGTCTCGCGCGACGGGTCCCGTTCCGGCCGGGGTGCGATGCCGAGGGCTTCGACAGCATCTCCGGCGCCATGAATGTGCTGGCGCGCCGGAGCCAGGCCCCCCGCCGCGCCCGAGGGGGCCGGTCCCGCCGGGGGTGCGATGCCGAGGGCTTCGACGGCATCGGCCAGCGGCTCCGGCTTGAGCACCATGCCTTCGCCGCCGCCGAAGGGCCGGTCGTCGACGGTGCGATGCTTGTCCCGCGCATAGCTGCGCAGGTCATGGGTGCGGGCCGTGGCCAGGCCTGCAAGCAGTGCCCGGCGCAAGACTCCATGGCCGAAGATGCCTGCGGGAGGCTCGCCGGTCGCCGCGTCGCCCGCTGTGCCGAAGAAGGCCGGGAAGATGGTGACGATGTCAAAGC
>CAXTPL010000275.1:0-378 GCA_964246065.1 uncultured Acidobacteriaceae bacterium
ACCTCACCCACCCCGCCGCCACGCGTACCGCACCCCTGGCTGAGCGCATGCGTCCTCGCTCGCTCGACGAGTACGTCGGACAAGATCACCTGCTCGGCCCCGGCAAACCGCTGCGCGTCCAGATCGAGCATGACGACGCCGCGTCCATGATCTTCTGGGGCCCTCCCGGCGTCGGCAAAACCACGCTCGCCAAGATCATCGCCGCCGCCACCTCGGCCACCTTTATCGAGTTTTCGGCCGTGCTTTCCGGCATCAAGGAGATCAAAGGCGTGATGGCCGACGCTGAAAAAGCCTCCGAATACGGCTCCCGCACCATCCTCTTCGTCGACGAGATCCATCGCTTCAACAAGGCTCAGCAGGATGCTATTCTACCGCACG
>CAXTPL010000275.1:388-2625 GCA_964246065.1 uncultured Acidobacteriaceae bacterium
TTTCTGCCCTATGTCGAGCGCGGCACAATCCGGCTGATCGGCGCGACGACAGAAAATCCATCCTTTGAGATCATTGCCGCACTGCTCTCCCGATGCCGCGTGTACACGCTCGCCGCGCTGGAGGAAGAACAGATCGTAGCCCTGCTGCGCCGGGCTCTCGAGGATCGCGAGCGCGGCCTGGGCGAGTACGGCCTGGCCGCCGATCAAGACGCGCTCGAACGCATTGCAGCCTACACCGGCGGCGACGCCCGCAATGCGCTGAACGCGCTTGAAATGGCCGCCTCGCTCGCCCAGGTAGGCACGCGCACCGTCACCGTCGAGTACGTCTCACAGGCGCTGCAGCAGCGCACGCTGCTCTATGACAAGCGCGGCGAAGAACACTACAACCTCATCTCCGCGCTGCATAAATCGGTGCGCAACTCCGACCCTGACGCCGCGCTCTACTGGCTCGGGAGGATGCTCGCCTCGGGTGAAGACGCAGGATACATCGCGCGCCGCGTGGTCCGGATGGCGGTAGAAGACATCGGCCTGGCTGCTCCGGAAGCGTTGAACCTGACCCTCTCGGCACGCGATGCCATGGACTTTCTGGGCGCGCCGGAAGGAGAACTCGCACTGGCACAGGCGGTGGTTTATCTTGCCCTCGCGCCAAAGTCGAACGCCCTCTACACCGCCTATGCCGAGGTGCGCCGCGATGTGGAACAAACACGCGCCGAGCCCGTGCCGCTGCACCTGCGCAATGCGCCCACCAGGCTCATGAAGCAGCTCGACTACGGCAAGGACTACAAATACGCGCACGACGAAGAAGGCAAGGTCGCCGACATGGAATGCCTGCCTGAAAACCTCCGCGACCGGCGGTACTACCAACCTACGCAGGAAGGCCGGGAAAAGGTCCTGGCCCAGCGCATGGAGGAGATCCACCGCCTGCGCGAGAGGAAGCGCAACACGTAACAGCCTTTGTTCGCTTTGCTGCCCTGCGCAGCTGCACCCTGAGCTGCGGGCGCCTGAGACACTTCCTCACTTCAACGCTGCTTGCCCCTTGAGCGAATCAAGCGCACTGAACACGATTCCAGGCGTGAGCACCTCCGGCAGCAGTTGCGGCGCCGCTCCTTCCGCCGCCGGATACAGCGCATACGCCGGGATCCCGCTCCGCCCGAGCGAAGCCAGCGCCGCGCCGATCGCCTCGTCGTGCCGGGTCCAGTCCGCGCGCACCAGCACCACACCGCTTTCCCGCAGGCGCTGCTGCACATCGGCCCGGTCGAGCACCACGCGCTCATTCACCTGGCAGCTCAGGCACCAGCTCGCCGTAAAGTCGACCAGCACCGGCTTGCCCGCGGCGCGCGCCTTTTCAACCGCATCGGGCGTAAACGGAACCCAGGCCAGGCCGGCGCTCTTGCCTGCCTGGACACTCGTCGCAGGCGCGCCAAACGCATCTACCGCAACCACCGGCAGCGCGACTGCAGCGAGCAACACCAGCGCTGCCGCGAGCGTCGCCGGCAGCTTCGCAGGCCAGCGGCCGAGGATCCAGCCCGCCACACCCAGCAGCAAAAACCCCGGGAGCAAGCCGAGCAGCGCATTGGCGCCGGCCGACTGCGTAAACAGCCACACCAGCCAGATCACCGTCGCAAAGATGGGCACGGCAATCGCCTGCTTGAGCACTTCCATCCATGCGCCCGGCCTTGGCAGCAGCCGCGTCCAGCCAGGGTTATAGGCCAGCAGCAGGTAAGGCGCTGCCAGCCCCAGCCCCAGCGCCGTAAAGACCGCAAAGCTCACCGCAGCCGAGGCTGCAAGCGCATACCCGATCGCCGCGCCCATAAACGGAGCCGTGCACGGGGTGGCCACTACCATGGCCAGCACCCCGGTAAAAAAGCTGCCTACGTAGCCGCCCTTGCCGGCCAGCGACCCGCCCTTGCTGGTGAGCGAAAGTCCAATCTCGAACTGACCGGCCAGCGACAGCGCCAGGAAAAACAGAAAAAGCGCCATGACGGCGACAAAGAGCGGCGACTGAAACTGGAAGCCCCACCCAAGCTGGTGGCCGGCTGCGCGCAGCCCCAGCAGCAGTCCCACTACGATCCAAAAGGAGACCAGGATCCCGAGCGTGTACACCCAGCCATGCGCCCGCTGCGCTGCCCGCTCGTGCTGCGAGCTTTGCAGCAGCGACAATCCCTTGATAAACAAAACCGGAAACACACACGGCATCAGGTTGAGGATGATGCCGCCGACAAAGGCCAGCATGGCAA
>CAXTPL010000276.1:0-2622 GCA_964246065.1 uncultured Acidobacteriaceae bacterium
GTGCTTAGGCGGGCGGGGGCGACATGGGAGCCAATGCTCCCTCGGCGCACGGAGGGATGAACGGCGCGGTCGATGTGCTATCGGACACGCTCGGGGTGGACTTCGGACCCTATCTCCAACGCATCATCTACGACACCAAGCGGGCCTGGTACCCCATCATCCCGCCTTCGGCCCAGCCGCCCTTGTCCAAGCAGGGCAAGGTGCTGATCCGGTTCAAGATTCTGCCCGACGGCTCGGTCAAGGAGATGAAGCTGGAAGGTCCTTCCGGCGATGTCTCGCTGGACCGTGCCGCCTGGGGCGGGATCACCGGCGCTTCGCCGTTTCCTCCCTTGCCGAAAAACTTCAAAGGGCCGTTTCTGGAGCTGCGTTTCTACTTCCTCTACAACGAGCGGCCCGGTGTGGAGTAAGCCCGCGTCCGTGCCGCCCCCTGCCGCCGGTCGGTCCTCGGAGCCGGACGCAAAGGCGCGCGCCGCTGCCGACAGCTATCGACGCTCCCAAGTGCTTGGGCTCCTGCTGCTGGCTTGTGTTCTGCTTGCGGTTACCCTGTTGCGGGCCGACAGGCACATGCTCTTTCCGCCGGGCTGGTGGCGCTTCTAGCTCCAGAGTGCGAGGGACCCTTGCCGCTGCTGGTGGTCCTGCTCGGACCCACGGGGAGCGGCAAGACGTCGCTGGCGTTGGCCCTGGCGGAACGTTCCCCGGCTGAGATCGTTTCCTGCGACTCAGTTGCCGTGTATCGCGGCATGGATATCGGCTCGGCCAAACCCTCGCATGCAGAGCGCGCGAGGGTACCGCATCACCTGGTCGACATCACCGACCCAGACCGGCCCTACACGGCAGGCGAGTACAGCAGGGACGCCCGCGCAGCGCTCCAGGCAATTACAGCACGCGGTCGTCTGCCGATCGTAACCGGTGGGACGGGGCTGTATCTGCGCGCACTCCTCCGGGGCTTGTTTGCAGGCCCACAAAGGTCCGAGGCGCTGCGGGAGCGTTTGCAGGCCTTTGCCCGGCGGCGCGGCGCGGGTTCCCTTAGCCGGCTGCTGCGGCGGCTCGATCCGGACTCTGCTGCGCGCATCCACCCGAACGACGCACCGAAGCTGATCCGCGCCGTTGAAGTTTGCGTGGCCGGCGAGGAGCGACTCTCGACGGCGCTGGCCGGCAACCACGCGCGCGATCCGCTGACTGGCTACCGGATCGTCCGGCTGGGCTTGCAGCCAGAGCGCGCTGCTTTGTATGCAAGGATCAATGCCCGGGCAGAAGCGATGTTCGCAGCGGGGCTGGTAGACGAAATGCGTGGGCTGGTGGAGCGTTTCGGCAGCCCGGCCTCGCTCGATGCTCTGGGCTACCGCCAGGCCGGCCAGGTCTTAGGCGGGTCGCTGTCTGTGGCAGCGGCCATCGCCTCCGCCCAGCAGGGTCATCGCAACTATGCCAAGCGGCAGATGACCTGGTTCCGCCGCGAACCAGACGTCACCTGGCTCCACGGCTTTGGTGAGGAGGCGGATGTGCGGGAAGCTGCGTTCGCCGTTGTGAAGCGAGCGGCGGGGGGTCAGGCCGAGGCTGGGGCTCAGGCAGGGGCTGAGGCCAGGGCTGAGGCCGGCTTTGGGACCGAGGCTGCAGTTGCGGCTGCAGCCGAATCTGCGGCCGAGGGCGCTATTGGACCACCAGAGTCAACGTGAGGGTGTGCACGGTGACCGCGCTGCCGTCGTTGCCTGAAGCGGAGATCAGGATCGGATAGGAGCCGGTTGGGGTGCCCGGAGCTGTGAGCGGGGGCCGGTTGATGTAGCCCCAGCGCTGGTTGCAGCCGCTTGCCCCAAGGGACGCCACCAGAGCAAGCGCGAGCCAGCCCGCGCTGCGGAGCGTTCGCCGGCGCGCCGCGGCCACAGTGGCAAGCGCAAAGATGCCCGGGAGCAGCCAGCCGAGCGCGACGTGTAGCTGGCCCTGCACGGGGGCCTGAACGCGGCCCTGAACCCGGCCTGGGGGCGGAGCAGTGTGCAGGGCGATCGGCCCGGACGTGGCCTGGGTCTGCAGCTGGAGCGTGCTGGTAAAGGCTCCCTTGGCGGTGCTTTCAATCACGGGAGAAAAGTTGCAGGTGACTTGAGCGGGCAGGTTTGAGCAGGAAAGTGTGACCTGCTCAGAAAAGCCATTCTGCGGCGTAATCGTGATGTTCGAAGTCCCGGCCTGCCCCTGCGGGGTGGTGACGGTCGCCGGATTGGCGACGATGGTAAAGTCCGGCACCGCTGAAGCCGCAGGCGTGAGCAGCGTAGCGGCAGAGATCGAGGGCGCAGCGCCCCGATCCGCCGCTGAAGCGTCCGAGCTTCCTGCCGGGGTGTAGACGGCCTGCACGGAGGCGCCGGCGCTGCCGGTCCCGGCCGGTACACTCGTCAGGGTGATCGTCGCATTGCCGCTGCTGTCTACAGGCACGGCGCCAAGCGAGCCTTCGCCGGTTTCAAAGCTGACCGAGCCGGTAGACACAGCTTCACCACTAAAGCCAGTGACATGAGCGGCGAGCACGGTAGCGGTCTGCTGGCCGGTGGGCGCTGCTTTGAGGCTCAGGGTGGTGCGTGTGGCGTTGCCGGCTGCCTGCGCGCCGGCACCGCACGTGGTGGCTGCTGCCACGACCAAGAG
>CAXTPL010000277.1:0-2605 GCA_964246065.1 uncultured Acidobacteriaceae bacterium
GCCTGGTGCGCCGTGCTACGGAACGGTGATCACAACCTTGCCCACCTGCTGATTCGAGGCCAGGTACTGATAAGCATCTGCGGCCTGGTCGAGCGGAAACGACTTTGCAATCTTCGGAGAAAACCGTCCATCGGCCAAGCGCTCCACAACGTACTCGCGCGCGGTTTTCAAGCGCGCAGGGTCGGTAAAGACTTCCATGAGCGTGTAGCCACGCAGGCTGATGCCCTTTCCCATTGCTGCCATGAGCGGAAAAGGAGTGGGTTGCATGGAGAGCGCGCCATATTCATACATGGTGCCGCCCGGAGCCGTCGCGGCTGCCAGCGTTTCCACAAACGGCCCGGCAATCGGGTCAAAGACGACCCTGGCCAGCTTGCCGCCGGTAATCTCCTTGACGCGCGCAGGCAGGTCTTCCTCTTCGCTCGCGATCACGGCGTCGGCACCGAAGGAGAGCAGCTCTTGCCGCTTGGACGAGGTACGGGTCGTCGCAATCGAAGTCGCCCCTTCCGCCTTGCAGATCTCAATTGCCGCCAGCCCCACACTGCTTGAAGCGGCAGTGATCAGTACGAAGTCTCCCTTGCCGATCGCGGCATGCATCACCAGCGCGCCGTAGGCCGTGGTGTATTGCATCCAGATGGCCGCGCCTTGTGACGGGGAAAGCTTTGCCGGGTACTCGCCGAGTGAATACAGGGGCACGACGGCTTCTTCGCCGAGTACGCCGAAGCGGTTCATAGAGAAGCCGGGCATGGTGGCCACGTGCTTACCCACCCAGGCTCGGTCTACGTTGGGGCCGACACGTTCGACCACGCCCGCCGCCTCGTAGCCGATGCGCGAGGGAAGTGCGGGCTGCTCAAAGTAGTGGCCGCCCATGTACATCAGCTCTGCCCGGTTGAGGCCGACGGCCTCCACTCGAAGCTGCACCTCGTCTTGGCCCGGCTCCCGCGTCGCCGCGTCTTCAAGCCTCAGATTTTCTGGGCCGCCAAGCGCGTGTAACAAAACTGTCTTTGCCATCTTCTATCCACCCTTGCCCATTGGATGGGCCGGGGTGGACTGAAGGTGCGGGAAGAAACAAACCAGGGGACCCTGTGCTTAGGAAAGGACCGCGGCTCCGGCTTCGGCAACGCCCTGATCCTGCTCCTTGCTGCCGCCGCTTACCCCTATCGCGCCGACCACCTCACCCGCCCGCTTGAGCGGAATGCCACCGGCAAAAATCATGATCTTGCCGCCGTTCGAGGCGTGGATGCCGTAGAACTGCTGCCCCGGCTGCGCGTTGTCGGCCAGGTCAATGGTGGCCAGATCAAAGGCCTTGGCGGTAAACGCCTTGTTCATGGCGATATCGATCGAGCCGAGCCAGGCTCCTTCCATGCGTGCAAAAGCGACCAGGTTATTGCCCTGGTCGACCACCGCGACGTTCATGGGCTGCCCGATCTCCGCTGCTTTCTTCTCCGCGGCGGCGATGACCTCGCGCGCCTCGCTCAAACTGATGCCTAAAGCTTTTGCCATAACGGGTGCATTCTCCTCTTCAGACACTATCAAACTCACAAGCAGCAGCCCGTCACCCTTGCAGTTCGCCAAAGGCAGCTCTAGCTGGACGCTGTGTGCGCGGCGCCGGCCTGCTCATGCGCGTGGTAGCTCGAGCGCACCAGCGGGCCCGACTCTACGTGCCGAAAGCCCATCCCGAGTGCTTCCTGCTTCATCCATGCAAACTCTTCCGGCGTGTAGATGCGCGCCATGGGCAGATGGTCCCTGGAAGGACGCAGGTACTGGCCGATGGTCAGCACGTTGGTGCCGACAGCGGCCAGGTCGCGGTACACCTGCAGCAGTTCGTGCATCTCCTCGCCCAGGCCCACCATCACGCCCGACTTGGTGACCAGGGCCGGATCAAGCTCCCGGGCGTATGCAAGCAGCCGCAGGGTCCGCGCGTACCGCGCACCGGAGCGCACGACGCGATACAGCCTTGGCACCGACTCCGTGTTGTGGTTCAGGATCTCCGGCCCCGCGTCGACGACGATCTTGATGGCTTCGCTATTGCCCTGGAAGTCCGGGATGAGCACCTCGACCTGGCAGCCTGGGGCGCGCAGCCGTATCTGCTCGATGACAGAGGCGAACATGCGGGCGCCGCCCAGCACATCGTCATCCCGGTTGACGCTGGTGATAACGGCGAACCTGAGCCCGAGCTGCGCGACAGCCTCTGCCACCCGCCGCGGCTCATCGAGGTCAATCGGCTCGGGCCGGCCCTTGGGAACGGCGCAAAAGCCGCAGCGGCGGGTACACAGATTGCCCAGCATCATGAAGGTCGCCGTGCGATGATTCCAGCACTCGCCGATGTTGGGGCAGTGCGCGGACTCGCACACGGTATGGAGGTTCAGCGAGCGCGCCAGCTTTTTGAGGTCGTGGTAGTGTTCGCCGCCGGGCGCGCGGGCCTTGAGCCACGCCGGCTTGGGTGCGGGCGTGCGGGGCGAAAGATCGATCTGGATCAGGTCCGGCTGAGCGACGTTAGCCATCGATTCCCATTGTAGATTGGAGCGCTTAGCGTACGCGCTCGATGACCTCAGGCCGGGCCAGGTAAAGAAAAAACACGAGGTTTACCGCCACCAGCACAAAGGCC
>CAXTPL010000278.1:0-2586 GCA_964246065.1 uncultured Acidobacteriaceae bacterium
CGCCTCCGCAGCATATCCCGCAGCGCGCAGATTGTTGGCAAGTGTCTTCCGCTTTTGCGCAAAGCACACCCGCAAATACGCCAGAAACCCCACAGCCTCCACCCCTAACTCCGCGAACCGCGGGGCCATCGTGAGCCGCACCACGCTCGAATGCACCTGCGGCGGCGGCGAGAAGGCCGCTGGCGGCAGCGTAAACAGGCGCTCGACTCGCGCATACAGCTGGCACGTCGCCGAGAGCATCCCGTAATCGCGCGTGCCCGGCTCGGCCACAATCCTGTCTGCAACTTCACGCTGTACCATCAGCACCGCTCGGCCCAGTACTGCATTATGAGCAAACAAGTGCAGCAAAATATCGGACGTAATGTAGTACGGCAGATTCCCGATCACGGCCAGCTTTGCCTCACCTACCCGCTCAGCAAGCGCCGTCAAATCTACTCGCAGCACATCGTCGTGCAGGACCTCGACCCGCTCTCGCCCGGCCGCTGTATTGCTCAACGCAAAGCGCGTTCGCAGCGCCGGCGCCAGGCGATTGTCGAGCTCGATCAACACCAGCTGCCGCGCACGCTGCGCCAGGATGTCTGTGATCGCGCCCGTGCCTGGCCCGATCTCCACCACCGTCTGCTTTGAAACGTCGCCAAGCGCATCGGCAATTGCGCGCTGGGCCGCCACATCGACAAGAAAGTTCTGCCCTAATTTTGCTTTTCGTTCCATCTCTTAGGTCTTAGCTTACGCTGCCGCCGCAGGGGAATAATGCCTGCGAATCCACACGTAGAGCGGCGCCCCCAGCAGGATCACACCCGTGCCCAGCAAGGAACTCCGCAAGTTGCTCACATACGAGTAGCCAAGCAACAGCGTAGCCGCTGCGATAAACAGCGCAGGCAGCACCGGGTACCCCCACACGCGGTACGGTCGAGCGAGATCAGGCTGCTTGCGCCGATAGACAAATACCGTCGTCGCCGTGATCATGTAGAACAGCCACTCCGCAAAGATGGCCAGCTCAAAAAGCTGCTGAAACCGCCCGACGGCAAGCAGCAGGGCAGTGGCAAGCAGCGCCTGCACCACGAGCGACGTAGAAGGACTCTCAAATCGGGGATGCACATCAGCCATCCGGTGAAAGAACAAACGATCCCGCGCCGCCGCATACGGCACCCGCGCCCCAGACATAATCGTGCCATTGAGTGTGACAAATATGCTCAAGGCCATTGCGCCCGAGACCAGCGCCGCCCCGCGTGGCCCGGTTACAAGGCTTAACGCCGCCACGGCCGGCCTGGGCGAGGCCGCAATCTGCGTCGCCGGCAGCACGTACTCAATCGCAACGTTGGTCACCACGTACAGCGCCCCGACAAGAAACAACCCTGCGATCAGTGCCAGCGGCAGGTTCCGCGAAGGCTGCTTGACCTCACCCGCCACCATCGTCAGATCGCTCCAGCCGTCATAGGCCCACAGCGCTGCGATGAGCGCGATCATGAAGCCGGCGAACCCACCATGTGCCCCCGGCAGGCTCGACGCAAGATGCTTCCACGAGCCCGAAGGCGCCGCGAAACATGCCACAGCAATCGTGACAATCAACACACCCTTGAGCCAGGTAAATAGGAGCTGAAACTCGCCGGCCTTTTTCATGCCGAGGTAGTTCAGCCCTGTCACCAGCCAGGTTGCACCCATGGCAAAGACCTGCGACCATCGCACCGGCAGCGGTCCCCCAACGACAAGCCGGTCCAGCCAGTGGAGCGCAGGAAAGATAGCCAGCGTACGCGCGAGCCCGGTCGTCACGCTCGCGATTGAAGCAGGCTTGGCCACCGCGTACCAGGTCCACATATACAGGAAAGCCGAGAAATCTCCGTACGCCCCGCGCAGATACACATACTCGCCGCCCGCATAGGGCAGCATCGCGCCCAGCTCCGCATAGGTCATTGCGCCGAACAACGACAGCAACCCGCCCACAGCCCACGCCAGGTACACCATCGACGAAGAGCCGGTGGCCCGCATCATCTCCTGCGGGACGAGAAAGATACCGCTGCCAATGATGGTGCCGACAACGACAGCCGTCGCCTGCGACGCACTCAGCACCCGCGGCAGCGTGCGCGACTCCGCCGAAGCAAGCGCCCGCGGTTCATCGGCAACGCCGCTCACCGATACTCCTTGAACTGCGCCCAATCTTGAAAGAGGGAAGTCTTGCGGCCCTTACAAAGATAGATAGGCCCTCGCTCCCAGGGCATGGCCAGCGGCGACGTCCGGCGCGCCATCAGCGTGCACGAGGTGTAAAACTCAGCCAGGCGAGCAGGCGAGTCCTGCACCACCAGGATCATCTCGTCGCCCGTATACCCATGCGGCCCCCAGATCCAATAATTCTGGTGCCCGCTGATGGCGACCGGCAAGCCAAGCCGTGGCCCATACAGATTCAGCGCACTCGCCTCACCATAGTTCCCCACAAAGATCCCAGTACGCGCCTGCTCCCCCGGCGGCAGCGACTTATAAACCTCACTTACTTTACCAAGTAACTCAGTCCAGCCGAACCTGTCCGCATAAAACTGCGGCAGCGGCGTAGGATCATGTTTCTCCATATCATCCGGGCGAAACCCTGTCCAC
>CAXTPL010000279.1:0-2574 GCA_964246065.1 uncultured Acidobacteriaceae bacterium
GTGGTGGATAGGGCCGAGCTGCTGCTTGAAGCCGAGGGTGAGATCGCTGAAGCCGCTAGAAAAGCCTGCGCCGGAAGCGGCCGGATTGTTTGTGTCGTAGTTTGGAAGGGAGATCCGGAGCTCGGTCCTGTCGGCGAGGCCGAGCCGCAGGGCGGTTTCGGGGAGATCGACCGAGCCATGACCTCCTGTCGAGGATTGCTCCAAGCCGTTTTCGAGCTGAAGGCTGCCGCAGGGGACCACGATGCTCGAGTTTGTAACCTGGGGTCGATCGGTGCTGATCGTGCTTTGGGGATGGGGAGTGCAGGGATAGGCGTAGCCTCGTGCAGGAGCGGCGAGGGCGGCGGCCAGAGCGGCGGCGAGCAGGATGGCGGGACGAGGCATTGTCAGAGTCAGCAGGTTGGATGGGCTGACGGCAAGTTGGTTGTTCCCAAAGAGCCGGATGGAACACACCCTGGCTGAACAGGATGAACCCTTTGATCTTCGACAGGCGCTGATGAAGAGCTCCGCATCGCTTTTTCATGATTGCGGCGACGGCGGATCTGAAGGGCTATCCGGCCTTCATGACGGCTCAAGACTCATGTGTGCTCCCTCGCACGTACACGTGATCAATGCTCAGAGGAACCGGGATTGGGAAATGTAAACCCGACCGTGAGTTGATTTCCGACGAACTGAAAGTTCGGCGGCAGGGAACCATGCTGCCAAGTCGTGCGAACTTGAAAGTAAGCGGAAAGTGGGGCGATAAAGGTGATCCGGGAATACGAGCGGCCCTCCGTCGACTGCCCTTCTGTCGGCCGCGTTTTATATATGACGTTCCGTGTGTTCGCGAAGGGCTCTGCATAGGAGAGCCAGCGCATGCGGTATGAATAGTCCAAGGTAAGAGGTCTATCGCCCAGGAAATTATGGGTAAAGTTGTACGGAAAGCGTGCGCTGGCATCAACGCCCGCAACCTGCCGAAAGATGTTCTGCGGGAGAGGCGAGCATTGGAACGAATGTGGCAGGCACAAGCCGCCGTTTGCAACCAGATGCGAGTTGACCCGGTAGCCGGTCTCGACTCCCCCGACTGGAACAAGTGTGAATTGCGAAGGCTGACGTTCGGTGCCCAGAAGTTTTGGGCTGATGACAAGCGGCAGGCGCAGTGTTGAGCCCATGATGAAGTTCGAGCTTCTAGGAAGATATTCCTTGATCGGGGTGGAAGCGTTGGCTTGTGTCGGATAGGTGAACGCAGCGGGCGCCCACTCCCCTCCCGCGCGATTGATCCATTCAATCTGGCGCACCGCGAGAAGAGGAGGAGCGCAAGGCGCCTTGGCTCCGGCCGAAGCGGTCCCGGGCGTTCCCGCGCACGGGCAGTGCTCCGAAGACCCATGCCACAAATCCCAAAGAAAAGCTTTGTCGCTGCTGCTGCGAAGGTCGTAGCTTACTGCCGAGGTTAAGGAGTTGAAGTTATCATTTTGATTCTTATCGTACTCGTACATCGTCTGAAGACCGATCCAGCCAGGACCCAGCAACGCAGAGAAGTAGGTTTGCACGTCCCACGTTTTCTTGGTGGCAGCAGCGATTGGCGCAATGGAAATGTTCCCCTGGGAAACTCCGGGCTGCGTAACTCGGTTGTATAGCCACTCGATCGGAGCCCAGTAAAGCACATGCCTGAGAATCCATGCGGATTGTTCATCAAAGTCACCGGCCGGTACAGTGCCGGATAACCCAGTGCTTGCAGCCTGAGCTCCGGGACCATGAGCAAAAGTATCGCAAGGCTGGATTCCCTGATACGGAGTACCGACGACTTCTTTTCCTGTCCAGCACTCGTGACTGGAGGGCGGTTTCGATACAGGTTTCCAGCCAGGGTCGTTGGTATTTGCGCGCAAGCCGTAAACATTCGCCCAGATCGCATGGACAGGAAGCACGATCAGGGCGGTCGGGTTTTTCCCGTTCCCTTCATCGGCGCAAAAGGAGCTTACATCCGAAGGCCCATAAAACAGGTTATTTGAAGAATCTTCTGTTTCGGTCAGAACCGACCATGACCAGAAACCGCAATCTTCCACGTCCTTGCGAATCAAAACTGAGCCAGACAGGAAAACCTTCGATCCGTTGATAGCCTTGATGAGAGCGATCTTCGCATTGCTGCTATGAGGGTCATTGAGCGCTTCGCCGCTCCATTGCGTAGAGTGCGTTGCCGGCTGATAGTGCCCGATCTTTCCTCCTGAAGCGGGCTTCCCCAATGCGGCATGCAGGCGATCGAACTGGACAATGCAGGTTCGATCGTCGGTCTCGCGGCTACTCCTACAGCCTTTATCTAAATCCAGCCCGCCGTGTTTGGGGTTGGGGACAGCGATACCATACTCGCGAGGGAAAAATGAAAACCGCTGGACGTGGCCGCCGGCCGCGTCGGCGCTGGCTGGACGTGGCCCGCCGGCCGCGTCGGCGCTGGCTGGACGTGGCCCGCTGGTCGCGTTGGCGCTGGCTGTTCGTCGCCCGCCGGCCGCGTCGGCGCTGGCTGTTCGTCGCAAAAAGTAAAAGAGCCTGCAGGCGTAGAAGCACAAGAACGAACATGCACTAGAAAGGAGCGGGTCGGGTCGG
>CAXTPL010000280.1:0-2563 GCA_964246065.1 uncultured Acidobacteriaceae bacterium
CCTGCTCTCCAAACAAGAGCTGCCGTCGTTTTTCTACTTTTAGGAGAAGGCCTGCTTTGGAGAAAGATGTAGTCATCGTCGGCGCCGGGCTCGCAGGGCTGCGCTGCGCCGGCATGCTCGAGCGTGCCGGTCTTGACGTGCTGCTGCTTGAGGCCTCAGACGCGCCGGGCGGCCGCGTGCGCACCGATCTTGTGGAGGGCTTCCGCCTCGACCGCGGCTTCCAGGTCCTGCTCACCGCCTACCCTGAGACGCGCAGCGCGCTGCACTATCGCTCGCTCAAGCTGCGCCGCCTCACCCCGGGAGCGCTGGTCTGGCATGGCGGTCGCTTCCACCGCTTTGCCGATCCGTTTCGTGAGCCGCTCAAGGCGATCCGCTTTCTTGCCGATGACATCGTCTCCCTGGCTGACAAGCTCCGCGTGGCCGCGCTGCGCGCCCGCGTCCGCAGCGGCGAGCCGGCCGAGCTCTTCACCCGGGCCGACATGCCCACCTACCTGTACCTGCGCAACTTCGGCTTTTCCCCGCGCATGATCGAGCGCTTCTTCGCGCCTTTCTTCGGCGGCGTTTTTCTTGAGCAGGAGCTCGTCACCTCTTCCCGCTACTTCCAGTTCCTGTTTCGCATGTTTGCCGCCGGCTCGGTGGCCGTGCCGGCCGAAGGCATGGAAAGGATGCCGCAGCAGCTTGCTGCCAAACTGAAGCCGGAAACACTGGAAACCAACGCCCTCGCCACCCGGATCACCCGTGCCGCGCAGCGCTTCTCGGTCGCCCTCGCCGACGGCCGCACCATTGAGGCCAAGCACGTGGTACTTGCCGTCGCCGAGCACCAGCAGCGCGCGCTCCTGGCCGACATTGTCACGCCCAAGCGAGCGCTTGCTCGCGAAGCCCGCGAGTGGAATCGCACCACCACCCTCTACTACGCGGCTTCCAAAGCGCCGGTCGAAGGCCCGATCCTGGTGCTCAATGGCGAGGGTCCAGGCGCCGGGCCGATCAACAATCTCGCCGTGATGAGCCAGGTATCGCGCAAATATGCTCCGCAGGGGCAGGAGCTGATCGCGGTCAGCTGCGTCGGCATCGTTCCCGGCGACGACGCGCAGATGCAGACGCTCGACACTGCCGTGCGCGAACAAGCTACCGCGTGGTTTGGCGAGCAGGTCGCCGCCTGGCGGCTGCTAGCGGCCTACCCCATTGAATATGCTCTGCCACTCGCCCGCACCACCCAGTGGGAGGCGAGTTCTCCTCGTTTGACTGACAACGTGTACCTTTGCTCGGATGCGCAGGAGCAGCCTTCGCTTCAGGGCGCGCTTGCAGCGGGCCGACGCGCGGCCGAGGCGATCCTCGCTCAGCGTGGCGCACTGGTCAGCGACTGACTGGCTCCGCCCTTCTCTTTTGCGCCGCCGAGCCCGCCGGCCGACTGCCGCAGGAGCCTTTGACGCACAGGGGCCGATTTGGTAAAAATTGTGAAGGCAGTTCGCCTCCCCGCCTGAACACTCCTCAGTAGCTCAATGGCAGAGCATTCGGCTGTTAACCGAAGGGTTGTAGGTTCGAGTCCTACCTGAGGAGCCAATCCAATAACCGAGTTAAAGAAGTCATGCATTCGTGGAGCCAAGCTCTCCATCAGAGGCGCATGCCCGCTTGAAAATAGGCTGCCTTGCTGCTGCCAGACCTGCCTTGCCTAGAGCTTGCCATCGGCTCCCGAATGCGAACCTCCGCGACGAGAACGCGCGTCAGCTCTCCCTCCGCGTGTGAGTCGATGACTCGAAGGGGTCCGAGCGTGGCGCTGTGGGGCACCTCTTCTTTGTACACCTTAACGGATACAACCGCGGCAGTTTAGTAGTGGTTCAGTTTGAACTGACCCCCGGCCGGCGGGCAGTTTTGCCGGAGCCGGAAGCACCGGCGACTATACTGCGCCTGGGAGAGATGCCTTGAACCGTAGCCTTTGTGCCTGCCTTGCAGCAACCTTGATCGCCACTGCCCCTTTTGCCCGCTGCCAGCAGAGCGGCCCTTACCAGGTGCTCAAGACCGCCCGTGTGGGCAGCGAGGGGGGCTGGGACTACATCTACGCGGACACCGACGGACGGAAGCTCTATATCCCCCGCGGCGCTGCAGCAGCCGCGCCTGCAGCCGGGACCGCTGGCGTGCCGCAGCGCCTGACCACCTATGACCTGGACACGCTCAAACCTTTGGGCGAGCTGTCGGGCGCGGGCGGCAACGGCACCGCCGTCGACCCTAAGACGCACCACGGCTTTACCAGCGATCATCCCAAAGTGTCCATGTTCGACACCGCCGGCATGACGCTGCTCAAGAGCATCGACGTTGGCGCGGCCCGTCCCGACGGGATCTATTTTGATCCTTTCAACGAGCGCGTGTATGTCTTAAGCCACCCCACCAAGGATGCGACGGTGATCGATGCCAGGGATGGCTCGGTGCTGGGGACGGTGGACCTGGGCGGCACGCCGGAGCAGGGTGTGGGCGACGGAAAAGGCATGCTGTACGTGGTGATGCAGGATGCGGTCGGGAGCGTGACCGCCGTCGATGCGACCACCATGAAAGCTGTGGCGCACTACAC
>CAXTPL010000281.1:0-2085 GCA_964246065.1 uncultured Acidobacteriaceae bacterium
CCGTGTCACCCGGTGCGCGTCGCAATCGATGGCAAACTCGCCTACCCGCAGCAGCGGCTCGGCCTCGCTTTCGGCAGCTGCTGCGCCGCGCCTCAGCAGCGCACGCACACGCGCCAGCAGTTCCTGGATGCTGAAGGGCTTGGTCATATAGTCGTCGGCACCCTCGTCGAGCGCCCGCACCTTGGCCGCGTCCTGGTTTTGTACCGAGAGCACCAGCACCGGGGTCTGGCTGCTTTGCCGAATGGCGCGGGTCAGTTCCACGCCGTCCATCTCCGGCATAGACAGGTCGGTGATCACTAATGCGGCAGGCTCGGCGCGCAGCTTTTCCAGTGCTTCCAGCCCGTGCCGGGCGACGAGCACCCGGTAGCCGCTGCTTTCAAGCGTGGTCCGCAGCACGCGGGTGATCTGCGGTTCATCGTCAACAATGAGGATCGTCTCGTGCATGCTCGGTCCCTGGGCTCCTCCGCCCTCGGTACAATCTCCCTCGTGCGCCTTAGTGTAACCAGAAACGCAGGCGGGGCAGCGGCAGCGACCCTGCTGCTGGCCGCCATCGTCGTCACCTATACGCACGCGGTGCGCGTCAATCCGACCACGGCAGCGCTTACCTTTTTGCTGCTCGTGTTGTGGCTGGCCGCGCAGTGGGGCTTGGGGATCGCGATCTACACCTCGCTTGCCGCGGGACTCTGCTTCAACTACTTTTTTCTGCCGCCGATCAACACCTTCAGCATCGCAGAAACGCAAAACTGGGTGGCGCTGGCTGCTTTTCTCGCCACGGCCTTGATCGGCAGCAACCTGGCCAATCGCCTCCAGGCCGCGCATGCAGCCAGCCAGCGGCGCGGTGCTGAGCTGGAGCTGCTTTACGACTTTTCTCAGCGCCTTCTGGCTCCGGAAACCTCGGTTGAACTGCTTCGCGCGCTCCCTTCTTCGCTGGCAACCGCGTTCGGCTGTGCTGAAGCCGCGGTCTACCTGCTGGAAGGCGAGCAGTTGTATGCCACGGCGCTCACGCTGCAGGAGCCCCTGCCTCTGCTTCGCGCCGCTTCCACGGGTCCGGGGCTGCGCCCAGGCCCGCTACCGCTTTCTATGCTGGTGCCGCTGGCAGTGGGCGTCAGGCGCATCGGCGCCATGTACCTGGCGCGCGGAGCTGCCGATCCCATGCCGCGGCCGGAAACGCTGGAAGCACTCGGCAGCCTGGTGGCGCTCTCGCTCGAGCGTGCAGCAGCCATGGAAAAGCTCGTGCACGCTGAAGCCTCAGCCGAGAGTGAGCGCTTGCGCGCCACGCTGCTCGATGCCGTAACCCATGAGCTCCGCACCCCGCTGACCTCCATCAAGGCTGCTGTAACAGCGCTGCTGAGCCAGGCGGCGCTGTTGCCGGGGCAGCGGCAGGAGATGCTGACCGTCATCGACGAAGAAAGCGACCGGCTCAACCACCTGATTGCGCAGGCTGTTGAGATGGCCGAGCTCGATGCGCGAGCGCTCCGGCTCAATCGCCGGGCCTGCTCGCTGGAGGGCCTGGTTGCGGAGATCCTGCAGCAGGCGCAGGCTTGCTGGCCGACACGCACCCTCGTTCAGCGCCCGGCGGTCGCCCTTGGAGCCTCTCAAGATGACTGGGACAGCGCCAGTGTCGATCCGCCGTTGATCGGCAAAGTTCTTTTGCATCTGCTGGAGAATGCGGTGAAGTACTCGCCCGCCGAGACCCCGATCGAGGTTTCCGTAGAAGGGCGCGGACGCTCGCTCCAGGTGAGTGTGCACGATCGCGGACCGGGCATCCCGGCCAGCGAGCAGGAACGCATCTTCGACAAGTTTTATCGCAGCCCCGCGCATCGCTTCGGCATTCCCGGCACCGGCATGGGGCTGCCGATCGCGCGCGCCATCATTGAGGAGCACGGCGGGACGCTCACGGTCGATAGCGATCCGCAGCATGGAAGTGTCTTCCGGTTTACGGTGCCTCGGTCGTAGGATGGCGCGGCTGCGCCGCCGCCGCCTGCCGCTCCACGGCGGCATCGGCCGGGCGGCCTTCGCGCCCCCCCCCGGCCGCCCGCGCCGGGTGCGCGGCCGGGTCGGCGGGGGCCGGGGGGGGGGGGGGGG
>CAXTPL010000281.1:2095-2563 GCA_964246065.1 uncultured Acidobacteriaceae bacterium
GAGCGCGCGCCCGCTCTTCAAGGCAAACGACGCGCGCTGCTGACTCACCGCGGCTCGGCTCAGGTCGGCGGCTATCTTGCGCTCGTCTGCGGCTCCTGCCCGGTCGCCTGCCGCGGCCAGGATCGCTGCCAGCGAGATGTACGTGCTGGGCTGGTTCGGGTCGAGCGCAATGGCCCTGCGCAGAGCCTCGCTGGCCTTCGCTGGGTCTCCACTTTCGCGGTAGACATTGCCGAGCACGGCCCAGGCCGCGCCGTTGTCCGGTCGCAGCGCAACGGCCTGCTCCAGCTGCGCGGCAGCCGAGGCAAACTCGCCCTGCTGCATCCGGATCACGCCCAGCGTGTAGGGCGGGTCGGGAAGCGTGGGGTCGAGCGCCTCGGCCTTTTCAAACTCCGGGATGGCCGCCGGGAGGTTGTCTTTCAGCTTCAAGGCCAGGCCGAGGTCGTAGTGCAGATGAGGATTGTCCGGCTG
>CAXTPL010000282.1:0-2547 GCA_964246065.1 uncultured Acidobacteriaceae bacterium
CGCTTGAGAACATCCTTTGGCCGCTCTCGATGTCGATGAAGTGGTAGAGGAAGCCATGCTCGTGCGGGCAGTCTTCAAGCAGAAAGGCCAGCGTCTTTTCCACGCGCGCTTCGCAGTCCGACGCACGGAGGTAGCCGCGCCTGGCGGCGATGCATAGCGCCGAAAGCCCGAAGCCGGTCGCCGCAATGGAGGCGACCCGGCTGCCGGTGCGACCCGGCTGGGTACCGGCCGCGTGAGCCCGGTCGCGCACCAGGCCGGTCTTTGCGCTGGCCTCGTTGTAGAAAAACTGGCAGCCGCGCTCTTCCATATCGTCAAGCAGCGCGTCGGCTAACTTGGACACCTGGGTGAGCGGCCGGTTGATAAAGCTCCCGGGAGGGTGAACGTACTTACCTTGGGCAGAAGACTCAGGCTGCGGCTGCTGTCCGGGGGTGGTGGGCGGCGGCGTGTTCTGGTTCTGCATGGCAGCCAGCGCCGCAGCCGGGCTGCCCAGCGCAAGCATGCCGGAGGCGCCGGCTGTGCGGAGGAGCTGGCGGCGGGTCAGGGATCGTTCAGCCAATTTCAGGGGGTCCTTCGCACCGTGCGGTTCTTTTTCAGTGTAATGATCGGGCCGTTGCGCAGGCAGCGGCAGGTTACGGCAGTGCGTTCGACGGTCACGTATGCCGTTCCCGGTGCTGCTGCTCCTTGCAGGGTGCTACATTGACATCCGATGCAGCGCGTCGGAGGGTGGCCGTCGCGCATCCCTATAAAGGTCAACACCCGCGTGACGCTCTTGTCGCGCGTGCACCCATGAAGGAGGAACCACTTGGCACACGAAGTCCCCGCACTGCCCTACGACTATGCAGCCCTCGAGCCCCATATCGATGAAGCCACGATGAAGCTGCACCACGACAAGCACCACCAGGCCTATGTGACCAACCTGAACGCTGCGATCGAAAAGCATCCGGAGCTCGGCAAGCACACGGCGGAAGAGCTGCTGCGCAACCTGGACACCCTGCCCGACGACGTGAAAGGGCCGATCCGCAACAACGGCGGCGGCCACGTAAACCACACCATGTTCTGGACGATCATGGGTCCAAACGGCGGCGGCGAGCCTTCCGGCGCCATCGGCGAGCAGATCACTAAGGACTTCGGCTCTTTTGAAGACTTCAAGAAGCTCTTCAACGAGACGACGGCCAAGCAGTTCGGATCGGGCTGGGGATGGCTGATCTTCGACGGCGGCAAGCTCAAGATCACCACCACCGCCAACCAGGACAATCCGATCTCCCAAGGCAAGTTTCCCATCCTCGGCAACGACGTTTGGGAGCATGCCTACTACCTCAAATACAACAATCGCCGGCCTGAGTATCTGGCGGCCTGGTGGAACACGGTGAACTGGGACGAGGTCAACAAGCGCTTCGAACAGGCCAAGCAGTAGGCGCGCCGGCCTCGGTTGCGAGCACGCAGAAGCTTTGGGCCTCACCGCCGCGGGGCTTGTGCGTGCTGCGGCGACTTTCGCGGCACGACCGGGTTCTTGCCAGTGGAGACTGCTGCGCCATGAGACCATGCACAACACCATGCACCACGCCACGCGCGAGACGATGCGCGAGACGATGCGCAACGCCATGCACGACTCGCTTTTCGAAATGTTTTCAAAGCAAGACGGGCATCGTCCTGGCTGCTCTCTCCCTGTGCGCGGCCGTCGGCGTTCGCGCGGCCGAAGCGCAGGTACAGCTGCCCACGGGCGGCGCTCACTACACCATCACCCAGGCAGGTAAAACGCTTGGGGACGCGCAGTATGCGGTCGCCAGCATTCCCGGCGGGTACACCCTTACCTCCAGCGGCCACATGGCCCTGGCCAACTTCAGCTACAGCTTTCACAACCAGGCCACGGTAGATGGAGGGCTCAACCTGGTGCGGGACACGCTGACAGGCTCGGTAAACGGGGCTAAGGCGCACGCGTCCGATATCAGCTTCAATACAGCCTCGGACGCGACGGGTCGCGAACTGCAGATCAACATCTCGGCAGAAGGCAAACAAACCACCAACACGATCGACCGGCACAGGAACACGGTGTTGACGCCCGACCTTGATCCGGGTGCCTACATGCTGATGGCGCGAATGGCGCTGGCCAATCCGGAAACGGCCTGGGTGCTCATCCCAAAGGAGAACGGGCTGCTGGTGCCTGCGGCTTACCAGACCAAGGGAGACGTGCAGGGCTCGCTGAACGGCGCGACGGTCGACGTGAAACATACGACGGCCGCCTTGAGCGATGCCAATGCGATCACGCTCGAGCTTTACTACACTCCCGACGGCCAGCTGATGGAGGCCGACCTGAACGCGCAGAACTTTTACGTGGTTCGTGACGGGTTCAAACTGCTGCAACACCCCGCACCGACGCCGCCCCCGGCCGGCCAGGCGCCGCCGCCGCCCGGCGAGCAGGGCGATCCGCAGGGGAACCAGCAGCAACCGCCGCCGCAGGCCTGAAAGGGTTTGTGCTTGGACCCGCACGGGGGCGGTCTTGTGCCTGAACGGGCTTGGGAGCCGATTCTTGGCTGAGAAGGGCTCCAG
>CAXTPL010000283.1:0-890 GCA_964246065.1 uncultured Acidobacteriaceae bacterium
GCTATGCTCGGCTTCCCCGCCGCCGCAAGCCATTGCTGTACTGCCTTCCAGTGCCGCATCATCAACTCGATTTCTCTGCTCTCCGCGCGCATTGCCGCGCACTGGCCGGACTCGGCCGCAGCGCCCAAAGCGTTGCTCTGCGAGGACGCAACCAGCCTTGAGTGTAGCTGGGCCGCGCCCCCGCTGGGTGCGCGGGCTGCTCGCTTAGACGAAGCGAGGGGCAAAGAGGCGATGCTAAACTGGACCACATTCGCGAGCGGCCACCCCGGCGCTCCTGCTCGCACAATCTCCCGCTCCATGTGGAATGCGCCTTGCCCGACGACAAACCTACTTCCCCGCCGGTAAACGCGCCCCGTGCCGCCCGCAGGCCGCGCAACAATGCCGCCGGCCCCACGCTGGTGCCGGAGCTGCCAAAAACTGCGCGCCCGGCCACCTATGCCTCCGCAGGCGTTGACATTACAAGCGGGGATCGCACCAAGCAGCGGATCAAGTACCTGGCGCAAAAGACCTTTACGCGGGCCGTGCTCTCCGACATCGGCGGTTTTGGCGGTCTTTTTCAACTGGATACCGGCAAGTACGCGCAACCGGTGCTGGTATCGAGCGCGGACGGAGTGGGCACCAAGCTCAAGATCGCCTTTGAGCTCGGCATCCATAACACGGTCGGCGCCGATCTTGTAAATCACTGCGTCAACGACATCGCCGTGCAGGGTGCGACACCGCTCTTCTTCCTTGACTATCTGGCCACAGGCTCGCTGAAGGGCGATGTGGCGGAAAAGATTGTGAGCGGCATTGCGGACGCATGCCATGCAAACGGCTGCGCGCTGATCGGTGGCGAAACCGCGCAGATGCCGGGCTTTTACAAGGACGGGGAGTACGACCTAGCAGGATTT
>CAXTPL010000283.1:900-2513 GCA_964246065.1 uncultured Acidobacteriaceae bacterium
CGGCGTCGTCGACAAGCCGAAGCTGATCACGGGAGCCCACATCAAGGCCGGCGATGTGCTGCTCGGGATCCCGTCGACCGGGCTGCACACAAACGGCTACTCGCTCGCGCGCAAGCTTTTCTTTGAGGTGGCCGGGTACAAGCCGGAGCAGTACGTCAATGCGCTGAAGGACAAGGCCGGGGCGGCGCTGATGAAGACGCACCGCTCGTACCTGCCCTTGATCAAGAAGCTGACGGCAGCGGACCTCGTGACGGGGATGGCCCACGTTACCGGCGGCGGGATCACGGAAAATCTGCCGCGCATCCTGCCCAAGGGCATCAGCGCTTGCGTGGAAGTGGGCTCCTGGCCGGTGCTGCCGATCTTTGAACACCTGCAGCAGCTGGGTTCCGTGGAGCAGGAAGAGATGCTGCGCACCTTTAATAACGGGATCGGGCTGATTGCAGCGGTGCCGGCGGAAAAGTTTAAAAAAGCAAAGGCCATGCTGGAGCGAGCCGGGGAAAAGTTCTACGTCATTGGGCGAACCCAAAAGGGTGACCGCAAGGTCATCTACCAGTAGGCATGAAGCCTGCCAAGCTGGGCGTTCTGCTCTCAGGGCGCGGCTCAAACTTCCTGGCGATCGCCGACGCGATCGACTCCGGCGCGCTCCCCGGCGCGGAGATCGCGGTTGTGCTGTCAAACAAGGCGAATGCTCCCGGCCTGGCCGCGGCGCGCGCACGCGGGTTGCCGGCAATTGCGGTTGCTGCGCAAGGGCGTTCGCGCGAGGAGCAGGACGCAGCGCTGCTGCTCCATCTGCGCGAGCACAGGGTCGATCTGGTCTGCCTGGCGGGCTACATGCGGCTGCTCTCGCCTGGCTTTATCGCCGCGTTCCGCAATCGCATTCTGAATATGCACCCATCGCTGTTGCCGGCCTTTCCCGGGCTGGAGGCCCAGACCCAGGCGTGGGAGTACGGCGTCGAGGTCGCGGGCTGCACCGTGCACTTTGTGGACGAGGAGCTGGATCATGGGGCTATCGTGCTGCAGCGCGTGGTGCAGGTTGCGCCTGAAGACGATGCGCACACGCTTGCCGCGCGTATCCTGGCCGAGGAGCATCGCGCATATCCTGAGGCGATCTCGCGCGTGCTTTCGGGCGAGTATGCCTTTCGCGGGCGGCGCTACGTGTTACGTTCTTGCTGAAGCGGGTTTGCAGGCAAACGCAGAGAAGCCCCGGCGAACCGGGGCCTCCGCATGCGAGCGAGCGCTCGCAAGCACGCGGCGCCGGTATGGCCGGGGGTTAAACGCCTACCTTGGCGGGCTCGGGAGGTACGGCCGCTTTGCCTTCTGCGTTGGGCTTCCGAATATCGATGCCGCCCTTGAAAAAGGCGCCGTCTTCAATCGAGATACGCTGCGCTGCGACGTCGCCGGTAAGCGAGCCTTCGCTGCGGATGTCGACCCGGTCCGACGCTGCCATATTGCCGCGCACCTTGCCGAGGACGACGATTTCGCGCGCGGTGATGTTGGCGGAAACCTGGCCATTGCGGCCGACCGTGACACGGTTGCCAGGCAGATTGATCGTGCCTTCGATCTTGCCGTCGATGTAGAGCGACTCGGAGCCCGAAACCTCTCCCTTAATCACC
>CAXTPL010000284.1:0-2387 GCA_964246065.1 uncultured Acidobacteriaceae bacterium
ATCCAAGCTGCCGACGTTGAACATGTCCAGTTCCTTCTGGAACCAGCCCGCCACCACGTTCAGCACGGCGCGACCGCTGGAGATGTGGTCGATGGTGGTCATGGCCTTGGCCGCCACCACGGGCGAGACGGTCAGGACGTGGGAGGTGCAGAAAATGCCGATGCGGCTGGTGACCGAGGCCAGTCCCGCGGCCCAGGTATAGGTCTCGAAACTCTCGCCCCAAGGGTTGGACGTACCCTCGAAGCCGCGCCAGCGCGCCACCGGGACCGCCGCCTCGAACCCTGCCCGCTCCGCCATCTGGACGAGGCGGACGTTCTGCTTCCAGTCAATCTCGTGCCGATCCTTGGCTGCGGTGATGCCAGCCGCGCTCGTGAGGTTCAGCCCGAAGACGCCGAGCTTGATGCGGTTCGGCCCAAACAGCGGGCCGCTTCGATCGCATTCGACAATTTTTGGAAAGTCCCCAGAAGGACTTGATCCAGCGGTCCCTGTCCGATCCTCGATCTTGGCATCCATGTCTTTCTCCCTGATGCTACTAGGGTTCAGCAGCAAAGTTGACTCAGCTCGCCTTCCACGCTCGGTTAAGCCGCCGAAGTCCTACTACCGTCCACTTGCATTATTGATGAAGCTGCGCCGGAACGCATACGGTGGTTAACGTCCCATCACTTCTGACCTACTGAGTTGGAGGCGCTGCATCGAAGTACGAGCCAACACTGAGCGAGTTGTTAGTCACAAACATTTCGAAGCTGACATCACGCGATGTTAGGCGATGACACTATAAACCTGCTTCAAGGGATGTGATTCCTTTCGTTTGCTATACCACATCATACGGTCCTGCGAGCCTCGCTACTATGTCAAGAGAGTTCTGGATCAGTTTTCCTTGTCACCAGGCTGGCAAGTCGGTTCAGGCCGAAGACTGAGCGGTGTCAATCTCGTGGTCGTAGACGAAGTCCTTGAGAGCGGCTGGATCCAGCTGGCCGAATATGTGCCTTGCCGCAGTCGGCGCCGTCCAAAGCGCATGATCGTCGATGGGGTTAACGTCGGATTAATCGAACCAAAAGCCCCAGGGGTCCTGGATCTAGTTGAAGACACGGCGCACAGAACTGGCACGGTAACCTCGCTTGGAAGATCGCAGCGGGTGTCAAAGCCCTTGCAGACGAGGAACTTGGTCGGTGTTACGACCTTGCTCCCCAGGCCGGGACGCTCGGCCTCCTTCCCATGCTTCTTGTCGTTGATCCAGACGGCTAAGTAGCTGCCAGGCCGCTCGACAGGCGGCAGCGGCCGGACGTTCTCCAGCGGCACGATTTCGGCCGCCGCGTCCACTACCGCCTGGAGCGCCTCGGGGCTTTCTACGACTATGGGGCGGACGATTGAGCAATCGGCTGCGAGGACGCCCAGAAGTGCGGGAGCGCCCGGATGAGTCGCTCCCACGCGCACGCTCCCACCTAATCTCAGAGGACGCATCGAGAAACCTCCCCTGCGCCTTTCCAGCCTGTGCGACGTGACGCAGGCCAGTAGCGCTTAAACTCTCCCGACATAACCGTACCGTGCGGTTAAGAAGGTGTCCAGTCAAAAGTTCAGGCTACAACACGAGCGCTATCCGATTGGCAGGTCAACGATGTGCCGAAGCGTGAGCGAGCACCGTAATATTGCTTCGCACAAAAATGGCTCGAGGCCCCTCAACGCAGTCATCCTAGGCTTGGAAAGAAGGGAAAGACAAAGGGGCTGTGGCTCCTCTCGGCTGCGCCGCTTGTGGCGCTGCTTGGTCTAGTGTCGCCTTCTCAGCAGTCCAATGCGTCGCCGCTTCCCGATCAGAAAGCTTCCGCCGCGGTGCCGACCCCGCCGATGGCAGCACAAGCTCTGCAATCACGTCGCCAAGCGCGGTCTCCTGCTCGACCCCGGCTAGTGCGCGCGAGCCTGGCCCAGCCGTCTTGAGCGAGATCGTGATGACGGCGCAGCACCGCTCCGAGACCTTTCGCAAGTGACCATCACCGTGAACGTCTTGGGCGGTCGCGATCTGATGCAAGACACGTCACGACGCCGCTGACCTCGGGTTCCTGATGCCTGCCCCTACGCACTGCCGGAGGCGGAAAAATCTTGGTTGGAACCGCGGGAACAATCGCTTCCGCTGTCCCGGCTTGATCTCTTCGTTGACGACGGTCTTGATCTCGCACTGGACTTGTTCGGCCTTCACCAATAAGTGAGGGGCTGGCTGGAACTCCTCCGGGCTCCTTGGCGAAAAACGATCCTCTCGATGATCGCACCCGACGCCAAGACAGCCATGCCTTCCTCCTTGGCGCGCAGCCTAGCCACGTAGCCCTGTGCAAACATGCGCCCTAGGCTCAGGGCTCTGTATCACAACCAGAACGTGATGGTTGCGGCGATGCAGA
>CAXTPL010000285.1:0-2373 GCA_964246065.1 uncultured Acidobacteriaceae bacterium
TTCCTGGACAGTCCCTGGACAATTCCCGGAGGCGGGCGTCGGAGCCCCCTGGCCTGGCAGCAAACTACCCTCGATGGAAAACTTCCGGCTCCGCATCTTTCGAACCGTCGCGCGCACGCTGAACTTTCGCGAAGCCGCGGAGGCTCTTCTGCTTACACAGCCAGCCGTTTCGCAGCAGGTGCGGGCGCTGGAAGAAGAGCTGGGTGCGGCGCTCTTTTTTCGTTCGGGCGGCCGTGTCAGCTTGACCCCAGCCGGCATGGCGCTTCTGCCCTTTGCCGAGCGGCTCAAGCATCTTGGGGAAGAAGCGCTGGAGGCCGTCGCAGCCGCAACCGGCGTTGCGCGCGGGGAACTCGCGCTGGGCGCTTCGCAAACTATAGGTCAATACATCCTGCCGCGCCTGCTGGCTGGCTTCCTGCAGCAGCACCCTCATGTGGCGGTAAGCATCACAGGCGGCAATACGCATTCCGTTATAGAAGATCTGCGGGGGAGCCGCATCCAACTCGGCCTGATTGAAGGGCCCGCGCTCGGCAACGATATCCAAGTAGAGCCCTTTATGCAGGACCACATGGTTTGCGTGGTGCCTGCCGGGCACGAGTGGGCCGACGCCGAGATCACCCGCGAAGACCTTGCGCAAGCGACGCTGGTGCTGCGGGAGCAGGGCTCGGGCTCGCGCCGGGTGGTGGAGCAGGCGCTGGTGGCGGCCGGGCTGCCGTTGCGCGACTTGCATCTCGGGCTCACGTTTGACTCCACCGAAGGGCTGCTCAGCGCGGTCGAGGCGGGTCTGGGCGTGGGCTTTGTGTCGCGCTGGGCGGTGCGCAACCAGCTGGCACTCGGTACCCTACGCCTGGCGCGCGTACAGGGGCTGCTCTTGTCGCGCATGTTTGCGCTGGCCCGCCGCGCCGGTCCCCAGCCCACAGGTACCTGCGGAGCCTTTCACCGGTTTGTGCTCGAGCAGGGTGAGGCCTTTGCCCCGCGCGTGACCGGGCGCCGTTCCCCGTCCTAAATCGAGATCCACCGAAAGTAGACGGCCGCCAGGGACAGGCTGGCGACAACCGTCCAAAGCAGGACGCCTTGCAGCAGCGGGCGCGCTCCCACCTGTCGCAGGGTGCGTGCCGACAGGCTGGTCCCGATCAAGTACAAAGTTGCCGTCAGCCCTGAGCGTCCAAGCTGGCCGAGCGCCAGGTAAGCGGGTGCAAAGCGGGGCAGATAGGTGCTTGCAACGCTGGCCAGGCAGAAGAAGAGGATAAACCAGGGCAGCCTGGTGCGGGCTTTGATGCCAGGGTGCCCGGCGCCTGAGCCGCCGAGCCGCCCGCGTGCCACATAGCTCGCCGTCAGCAGGGACAAGGGCACGATCCAGAGGGCCCGCGCGAGCTTGACGGTGGTGCCGATGGCAAGCGCCTCGCTGCCATACCTGGCTGCCGCCCCGACCACTGAGCTTGTGTCATGGATAGCCAGTGCCGCCCACAGGCCGAACTGATGCTGATCGAGGTGCAGGGCCGCGCCGATGGCCGGAAAGATAAGCAGCGCAATGGAGTTCAGCAGGAAGACCGTTCCCATGGCTACGCTGATCTCTTCTTCACTCGCGCCGGAGATAGGGGCGATCGCGGCAATGGCGCTGCCGCCGCAGATCGCCGTTCCTGCGCTGATGAGGTAGGAGGCTCTGCCGGCCACATGCAACACGCGGCCGACAAGCAACCCAAGCCCCAACGCGCAGGAGATGCTGATGGCTGTATACACAAAGCCGGCGCGCCCGGCGTGCAGCACCTTCTCGAGGTTCATCCCGAAGCCGAGCGCCACGACGGAGATCTGCAGCAGCAGCTTGGCCAGCGATGCGCTCTCCAGCCGGTAGGGGTGAGCGACGGTAAACCCGAAGAGGATTCCGCCGGCAAGCCCCACGGGCGGCGAGCAGATGCCGCTGGCTGCAAGCAGCAGACCGAGAAAGAAGACGGTCTTGCTATTCAAACCGAGGAGCAAGAGCTCGCCTCCAGGCTCTTCGCCGGTGGGAGAGTTCGGCGTAGCGCGCGGCACCTACAACCGTTCGAGCGGGCAACTGCGGTTGCGTCGCGGTAGGTGCCATGGTGTTGTTCTCCTGACACCTTGAGCATCGGCGCTTTGCGCTGCGGGGTCCAAGCAGAAGTTCTTATGAGTCATCAGGCGCACCACGGGCCGCATTCCTGGACCATTTGGAGATCGAAGGAGGAAATGGGCAGCTCGCGGGGTAGACTACACGCCCACACTTTGAGAAGTAAGGCTAATGGGCACTGCACAGAAGCGGCTCTTGGACGCGCTTAGCACTGCAGGCACCGAACGGCCGCAATTTCTATCTCTGGATTACGGTCTTGCAGGCGGCACTGCAGGTGTGTTGTGATCTCC
>CAXTPL010000286.1:0-2309 GCA_964246065.1 uncultured Acidobacteriaceae bacterium
GCGCAAAGGCGTCCGCCTCAAAATAGCTCACGTGGCAGACCGGAGCTGCAAGCAACGAGGAAAGCGGCTGCTCGCCGCGCAGGGTAAAGATGCGCCAGTCTTCTCGCGGCCCGTCACGGTGCCAGTAGAGCGGCGCCTCCCAGTGCTCGGCCTGCACGGTTTGCCAGCCTTCAGAAAGCCAAAGGTCAGCGCGCTCGTAGCCGCCATCCTCCATAAACTGCAGGTACTCGGCGCAGGAGACGGGGCGCGTGGCAAGCTCGAACGGCTCCAAAAAAACCCGGTGCCGGGGCTGCTCATTATCGAAGCAGAACCCATCGCCCGCAGCGCCTGTCTCGGCTAATCCTCCGTCAAAGCGCACCCAGCGCTGCGGGGCCAGCAGTTGCCGGGCCGGGGGCTGGGCAGGCAGGCTTGCACTGGCATAGACCGGGCGCAGTGGGTTCGACCAAAAAGCGTGCTTTGCGTCTGTGAGCAGGAGCTCTTGGTGCTGCTGCTCATGGTGCAGCCCAAGTTCTACCCGGCGAAGCGCCTCGGGAGGCGCTCCGTCGGCAAGCAGCGCCTGCATGGCGGCGTCGACCGAGTTGCGATAAGCAAAGATCTGGTCCAGCGAAGGACGCGAAAAGCTGGCACGCAGCTTCTTCTGCGGCTGGCTCGACACAGAGTTGTAATAGCTGTTGAAGAGCCAGCGAAACTCAGGGTGGAACGCGAGATAGCCGGGATCAAACTCAGCAAGAATGAAGGTCTCAAAAAACCAGGTGGTATGGGCCAGGTGCCACTTGGCCGGGCTGGCCTCCGGGCAGGACTGCACCATCATGTCTTCAGGTGTGAGCGGGCGGCACAGCGCGAGGCTCTGCTGCCGCACTGTCCAAAATCGGTCCTGAAGCAGAGGGAGCAGCTGCCCGGCGAGAGCGTTGCCGGCTGGCGCCGGGAAAACCGCGGTTTCCGTCATCTCTCCTGCTGCCTCCTGGTCGATCCGCTACGCATGCCGGCGCATAGCCGACCGAGTTGCCCGCCCAAAGAGTAGCACTTGCGAGCCGAGGGTGGGGAGTCTTCCACCTCGGTTTAGGCACGCGGCTGTCCTTTGTTGGAAGCCTGCTCAAAACACAAACCCGTTGCGCCTCCTCCATCGGCGTCTTTCCTGCGGGCCTCTCGTCTATCACTGTGGTCATGCTTGCAAGCCGCCGCTCCCCCTGGTTCACGATCTCCTGGCCCGCTCGCCTGGGTCTGCTCGCGTGCCTCAGCTTGTGCGCCTGGGCGGTCGGCCAGGCGGCGCCGGACGGGCCCGATGAGATTGCGGGCATGGAGGCAATCCGCGGCAATGTGGTCAAGGTCACAGGAAGCACCTACCTGGTGAAGGCGCCCGGCGGCACCGACTTCAAAATTGAAACAGGGGTAAATACCCACTTTGTGCGGGACGGCGAGAGCGCAAGCGCCGGATCGATCCACCCGGGAGACTTTGTGCTTGCAGGCGGCGAGCTGGACCAGAAGCAGCACACGCTCGGCGCTGTGTTTCTTGCCGCGGTCGACCCCCGGCAGCTGGCCGAGTTCGATCGGCGACGCACGGAGTTCGGCAAAACCTGGCTGGCCGGCACCATCACCGCGATCCATGGAACCGAGCTCACAGTGAGGCGGCCGGATGACCAGGTCGCCAAGGTCACCGTGGATGAAAACACCTCCTTCCGCAAACGGCACGAGAGCATCACGCTCGGCGACATCCAGGTGGGCGACGGCATGACGGCCAGGGGAGCCATGCAGAAGGGGCTTTTCGCCGGGAGTGTGATCACAGTCGTCGATGCGCGGGAGATCAGGGAATGGTCCAAGCTGCGCGCCCGGTAAGGCGCGGGTTCGTCGCGGTCGCGGCTTGGCTGCCCGGGTGGGTGGTCGCGGTTGCGCCCGTGCTTGCCTGCGTGCTTGCCTGCGCCCCGGCGAATGCGCAGGCGCCTTCCTCGACCTTGCCCGGGAGCGCCTCTGCGGCGGAACAGGCTGCGGCACAGGCTGCGGCAGCTCCCGCGGCGCAGGGTGACGGGACGCTGCAGGCAGGCGGCACTCTGCAAGGGACCGTGAAGTCTGGCAGCACTCCGCTGCCGGGCGTGCGCATTACTGCAACCAACACTCTGACCGGCGCACGCTACACCACCGCCACCGACGTAAACGGCGCCTATCGCATGGCGATCGCTCAAAACGGCCGCTACGTGCTCCGCACCGACATGGTGGCGTTTGCCGCGGCCACCAAGGAAGCCCTGCTGAACGCGACCACCCATAATGCGGCTGCGGACTTTGCCCTGGTGCTGCAATCGCGCGTGGCCGCGCAG
>CAXTPL010000287.1:0-2259 GCA_964246065.1 uncultured Acidobacteriaceae bacterium
CCTTTCAGTTCGGGCTCCCCCCCCTCGCCTGCCGTTCTCACCTTGCTAAAAGCGAGCAACCAGCCACACGCCGCCGACGAGCAAAGCGCAGCCGACCAGACGCGCCGGGCTTGCCGCATGCTGCTTAAACCCGATCCAGCCAAACTGGTCGAGGAGGACGGCTATGCACAGCGAAGCCGTCAGGCTGAGGCCCGTAAACAAACCGGAGCCCAGGCGCTGGGCAAAGACCGCCCCGGCCAGCGTGGAGCCGATACTGATCACGCCGCCCAGCCAAGCCCACCAGGCAACGTGCGGGAGCGCCGCGTGCGCGCGTCCCACGTGTGCTGCTGAAAACTGCCGCGCAACGAAACCGGCAAGGACCAGCACGACCATGCCGCTGAGGTACACCCACAGAACCGCGAAGAGGGGTTCGCGCAGCTGTTTGTTTAACTCGGCATTGGTGCCCGACTGGAAGGGGTTGGACGCCCCGGCGACAAGTGCAGCAAGGATGGCTAGCCAGACCATGGATATCGCTCAAACCTCGCCTGCTAGGATGCCGGGATCAGAGTTACGGCTGGCAGTACGCGCGTGCGCGTGCGCTGGTGTCGCAGGGCCGCGGCCTGCGCATCGGCGCGCAAGCCTTTCCCCAAAACACAACCGCTCGGCGCCACCAACCCGCCGCGCGGCGCCGCCAACCCTGCCGGAGCCCACAGCCCGCTTAACTCTTGCAGGCTTGCACGCTCGACGGCTCGCGCCGCTTGCACACACAGCCTGCGCTCTTACCAGCGCACCGTGACCCTTTGCTGCGTGTAGCCAACCCCTGCTGGAAAGTGCACTTCGATGCTCTGCACAGGGCCCGGGCTCGATCCGCCTCCCTTGTCCGGCGCGTCGACGCTGGCGCGTTCGGCTGCCCTGCTTCCGTGGTGCGCAAGGGCTGCGGGCAGCACCTCTGCGCCCTCGGCCTGCACGCTGCGAATGCCATTGAACCTGAGGGGCAGGCGGAAGGTTGCGGCTCCTGGCGCCTCAAGCAGCCAGGTGGCCATGTGCGCCTCCACATGTTGTTGCAGCACTTTCAGCTGCGTTGTGCGAGCGCCTGGCAGCGGCAGCTCCGCCGGTATCTCAAGCTCGACCGGCGGCAGTGCGATGTGGAGCACCCCCGGCCGATCTACAGCTCCGCCTTCGCCGACCAGCCGCGGCAAGGGCATCGCGGGGCCGCCTGGCTCCAACGTCTGCTCGACCAGCATCCTCGCGCCTTCGCGTTTAAAGCTGAGCGTGACCTGCGCCTGGGCTCCGGCAGGCACGTGGTGCAGCACGGCGCCGTCCCAGGTCGCCGGCAGCTGAGGATGGATGCGCATCGTGTGTGCCTCGGCATCCAGGCTGATGCCGAACAACCCGCGGACGGCCGGCACCAGCACCATGGCCGACGACCAAAGCTGATGCGTGGTCGAGCGCCCCATCGGCTCAAAGTACTGGCCTGAGAGTAACTCGGTCACCGCTCCGAGGTCCTGCGCCCAGGTAAGGTCCAGGTTCTGCATCAGGTGGGCATAGCCTGACAAGGGACGGCCGCTGCGGTATTCGGCGAGCGAAGCCCAACCGGTAAAAAGCGGCCATACGGAGCCCTGGTGGTAGCTGATGGGGTCATAGATCGGCTGGTGCTCGCCAACGTCCCGCGTGCCCCAATCCGTCGAAAACTCGTGCGATGCCCACGCCTCAAACATGGCATCGGCACCTTGGAGTGCATCCTCGCCATCCCACCAGGCAACAGCGGGGTAGACGGTCGCGGTACGGTCAAGGAGCGCAGGCTGCCCGGGCGCGGGGTTTTCGCTTGCGCCGGCGTTGCGGCTAAACGCGTACATGGGTTGGAGCGCGCCGTCGGCTCCGTAGAGTCGCCCCTCGGTGAGATACTCCTTTTCAAGGGTGGAGGCTACTTTGGCTGCGCGTTCCTTTGCAGCGTCTGCTTCCGCAGGATGGCCGGCGGCTGCCGCGAGCCGCGCGTAGGCCCGGCTGGCCTCTACATCGAGGGCAGCAAGGTAGACCTCCTGCTTCGGCATCGCCGGTATCCAGCTCTCTACCCAGCCAGTACCTTGCGCATTGTCGTAGATGCCGTCGCCATCGGCGTCATGGGTCCGCTCAAACTCCCACGCCCTGGCGATAGCCTGCCAGTGCTGCTCCACAAACGCCAGATCTCCGCTGGCGGCAAGATAGTCTGCCATGGCCATCAGAAACAAAGGCGTTGCGTCCGCCGCGGCATATTCGTAAGGGAAGGCAGCCCAGTCCACA
>CAXTPL010000288.1:0-2195 GCA_964246065.1 uncultured Acidobacteriaceae bacterium
GACCTCTTCAGGCTCTTCCGGTTCGCTTGTCGCGGGCTCGTCCGCACCCGCTTCCAGGCCCGCTACCTCAACAGGCTCCGCGGCAAAATGCTGCTCCATCGTCGTGGTCGTGGTGGTTACGCCCGCGATCTCGTGGAAGTTCTTATCGTTGGCCATCTGCACGCCCTCGATCACGGAATCCGAGATCTTCGAGGTGAACAGGCGAATCGCCCGCAGCGCGTCGTCGTTGCCGGGGATGACGTAGTCAACGACGGTCGGGTCGCAGTTGGTGTCGACCACAGCGACGACCGGGATACCGAGCTTCCGGGCTTCCTTGACGGCGATGGCTTCCGAGTTCGAGTCGACGATGAACAGCGCGTCCGGCAGGCGCTTCATGTTCTTGATGCCGGCCAGGTTTGCCTGGAGGTGCTTGCGCTCGCGCTCCAGCTTGATGACTTCCTTCTTGGTCAGCAGCTCATAGCGGCCGTCTGTCGCCATCTCGTCGAGTTCCTGCAGACGCTTCACCGACTTCTGCACCGTGACCCAATTGGTTAGGAGGCCACCCAGCCACCGCTGGTTGATGTAGAACATGCCGCAGCGGTTCGCCTCTTCGGCAATGGCATCCTGCGCCTGGCGCTTGGTGCCGACAAAGAGGATGACCTTGCCCGCCGATGTCAGATCGGTGACGTACTTTGACGCCTCCTTGAACATCTTGAGGGTCTTCTGCAGGTCGATGATGTAGATCCCGTTGCGCTCGCCGAAGATGTACTCCTTCATGCGGGGATCCCAACGCTTGGTCTGGTGCCCGAAGTGTACGCCTGCTTCGAGCAGCTCCTTCATCGTGATGGTCGCCAAACTGCCTCCTTATTGAGTTGCATCCAGAGCTTGCTGCCCGGGATTGATTCCCTATTGAGCGGGAGAATCACCACGTAGTTTGCCCGGCTCGAGCGACGCGCCCCGAACCGGGCTGACACCTGACTTGTGCGCCGGAAATTAGCGCTTGGAGAACTGGAAGCGTGCGCGTGCGCCCTTTTGACCGTACTTCTTGCGCTCCTTGATGCGCGCATCGCGGGTCAGCAGGCCTTCGGTCTTGAGCGTCTTGCGTAGCTCGGCGTTGAACTCAAGCAGGGCGCGCGAGATACCCATCTTGACCGCATCAGCCTGGGCCGCAACGCCGCCGCCACGCACCGTGGTCAGCACGTCAAAGTTCGAAACCATATCAACCAGGACCAGGGGCCGCTTGGCCGCGATCCGCTGCTCTTCGGTCACAAAATAGACGCCGTGGTCCTTGGCATTGACGGTGAACTTGCCCGTGCCCGGGCGCAGAAACACGCGCGCGATGGCCGACTTGCGCCGGCCTGTTCCGTAGTACTGCACCAAATCTGCCATTTACGCCTTCACTCCCCGTGCTGCTTCTGCCTTGATCTCTGCCTCGGTCGACTTGCCCGCGTGCGCGGCGAACTCAAGCGCCTGCGGCTGCTGTGCCTCATGCGGATGCTTGTCGCCACGGTAGACCTTGAGCTTGCCGGCCATCTTGCGGCCCATCTTGGTCTTCGGCAGCATGCCCTGCACGGCTTCTTCAATCACCTTTTCGGGCCGACGCTGCAAAAGGCGCGTGTAGGACTCTTCCCGCAGCCCGCCCGGAAAACCGGTGTAGCGCCGGTACACCTTTTGATCGGCCTTGAGCCCGGTCAGGCGGATCTTCTCCGCGTTGACCACAATGACATGGTCGCCCATATCGATGTAGGGCACATACTTGGGGTTGCGCTTGCCGGCCAGGATGCTTGCGGCCTCAGTCGCCAGGCGACCCAGCGTCTTGCCGGTCGCATCGACCAGAAACCACTTGCGCTCGATATCCAGCGCGCTCGGAATAAACGTAGACATCTGCTTCTTTCTCCCTGCTCGATCCGTGGTGCTGATTTCTTCGTCCCTGTACATTGGAGCCGATCAGGCTCGCTCGATTCCACGCGCAAACAACGCAGCTGCCCGCGTCGAAACGAAGCTATGTACGTGAGTACGGCGCTTGTGTTCGAAAGCCGGCCGGATGGCCGATCCTGCCGATGCGCCCGAACGGCTCAAGGCGCGCGTCATCGAGATTACGCAAGACCTTTAGAGTAAGCGAGAAGTTGCGCTCGCGTCAACAAGCGCGGGTCCTTGCCCGGTTAGCCGGTCGTGCGCTGCAAGAAGCAGCAAAGCTAGCCGCCGCCGCCCCTGCC
>CAXTPL010000289.1:0-1618 GCA_964246065.1 uncultured Acidobacteriaceae bacterium
GGAGGTTATCGACCTGGCACGCGACTACTTGAGGGTATTTGCTCAGTGCAGATGGAGCCGAAAGGCGGTGTAGCTCACGATCTCGTGCATAAGCCGCTCTGCCCGTGCATCGACCGGCAACGCCTTTGCTTCTACGCGCGGCGAGGTATACACAGTAAGCCCATTTGCCGCGCACAGGGCGTGCGTCCGGAACAGGTGTGTGCCGTCGCTGACCACATCGATGCGCCGCAGGTGGTTGGCCTGCGCGATCACCGCCAGGCGCTCGGCCGACTCGCGTGTATTGCCCGACTGCGTTTCGGCGATAATGGCGCTTTCCGGCACCCCGTGTGCCAGAAGGTAATCCTCGCCCACGCCGCCCTCGGAATGGCGCTCGGCAGGATCGCCGCCGCCAAGCGTAACCATCAGCGGGGCCAGTTTTTCCCGGTAAAGCGCCAGCCCGTGATCCAGCCGCGCGCGCAGCACCGGCGACGGGCGCCCATCGTACTCGGCCGCCCCAAAAACAGCGATCGCATCCGCCGGGCGCGCCTGGTCATGGGTCGCGTAGAACCGTATCTCGCTGTACACATGCGCTACCCAGCCGGCGGCGCCCATCAGGGCCAGCAAAAGCACGCTCGGCATCCAGCGGGTACGCCGCCTGCGAAAAGCGCCTGCCGGCGTACCGGGCTTGCCGACCCTGGACGACTCTGCGCTCGATGGCTCCGGCGCGTCCATCTATCGGCTCAAGGCCAGCGCGATCTCATGGGTCGGGATGGCGCCTTCGCGGATAATCTTCCACGACCCGTCGCCGCCTGAAAGATCGACAATGGTGGTCGGCACGCTCCGCCCGGTCGGCCCCCCATCGACGATCAGCGGGATCCGATCCCCGATCTGGTGCAGCACGCAGTGCGCATAGGTGCACTCCGGCGCATTTTGCAGGTTGGCCGAGGTTGCCGTGATCGGCAGGCCGAAACGCTCCACCACTGCGCGCGCAATCGCCGCATCGGGAATGCGCAGCGCCACATTGCCCGTGTTGGCCGGCGAGCGCAAGGGCAGCCGCGAGCTTGCCTTTACGATGATGGTCAACGGACCGGGCCAGAAGCGGTCCGCCAGCTTGTCGAAGTCAAAGCCGATCTCGCGTGCCAGCTCGTAGGCCTGCGCCAGGCTGGCGATGAGCAGCGACAGCGGCTTGTTCTTGAGCCGCGACTTGATCTCGTAGATACTTTCCACCGCCCGGAGGTTTACCGGGTCGACAGCAAGCCCGTAAAAGGTGTCCGTGGGCAGGCCGACAACCTTGCCGCTCTCGAGACAGGAAACAACGTACTGCACCCGGTCCGGTTCGGGCTCGTCCGGATGAATGCGCAGGATTTCCGCGGACAAAGTGGCTCCAGGTAAGAAAGATTGCAGGCCAGGGACGAACGAGCGCGGAAACGCGGCACGCGCGAGCGGGTACCATCGTACCCATGTCCGCAGCTGCCCATGTGCCTCTTCGCATTGTACAGAGTCGCGCCAATGGGCGCCTCAAGCAGCTGCGCGCCGCTCTTGCCCGCCCCACGCCGCAGCTGGTCGGCCTTGAAGGCGTGCACCTGCTCGAGGAGGCGCTGCGCAGCGGCATCGCTGTCCAAACCATCTTTCTCCGCAT
>CAXTPL010000289.1:1628-2108 GCA_964246065.1 uncultured Acidobacteriaceae bacterium
GCACAACCTGCCCCCTGCGCTGGCCGCCGTGCCTGAGATTCTTTCCGTTCCGGAGGAACTCCTTCGCGGCGCCGTCACCACCGCGCACCCGCAGCCAGTCGCCGCGCTTGCCGTGCCGCCTCGTTTCTCAGAGGACCGGGTCTTCGCCCCGCCGACCCCGTCCGCGCACCCGCTTGTGCTGGTGCTTGACGGTCTCCAGGACCCAGGCAACCTCGGTACCATCCTCCGCTCCGCCGAGGCCTTCGGCGCCTCCGGCGTGCTTGCTCTCCCGGGTACCGCGAGTGTGTGGAACCCGAAGGGCCTCCGCGCCTCCATGGGCTCGGCTTTTCGGCTGCCGGTGCTGGCGGTCGCCTCGCCTGCAGCAGCCGCTGCCTTGCTGCGCGCGCAAGGCCTTGCCTCGCTCGCCGCCGTGGCGCCCGCCTACTATTGTTTAATAGAGGCGGCGAACTGCGATCTCCACACACCCGTCGCGCTCTGGAT
>CAXTPL010000290.1:0-2095 GCA_964246065.1 uncultured Acidobacteriaceae bacterium
GAACGCCAACAGGCAGGGAACAGTGGTCGGCGGCTCAGGTTCGCAGACTGCTACATGCCGCCGATACGCCATGACGTCAAAGCGCCACAGCTTGAAACAGCCATGGCGTCATGCAATCATGGCGTTATGAAGGTAGTGGCTTTCCTCAGTCAGAAGGGCGGTGCAGGCAAGACCACCTTGGCTGTCCATACCGCTGTGGCAGCTTACGAGGCTGGACTCGGAGTCGTCCTAATCGACACCGATCCTCAGAAATCAGCGACGGTGTGGGGTGAAGCGAGGCAGGAGGGTGGGCCTGTTGTCGCGACAGCAGACATATCGGACCTCAAGCGCGTGCTCGATGCGGCCCGTGGCGATGGGATGGGGTTGGCGATTGTCGATTCTGCGCCCCACGCTGCACCCGCAGCGGCCAGCATCGCCCGTGCAGCAGACCTAATCGCTATTCCATGTCGTCCTACGGCATTCGACTTGGCGGCAGTCGAGGGCGCCGTCCGCATCGCGAAGGCGGCCGGCGTCAAGGCGGTATTCGTCCTCTCCGCGTGCCCTTTCAGGGCACCGGAGATCGCAGAGACGAGGGACGCTTTGGGCGCTTTCGGGCTACCGGTTGCCCCCGTGGAAATTACCGATCGGCGCGCCTTCGCGCGGGCCGTCGCGAGCGGCCGAGCCGTCACCGAGTTCGAGACGGACGGCAAAGCGGCCGGAGAAATACGCGCCCTATGGTCGTGGTTACAGGAGCAGATGGCATGACAACGAAGCCAACCGGCCTAGCAGCCTTCACCCGCAACCGTGGTGCGCCAGCACCATCGCCAGAGACGCCGCCCATCAAGGTGGGAGGAAGGAAGCGGGCGCAGGGAGAGACGGTCGCATTGACTGTCAGAGTTCCACGAGCCGAGTGGGCGCGGCTTCATCAACTCGCGGTAGCTGAAGGTGTAAGCCTTCAATCCTTGGCGCTGGATGGACTTTCCAAGGTGTTTGCCGAGCACGGTCTGCCTCCAATAACGCAATGACGCCGTAAATGTATAGCGTCATGACGCCATGACTGCTAAGGATGCCTATGTCAGACATCGACTCCGATCTACAGGCAGTCAGCACCCTTCCGCCCACGGCTGCTCGCCTAATTCGGCTAGGCAGCGAGATTGCGATGGAGCCGCCGGCTCGCCCTGATTTCCTGCACTCCGTTCTTTGTCAGGTCGGCTTGCCGAGGCGGCGAGTGGTCGGGAACACTTTTGAGCGAATGAACGGGAATGTCTCCTTGCTGGTTGAGGCAGGGAAGCTTTGGAATGGTAAGGAGTGGCAGCCGCAGCCTTTGCCCTACGGTACGCGTCCCCGGTTGGCGTTGGTACACGTCAGCAGCGAGGCAGTGCGCACGAAGTCACCAACCGTGGAGGTTGGGCACTCGGCACGTGAGTTCCTGCTTCGGCTTGGGATCAGTACCGGCGGAGAGGAGTATGCCAACTTCAACCGGCAACTCCGGGCGCTTGCCGCATGTCGCATGAGCCTTGGAGTGGGTCTCGAAACGCTCGACACCAAGCCCATTAAGCGGTTTGCCGCATGGGCCAGCCAGAGCGACAAGCAGCGAGCCTTGTGGCCGGGCGTAATCGAGCTGACGGGGGAGTTTTACGAATCGCTGGCCGAGTATGCGGTCCCCCTCGATCCGCGCGCGCTGGCGGCATTGAAGCATTCCGCTTTGGCCCTGGACGTATATTCGTGGCTCTCTCATCGATTGCACCGGGTGCGTGGACCGAACGGCACAAAGCTATCTTGGGCGAATCTGCGGGAGCAGTTTGGGCAGGAGTATCGTGACCCCAAGGACTTCAAGCGCGAGCTGATGAAGGCGCTTGGCTCGGTAATGGCGGTGTACCCCGATGCTCGGATTGAGAAGGTGCCGGGGGGTCTCACCTTACTACCGTCGAAGCCGCCCATCCCAAAGACAAGCGTCCAAGTTCGGATGCCTCCACCCGCGTACGAGAGGACGACATGACCGAGAAGGCGCCTATGATCGTCAACATGCACACGGCGCCGGAAATCGCGGCCGACGTTCCCGCCGCCTGGACGCATTTCCAGCGCGCGTTGACGCCAACGATGAAGGGTGCGGGGC
>CAXTPL010000291.1:0-1645 GCA_964246065.1 uncultured Acidobacteriaceae bacterium
GCATGACGCCTGAGCTGATGCTGGACCGTCTTGGATTACTGGCGGCGTGAGCGGCGACCCGCTTGTTTCCCCCGGCAAACAGCTCACGTTAAGGATGGGGCGCTTTGCACGAACAAGGCTCAGCTTCTGCCCTGCGCTACAAGGGCTACATCCCGGGCCTGGATGTGTTGCGCGGCGTAGCGATCCTGCTGGTTCTGCTTTACCACGGGATCGATGCACGGGTGCCGTGGGAGACAACCTCCGGATGGACGCGGTGGCCGCTCCTGCTCACCGCGTACGGCGCGTCCGGGGTGCAACTCTTTTTTGTTCTTTCGGGCTTCCTGATTACGGGCATCCTGCTCGATACAGCACACTCTCCCCAGTACTACCGCAAGTTTTACGTGCGGCGTGTGTTGCGCATCATGCCTGCGTACCTGCTGCTGCTGATCGTGCTCAAAGCCATGCACCAGGTGGGATGGCATTTCGTGTTGGCGGCCTTGTTGTACATCGCCAACATGGCGGGGCTGGTGGGGGCGCGCAGCGCAGAGTACGGTACGCTCTGGTCTCTGGCGGTCGAGGAGCAGTTCTACCTGCTGTGGCCTTTTCTTGTGCGGCGCATCTCGCCACGGGCACTCGGCCGCATGGCGGGCTGGTATATCTGCGGCGCAGCCCTGTTCCGGCTCCTCTGCGTGATCGCCTTGCCCGGCGTCGACACAAACTTCAAGCTGTGGTTCAATGCCGATCTGCTGCTTGCGGGCGCACTGGTCGCGATCCTGCTACGCGAGGGCCGGCTGCGCCGCGACAATATCGGCATGCTTGCCCAAAGGCTGGGTGGGCTGGCTGCGGCAACCTTGGCCTTCATCGTGGCCAGTGCCCTTCTCTTTCGCAATCCGCTGTGGTGGAGGCTGGCCGACGCGCTGCATCGATATGTGTATCTTTTTGGCTACACTGCTCTTCTGTTGGCCGTCATTGCCCGCAATCGGGGCGCGGAGGCTGGGCAGCCGCGTGCCTTTGCCTCCAGGGTGCTGAGTTTCTTCGGCTACATCAGCTATGGCCTGTATCTTGTGCACCAGCTCATCTTCAACACGATGGACCATCTGCTTCAAGGGACCCCTCTCGAGATCACGAAGCATCCACGTGCCGGGAGCCTGCTTGCGAACACCGTGCTGTGCGTGACTGTCTCCACCGCGATCGCATGGCTTTCGCGCCGCTACTTTGAGGCCTTTTTTCTCCGTCAAAAAGATCGTATCGTGCCCTACCGCGACCCGGCGGTCGGGCACCCGCCGGCGCGTGAGGCGGTATAGCGTGACTGCGTGCAGCGGCTTGCATGCAGGTTCGCTGCGTCCCCGTGCGCCAAGTCTATGATCGAGAGCATGGAAACTCGCACCAGGCTACGCGCAGCCGAGGCTCCGACCGGCGAGCGCCCCGGCGGTGCCGCGAAGCGCGCGGGCCTCAAGCCGGACCCGCCCAGTCCGCGTCCGCGCCGCGATCTTGCTCCTGCCCGCATCGCAGACCTGCTCGACCGGCTGGCGAAGACCTACCCCAATGCGGAATGCGCGCTGCTTCACCGGTCGCCGTTTGAACTGTTGATCGCGACCATCCTTTCAGCGCAAACAACGGACGCGGGCGTCAATCTCGCCACGCCCGCCTTGTTTGAGGCCTACCC
>CAXTPL010000291.1:1655-2074 GCA_964246065.1 uncultured Acidobacteriaceae bacterium
ATGGCTGGCGCTTCCCTGCCCGCGCTTGAGGAGCTGATCCGTCGGACCGGCTTTTTTCGCAGCAAGGCAAAGTCGATCCAGGGCGCGGCACGCGCCATTCATGAGCGCTTCGGCGAACAGGTTCCGCGGACGCTGGCCGAGCTCATCACGGTGCCGGGAGCGGCGCGCAAGACAGCCAATGTGGTTTTAGGCGTGGCTTACGGGCTGGCAGAGGGTGTGGTGGTCGACACGCACGTGCAGCGGCTGGCAAACCGTCTAGGCCTGACAAAGCAGGAAGACCCGAAGAAGATCGAGCAGGATCTGATGAAGAGGATTCCGCGTGAGCGATGGATCGCCTTTTCGCACGAGCTGATCCACCATGGGCGCCAGGTATGCGTGGCGCGCAAGCCTCGGTGTGCCGAGTGCCCGCTTGAAACAAC
>CAXTPL010000292.1:0-2047 GCA_964246065.1 uncultured Acidobacteriaceae bacterium
TACAACCCCTGGTGCCGGTCAGCTCCCAACCTGAACCAACTGGAGGAGCCATTAATCACAATGCTTGGGAAGCAAGCCTTCTCATGCGGCAGCCGGACTGGAGGTCCACATGCCCTCAGCGCCGCCGGGCTGACCTCCATCTTCCTGAAGGTATCCGTAGTCGTGCGTCGCCACGGCCGCGTCGGCAAGGCTTGGTTCGTCCCAACGAGGCGTGAGCTAGGTCGCGAGTTCCGAAGTAAGCGATCCACGCGGGCAAGCTGCCATAGTCGCAGACCACGCCGGACCAGCGAAGACCATGCTCGCCAAGCAGAGCGAGCAGGACAGTCTCAGGTCAGCTTTGTAGAACGCCTTGCGTTCTCTGGATGACTGCTCCGAGCGCAAAACGGACATCGACCTGGTTTGGGCCAAACGTCCGCAATCCACCAATCTCAGCTGTAGCCCGCTCGACCTGACCAGGGCAGCAGGTGATCGAGACGGCTCGCCGGGTGACCGCTAACGGCAGTCTCGTCTATAGCCGCGGCCATAGTTCCTTCTGGCTATGGCGATGTCGGCATAGGCGCTTCCGCTTCTTCACCTCCCCACTGCCCAAAGGTGGCCCGGCGATCCATCTACGCTATCTGCCAGGGCACTAGATCAAGCGGCTGGCCTGGTTGGAACAGAGCAAGGGGTATGCCGGCTTGGTTGAGCGCGGCGCGGACGAGCTTGTCCCGATCGTGGCGCTCCGGACGGTCATGGCTGCTGTCGTTCAGCTCGATGACCAGCATGACGCGACCGTTCTGGTCGATCACCGCGAAATCGACGCTCTTGGAACCAAGACGGTTGCAGGTGGTGCGCCACCGGGAACGGTCTGTATCCCTAACCGACAGCATGTCGAGCAACCGAACTTGAGGGCAAAGCCGATGCGTCCTCGGGAGTTGGCGGGCGAACTGACCGATTGCCAATTTTCCCAACCGCTTAGGAGCGGCTTGGCACGTATCGTCCCGGCCGGCAGCGGAAGCGCATCCATGTTCCGCGGCGCCTTTCCTGGACGCCTCGACCGAACGAGGATGACCAGGGCCAGAAGAACTAGCACGCTGAGCGCGATCCACACTCTCATTGCGTCCGCATCCAGCATGATCCTCTCCTCTGGACTTGCACCGTGCAAGTCCATCACTGTCCTAGTCCCCTTCCACCGCCGCTCCGTCCGCAATAAACTTGGTTGGACGGCGGCGCGGGCGAAGCCGACGCCTCGCCTTATCCTCGTTCTGCCGCACCAGCTCGCGCACCTTCATGCCAGGCTTTGACGTCGGGCGCTCCGCGTCCGGCAACCCCCAATAGTCAAAGTTCCCCGTGTAGATCGCCATGAGTCGGCGAAGCTCCACCCGCAGCAGCTCGACCCCCTCGCGAGCGGCGTCGCCCTGTCCAAGCGGATACTCACCTGTCAAGGCGGCCTCGTCCATCACCCGGGCAAGCTGGTTCAGGTTGTTCCCTACCCGCCGGATCTCCATGCCGATCGCCCGTAGCTCGGCCGCTTCTGGCTCGCTCCACTGAGGCCGCCGCCCGAGGTGGACGACAGCCAGGCTCCGCAGCCAGTTGGCCGGGGTGGTCTGCCGGGCCTGGGCCGCGCGAAGCAAAGCCACCCGTTCCGGGTCCTTAAGGCGAACGCCGATCTGCCGGCCGCTGGCGCCCATCGGCAGGCCAGGCTCGGTGCCATCGACTACCTGAAGGATCAGCCGGCGAAGAGCAGCAGAGGCGCCGCCATCCGTCGTCCGTGCCCATAACTTGAAGCGGGCGGCCAAGTCCTCCGGCACCCACGCTGACAGCAGCTCTTGCCCGTTACGTCCGCCCATCCCGGCACCGCTGTAATACATCACTACCAACAAACATATCCCGCCCTAGTCCCTCTAGCTATAGTCGTAGCTATGGAAGCTCTGCTGGGCAGGAGGAAAAGAACGCTCGGGCAGGCAGGGCTAAACTTGCACGGTGCAAGTCTGAGCAGCGGCCCCAGGGAGACTAGAGGGTGTTATGCACCTTGTATAAGCTTTGCCGCGTGCTTGAGCATGTATCC